>NZ_JAIOTY010000011.1 GCF_019931275.1 Nitratidesulfovibrio sp. SRB-5 | reverse complement strand
GGCGCCGGCGACAAGCTGGTGGAAATGGCCATCCGCACCGCCAACGGCCGTAACACCGCCGCCGAAGTGCTGGGCCATCGCGAGTTCGTCCTTACCCGTCTGTACGAAAGCGCCTAGTCTCCGCATGTGCTCCCATGGCGGTCGCGCATCGCCGCCATGGGAGCGTCATTGGGCGGCCCGCGGACACCGGTCGGTCGAAGGGGAGCCCAAGCCGACATGATCGCGTCCGTATGCCGCAATTTTGATCTTTCGTGGCCTCGTGCCAGCTCTGGCCATGGCGCCTAGCGGTTGCATTCGCCTCGCTTTGCGGCGGATGCGCCAAGGCGTGGGGCATGCGTACTGTCTTTGCATCCCATCCTCCCCATCGCCGCGCGTTCCGCCTGACGCGCGGCACCCCCCAAGTGGACGCGGATCCGGAAACGGATCCGCGTCCCGCTTTTTCGTGCCCGAGAACCCGTCTGTGAAGAGGGGGAGTACGGCGGATCGTGCCAATAAAACTTCAGAATGTTGGTGCGGCGTTATGATAAAAGATGAAAAATTGATGGTGCGTGCTGCCCATGTGGGTGGTACGCGTGCTGATATGTTGAAGTGGATTTTGTTGGTGCCTGTTGGCCATGGGATAAAAAACACATGAGCATGGCGGACGCGCGGGATGACAAAGTCGGCGCGTCGCAACGGATCAATTTGATTGTTTAATCAATTTATACGCTATGGAGCGCCTTGGCTTCGTTCATTATTTCACCGCGCACACAGCCACGGGGCACAGTGCGTTTTATATCAGCATATTACGCGTTGGGGTGCCGCGGCAGCACATATGCCGTCTGGGGGCGACGCTCGAATCGCTATTAAAAACATGGGATATTACAGCGTGTTAATGAATAGCTGTCGGGCCTTGGGCAAAAAAGCTCAAGTTTCGCGTTGACAGTCTTGCATAAGACATCATACACATGCCTCAACAACGCTCCCCAAGGAGGAATTCCATGTCGATCCAATTTCTGGTGCACGAAGACGGCGATTCCGTCGGCGTCGTGGTTGTTGAAGGCGTCAAGGCTGG
>NZ_JAIOTY010000010.1 GCF_019931275.1 Nitratidesulfovibrio sp. SRB-5 | reverse complement strand
GGCATCGGCAATCCGGAACAGTTCCGCGAGGCGGTGGAAGTGCTGAAGTCTGCCAAGCGCCCGGTCATCGTCTCCGGTCGCGGGGTGGTGGATTCCGGCGCGCTGGAAACGGTGAAGGCCCTGGCGGAACACCTCAACGCCCCCGTGGCCTGCACCTACCTGCACAACGACGCCTTCCCCTGCGACCATCCGCTGTGGACCGGGCCCATCGGGTACATGGGTTCCAAGGCGGCCATGCGCATCCTGCAGCAGGCTGATGTCATCCTGGCCGTGGGCACCCGGCTGTCCTACTTCGGCACGCTGCCGCAGTACGACATCAACTACTTCCCGAAGACCGCCAAGATCGTCCAGATCGACATCAACCCCCGCCACATCGCCAAGACCCACCCCGTGGCCGTGGGCCTGTGCGCCGACGCCAAGGACGCCGCCGTGGAACTGCTGGCCCGCGTGCGCGAGGCCATGCCCAATCCCAAGCGCGACGACGCCGTGTACGCCATGGTCAAGGCCGAGCTGGAGGACTGGTACAAGGAAATCGCCGCCATCGCCGACGAACCGGTGATGGAAGGCCGCATGCACCCGCGCAAGGCGCTGGACGTGGTGGGGCGCTTCGTCACCGAGCACAACGCCATCGCCACCACCGACATCGGCAACACCTCGTCCACGGCCAACAGCTACCTGCGCTTCCGCAACGCCAAGCGTTCGGTGGCCACGCTGACCTTCGGCAACACCGGTTTCGCCTATCAGGCGGGCCTTGGCGCGCAGCTGGCCTGCCCCGAGGACACGGTGGTGGCCATCGTGGGTGACGGCGCGTGGGGCATGAGCCTGTTCGAGGTGCCCACCGCGGTGCAGTACAACCTGCCGGTCATCGCCACCGTGTACAACAACGGGGCGTGGTGCGCGGAAAAGAAGAACCAGGTGGATTTCTACAACAATCGCTTCGTGGGCGCGGACATCTGGTCCAACTCCTACGCGGCCATCGCGGAAGCCATGGGCGCCGTGGGGTACAAGGTGAACACCCAGGCCGACCTGGCCGATGCCCTGGACGCCGCCCGCAAGAGCCGCAAGCCCTCGGTCATCGAGATCATGACCGACGGCACGCGACTGGCCCCGCCTTTCCGGCGCGATGCCCTGGCCCTGCCCACCCG
>NZ_JAIOTY010000009.1 GCF_019931275.1 Nitratidesulfovibrio sp. SRB-5 | reverse complement strand
TGGCCCAGCACTTCGGCGGCGGTGTTACGGCCGTTGGCGGTGCGGATGGCCATTTCCACCAGCTTGTCGCCGGCGCCGTCCATGGTCAGTTCCTTGCGCAGGATGCCGGACACGTCCACGTCGATGTGTTCGCTCATGGTGCGCACGGTGCGCGGGTTGGCGCACAGCTTCACCACGGGAAGGATGGGGTTGCCGATCACGTTGCCCTGCCCGGTGGGGAACAGGTGCACCACGAAACCGGCGGCGGCGCACAGGGTCACCATTTCGGCGGCGGCGGAAGAGGAATCCATGAACCACAGGCCGGGGCCGGTGGGGGCTTCGGCCTTGTCCAGGCAGCCCACGACCGGGGCCTTGCGGCCGATCTTCTGGATGTTGCCGAGCGCCTTTTCCTCGATGGTGGTCAGGCCGCCTTCGATGTTGCCCTTGGTGGGCTGGGAGTCGGAAAGGTCGCTGGTCTTGTGGTCGTCCACCAGCTTCGCGTAGCGGTCAAAGAAGAACTGGAACTGCTTGCGCACTTCGTCGTTGGCGCAGCGCTCGGCAACCAGGTGCTCGCCGCCGGTCAGTTCGGTGGTTTCACCGAACAGCAGCGTGCAGCCCTGCTCGTACAGCTTGTCGAAGGCGCTGCCCACGGTGGGGTTGGAGGCGATGCCCGAGGTGGTGTCGGATTCGCCGCACTTGGTGGACACCCACAGGTCGCTCACCGGGCATTCCACGCGCTGCAACTCGGTGGCCCAGTGCATGAATTCCTTGGCCTTGCGCGAGGCGGCGCAGATGGTGTTGTGGTCGCCGTTCTGCTCGATGGAGAAGCCCGCGACCGGCTTGCCGGTCTTGGCGATGCCTTCCACGATGCGGCTGGTCCACTGGGGTTCGATGCCGATGACCACCACGGCAGCCACGTTGGGGTTGCTGCCCACGCCGATCAGGGTCCGGAAATGCAGTTCGAGGTCTTCACCAAACTGCAGGCGGCCATACGGGTGCGGCAGGGCCATGGTGCCCTTCACGTTGTTGGCCACCGCTTCCGAAGCGGCGTTGGAAAGGTCGTCCAGGGGCAGGATGACAACGTGGTTGCGCACGCCCACGCGGCCATTTTCGCGGCGGTAGCCGAGGAAGGTATTAGCAGTCATTGTACTACCACCTCTTGGTCTTGACGTTGTGAACGTGCAGGTGTTCGCCCTGCTTGATGGGAGCGACGACCTTGCCGATGTCGGTGCCGTACTTCATCACGGTGTCACCCACGGAAAGGTTCTTCAGGGCCAGCTTGTGGCCGATCGGAATATCGTTGAGCACCTTGAAGGTAATGGTCCGGTCTTCGGCCATCACCCAGCCGGTCAGGTCCTGACCAGCCTTGACGCCTTCAACAACCACGACGCCGACGGAATCGCCGTCTTCGTGCACCAGAAATTGGATCGACATGGA
>NZ_JAIOTY010000008.1 GCF_019931275.1 Nitratidesulfovibrio sp. SRB-5 | reverse complement strand
GATGGCGACCGCAGCGCGCCGAACGGTCCTGCCCCCCTCCCCCGAACCCCCTCCCCCCTTCTCCAAAACTTTCCAATTGCGGGGCATTGCGCGGAGCCGTGGTGAACAGTCGGGTGCTCACAGGATGGATGCGCCCCAATTGAAAAGTTTGGGAGGATGGGGGTCCGGGGGAAGGAACCTTTTTTAAAAGGTTCCTTCCCCCGGATTCAGATAGCTAACGCTCAAATCCGAACGAAAGGAGCAGGCACATGACGTGGGAGAGCATCGAGCGGCTGAAGACGGCGGCGGAACGCAATGCCCTGGCCATCAGCGAGGTCAAGGCGGCGGGCCGCAAGGTGGTGGGGCTGTACTGTCTGTACTCGCCGGCGGAAATCGCGCTGGCGGCGGGCGCGGTGCCGGTGGTGCTGTGCGGCACCCGCAACGACCCCATTGCCACGGCCGAGCAGGTGCTGCCGCGCAACCTGTGCCCGCTCATCAAGAGCAGCTTCGGGTTTGCCATGGAGGGTTCGTGCCCGTACCTGTCGGCGGCGGACCTGGTGGTGGCGGACACCACCTGCGACGGCAAGAAGAAGATGTTCGAACTGCTGGGCGAGATGAAGCCCGTGCACCTCTTGCATCTGCCCTCCACGCCGGGCGAGGAGGCCTTGCCCTTCTGGCGCGAGCAGTTGTCGGGGCTGGTGAAGCGGGTGGAAAACGACTTCGGGGTGACCATCACCGACCAGAACCTGACCGACGCCATCAAGCTGGCCAACCGCGAGCGCCGCGCGCTGAAGGCTTTGATGGACCTGCCGCAGATGGAACCGGCCCCGGTGACCGGCATGCAGATGCTGGAGATGCTCTTCAAGCTCGGGTTCTTCCCGGACCGTGAAACCATCATCGAACTGGCCGAAGGCGTGGTGAACGAGGTGCAGGCGGCGGCCAAGGCCGGAACCCTGCCCGAACGCAAGGGCGGCCCGCGCATCCTGCTGACCGGCGTGCCGGTGGGCATGGGGTCGCACAAGGTGGTGCGGCTCATCGAGGAATGCGGCGGCCAGGTGGTGTGCATGGAAAACTGCACCGGCTACAAGAAGGCCGACCTGGTGGCCGAGACGGGCGACCCGCTCACCGCGCTGGCCCGCCGCTACCTGTCCACGCCGTGCTCGGTCATGGCGCCCAACCAGGGCCGCTTCGACCTGCTGGAGCAGCTGGTGGCCGACTTCAGGCCGCACGGCGTGGTGGACCTGACCTGGCAGGCCTGCCATACCTACAACGTGGAGGCGTACAAGGTGCGCAACTTCCTGCGCGACAAGTTCGACCTGCCCAGCCTGCACATCGAGACGGACTACTCCGAGGCCGATGCCGAACAGCTCAAGGTGCGGATTGAGGCGTTCCTGGAGATGATCGGCTAAGGACTGTCTCTAAATTGTCTTTTAGTCCGTTGGCTTCGTCAAACTTCGCCTGCCATGTCAGTCGAATACGAGAAAAGTATACTCCCTCATGGCAGGCTCGTTTTCCTTGCCAACGAATGAAAATCCTAATTTAGAAACAGCCCCCGAGAGTCGTGGCGGATATGTACGGGTACCGCCCGTGCCCGCCGCTATAGGGATACACGCAGGGGCCGTCCGCAAGGGCGGCCCCTTTGCCATGCCGGGCGGCGTGCCCAACGACATCGCCCCCCGGCATTCGCATGCGGTGCGAATGCCGAAGGGGCGATGAGGGGGGCCGGGACGGACAGCCGCCGGAAGCGAGGAGCGGCATGCCTCCGGCGGAAGGGCGTCGTGCACGCGGTCGTGCCCGTCCCGGCGGGGGTGTTGCGTTGCGGACCGCCGCACCCCATGATTTGCCGTCAAACGTTGCGCCTTGTGGCGCTACAGTTCCACCTGCGCGCCGATTTCGATGACCCGCCCCGGCGGAATGCCGAAGAAGGTGGTGGCGTTCCAGGCGTTGCGCGACATGAAGGCGAACAGCGCCTTGCGCCAGCCCGCCATGCGGTTTCCGCTGCCGATGAGCAGGGTTTCGCGGCCCACGAAGAAGGTGGTGGTTTCCATGCGCATGGGCAGGCCGCGCGCGGCGGCAAGCTGCACCAGTTCGGGCACGCGCGGGGTCTGCATGAAGCCGTAGCGGGCCACCATGCGATGGAAGCCTTCGCCCAGGTTGTGCACCACCAGCCGGTCGGGCCGGGGCACGAAGGGGGAAGGTTCGGCCACGATGGTCAGCAGCACCACGGTCTGGTGCAGGGTGTGGTTGTGCTTGTAGTGGTGCAGCAGGGGCAGCGGGGTGCCCGTGGGGTTCACGGACATGAACACCGCCGTGCCGGGCACGCGCAGGGGCTTGGTGCGGCGCACCCCGTCCAGGAAGGTGCCGAAGGGCACCGAGGCGGCGGCAAAGCGCATGGACAGGGCGGCCCGGCCATCGCGCCAGGTCAGCATCAGGGTCATGACGCCAAGGGCCAGCAACAGGGTGAACCAGCCGCCGTCCATGATCTTGAGCAGGTTGGCGGACAGGAACGCCGCGTCGAAGGCCAGGAACAGCGCCACCAGCGGCACGGCCTGCCAGGGCCGCCAGCCCCAGCGCTGGCGCGCCACGGCGTAGTAGAGCAGCGAGGTCATGCCCATGGTGGCGGTGACGGCGATGCCGTAGGCCCCGGCCAGGCGGCTGGATTCGCGGAAGGCCAGCACCAGCCCCACGCAGGCGATCATCAGCAGCCAGTTCACGCCGGGCAGGTAGATCTGGCCGCGCGTTTCCTCCGAGGTGTGGATGATGCGCATGCGCGGCACGAAGCCGAGCTGGATGCCTTGCTGCGTCAGCGAATACACGCCGGATATCATGGCCTGCGAGGCGATGACCGTGGCCACCGTAGACAGCGCCACCATGGGGTACAGCAGCGGGCGCGGCACCAGCGCGAAGAACGGGTTGAAGGACAGTTCCGGGTCGGCCAGCAGCACCGCGCCCTGGCCCAGATAGTTGCACATCAGCGCGGGAAAGACCACGGCCATCCATGAAAGGCGGATGGGCCGCGCGCCAAAGTGCCCCATGTCGGCGTACAGCGCCTCGCCCCCGGTGATGCACAGCACCACCGAGCCCAGCACCACGATGCCGTGCAGGTGGTTTTCCATGAAGAACCGCACGGCATAGGCGGGGCTGATGGCGGCGAACACCTGCGGGTTGCGCAGCGCGGCCATGAGGCCCAGCGTGGCGATGGCCGCAAACCACACCACCATCACCGGGCCGAACACCCTGCCGATGCGCTCTGTGCCGTGCCGCTGGGCCATGAACAGCCCCACCAGCACGCCGATGGTGATGGGCAGCACGAAGGGCGCTGCGGCTTCCGTGGCCACCTCCAGCCCTTCCACGGCGGACAGCACCGAGATGGCCGGGGTGATCACCCCGTCGCCGTACAGCAGGGCGGCGCCGAAAATGCCCACCACGGGCAGCATGCGCCGAAAGCGCGAGATGGACGGGGCGGGGGCGGGCTTTGCCGCGCCGCCGGGCGTGGTGTCGTCGCTGCCGGGGGCCTGCCGGGCACCGTCTCGGGTGCCGTCGCGCAGGAGGGCCAGCAGGGCGAAGATGCCGCCTTCGCCGTCGTTGTCGGCGCGCATGATGAACAGCACGTACTTGATGGTGACCACCACGGTCAGCGCCCAGAACACCAGCGAAAGCACCCCCAGGATGTTGGTGGGTGTCACGGGCAGGGCATGCAGGCCGTGGAAGCATTCCTTGATGGCGTACAGGGGGCTGGTGCCGATGTCGCCATACACCACGCCCAGCGCGGCCAGGGCCAGCGGCAGCAGGCGGTCGGCGGCATGGGTGGGCCGGGTGGCCCCTGGTTCGATGAACGGAGTGGGGGGAGCGGACGGCGCCGGAGCGCCGGAAGACACGGCAGGGGCGGAATCGGATGCTTGGGTGGACATGTGCTCATGACCGGCAACAGGCGCGGACCCGTCGGAAGGCACGGGCGATGCGCCTCCGGTGGTGGAGGCTTGCGGGGCGGCGGGCCCGGTGATGGAGGAGGTGGCGGACGAAGACGCAACGGCATCGCTGCGCGGCGAGGCGCACGCAGTGCCGTCCGGCATGTTGCCGGACGCGGCTTCGCCCAACGGATCGGAACCGGTGGACATGAGGCCTCCGAAAAGGGTGGGGAAAGCTTCCCCCACCCCGAGGCCTGTCCGTCCGGCGATGGCCGCCCGCTGCATGGCAACGGACGGATGCACGGAAGGTGCTCGGAGGGGTGCTCTCCCTTCGACGCCTGCGAGGTTAGCTGACGGGCTCGGGCCGAAGAGATTGCCCTACGCCTTGCGGCGATGCGCCCCGTACCGGGTGACCGGCTGTTGGGTCCCCCGCTTCCGCCCCCAGGGCGGAATTCGGCGATTTCGACGAGGGGCTACGCCTGTCCGCGCACTCTGTCAATGGGGCGCGAACGCCTTGTCTCGCAAGGGGTTGCGGGCAGACGCGAAGGGGTGGGCGCGGCGCGGGCAGGTGGGGGGCGGGGTGGCGCAGTGCGCAGGCAGGAGAGGGCGGCAGCGCGGGGCGTGCGCGAGGTGTCGGGCGAGGCATGGGGCGAGGCATCGGGCGAGACATCAGGCAGGGCATCGGGGAGGCATCGGGCCAAGCATCGGGGGGGCATCTGGCAGGGCAGGCGTCGAACGGTTCGTGTCGGGCGGCGCGCACGCGCGCGTGGGGTAGGGTGCCTGCCCCCCATTGCCAGATTCCGGCTGCTGCTTATCATGTAACGTGCGCGCGCGAAGGCGGCGTGGCCCCCGGGCCGGGCCGCAGCGTGGGGCCAGCCGGGCGCTGCACCCCGGAGAGCATTTTTTCCGTTTTTTCGGGCATGGTGAAAGAAAACCGCTTGACGGTGACGGCGTGCCCATGTAGATACCCCTCCTGCCTCGCAGGTGTAGGCGCGTAGCTCAGGGGGAGAGCACTTCCTTGACACGGAAGGGGTCAGCAGTTCAAATCTGCTCGTGCCTACCACACCGAAAGCCCAGAGAGGGAGGTTCCGGCCTCCCTTTCTTGTTATGGTGCGCGCGGCGGCAACAACAAACTCACCGAGGAGATTCGGCGTGAACGTGACCATCGAAGGACAGGTGTTCGACGTGCAGTCCGGCGTCTCCTGCCGTGACGCCCTCAAGGGCGCCCTGAGCGGGAAGAAGTTCAAGAATGTCGTAGCCTGCCGCTGCAACGGCACCCCGCTCGACCTCACCGCCACCGTGCCCGCCGACACCACCACCATCGAACCGGTCTTCGCCGATTCGCCGGAAGGCATCGAACTCATCCGCCACTCCGCCGCGCACATCATGGCGGAAGCGGTGCAGAAGCTGTTCCCCGGGGTGAAGGTGACCATCGGTCCCGCCATCGACAGCGGGTTCTACTACGATTTCGACTACGAGCGCCCCTTCTCCGTGGACGACCTCGAAGCCATCGAGGCGGAAATGCAGAAGATCGTGGCTGCCGCGCATCCCTTCACCCGCACGGAAATGACCAAGGACGAGGCCGTGGCCCTGTTCGAGGGCATGGGCGAGACCTACAAGGTCGAGATCGTGCGCGACATTCCGGCGGATACGGTGTCCGTGTACCGCAGCGGCGACTTCGTCGACCTGTGCCGCGGCCCGCACATTCCCGACACCAGCTTCGTGAAGGCGTTCAAGCTGCTCTCCGTGGCCGGTGCCTACTGGCGCGGCGACGAGAAGAACCGCATGCTTTCGCGGGTGTACGGCACCGCCTTTGCCGACCCGAAGGCCCTGAAGGACCACCTGCACCAGATCGAGGAAGCCAAGCGCCGCGACCACCGCAAGCTGGGCCAGCAGCTGGACCTGTTCGCCTTCCACGAGGACGTCGCCCCCGGCATGGTCTACTGGCATCCCAAGGGCATGCTGCTGCGCACCATCCTCGAGGACTTCCTGCGCAAGGAACACCTGAAGCGCGGGTACGAACTTGTGCAGGGGCCGCAGCTTCTGCGCCGCGAGGTGTGGGAAAAGTCGGGCCACTACGACAACTACCGCGAGAACATGTACTTCACCGTCATCGACGACAACGCCTATGGCGTGAAGCCCATGAACTGCGTCTCGCACATGCTCATCTACAAGAGCCACCTGCGCAGCTACCGCGACCTGCCGCGCCGCATGTTCGAACTGGGTGTGGTGCACCGCCACGAAAAGTCGGGCGTACTGCACGGCCTGTTGCGCGTGCGCCAGTTCACTCAGGACGATGCGCACATCCTGTGCCGCCCCGACCAGCTGGAAGCCGAGATCATCGGCGTCATCGCGCTGGTGCGCGACCTGATGGGCCTGTTCGGGTTCGACTACCGCATCGTCATCTCCACCCGGCCGGAAAAGTCCATCGGCTCGGACGAGGACTGGGACCGCGCCACCAACGCGCTCATCGGCGCGGTGGCCACGGCGGGCCTGTCGTACACCATCAACGAGGGTGACGGCGCCTTCTACGGCCCCAAGATCGACATCAAGGTCACGGACGCCATCGGGCGCGAGTGGCAGCTGTCCACCATCCAGGTCGATTTCACCTTGCCTGACAGATTCGACTTGGTGTACATCGGGCAGGATGGCGAGCGCCATCGCCCGGTTATGGTCCACAGGGCCATCCTGGGGTCGCTCGAACGCTTCATCGGCGTGCTTACGGAGCACTTTGCCGGGGCCTTTCCCACGTGGATCGTCCCGGTTCAGGCGCGCCTGCTGACCGTCACCGACGCCCAGAACGATTTCGCCATGGGCGCGCGTGATCAGCTTGTGGCCGCGGGGCTTCGCGTGGAGGCCGATACGCGCAATGAAAAGCTGGGCTACAAGGTCCGCGAAGCCCAGTTGGAAAAGATCCCCTACATCCTCGTGGTGGGGGACAAGGAAGTGGAGGCCGGGGGCGTCAACGTGCGACTGCGCAATGGCGAAAACCTTGGTCTCAAGACCCTTGCCGAAGTGGCGGAGATGATCAGGGCGGACTGCCAGGAACCGTTTAAACGTGGAGGAATGAGCTATAGCTTCTCCTAACAACAGGATGCGCCGCGATATCCCGCAGGACACCGTGCGGCGTAATGAACAGGTCCGTGCCCGCGAAGTGCGGGTCATCGGAGCGGACGGCGAACAGCTCGGCATCTTGTCGCGCAACGACGCCATCGCGCATGCAAAGGAGCTGGGTCTCGACCTCGTCGAGGTGGCCGCCACGGCCGATCCGCCCGTGTGCCGCGTGATGGACTACGGGCGCTTCAAGTACGAGCAGCAGAAGAAGAAGGCCGAGGCGAAAAAGAACCAGACCGTGATCCAGATCAAGGAGATCAAGGTCCGGCCCAAGACGGATGACCATGACTACGACACCAAGGTCAGGCACATCCGCCGCTTCATCGAGGAAGGCGACCGCTGCAAGGTCACCGTCTTCTTCCGCGGGCGCGAAATCGTCCACAAGGATCGCGGCCAGTCCATTCTCGATCGTATCGTCGAGGATACCAAGGACATCGCCAAGATGGACCAGGAGGCCCGCGCCGAAGGCCGCACCCTGTTCATGATGCTCGCTCCGCTGCCGAAGAAATAGGCCGTTTCGGCCCTTGCTTCCGGCGCGTTTTTATCGCATTATGCCCCCTCTCGCCGGGGGTGCGGTCGCTTGCGCCGCTGCAACCGACCGGGAATTTTCGACGATCCAGTCCTTGAGAAGGCAAACCGGGTCCTCCGCCTTGCGGGGGGCTTCGTCATGCGTCCGTTGCCGCCCCGGCGGCCACGGCGCGAGCAGAGAACGGCAAGGAGTATCCAATGCCCAAGATCAAGACCCGGCGTTCCGCCGCCAAGCGCTTCTCCGTGACCGGCAGCGGCAAGTTCAAGCGCCGCAAGCAGAACCTGCGCCACATCCTCACGAAGAAGAACGCCAAGCGCCGCATGCGCCTCGGCCAGTCCGCCACGGTGGACAGCACCAATGAGAAGGCTGTGCGCCGGATGATGCCCTACGCCTAACGAAGGCGTTCAAAAAAGTACTTTTGCCCTCCGGCTGCGTCGGACTCGCCTTTTGCTCCGGTCGAGTACCTAAGAGTACACTCCCTTCGCAAAAGGCTCGTCCTCCTTGCCGGAGAACAAAATTCCTTTTTTTGAATCGCCTTCGTCGGGGCCTCTGCCCCGGCAAGGCGTGCTCTCTGTGTAACGAGAGCGCATCCCGCACTTTACATTATCCGCTCCGCTGGCCCGGTCTCTCGCCTCGCGGAGTCAAGATCACGATGGAGGTATTCCATGCGCGTGAAGAGAGGTCTCGCCTCCCACAGGCGTCACAAGAAGTATCTGGACGCGGCCAAGGGTTTCCGTGGCGGCCGCAGCAAGCTGTACCGCACCGCCCGCGAGGCCGTGGAACGTTCGTGGATGTACGCGTTCCGCGACCGCAAGGTGAAGAAGCGCGAATTCCGCAAGCTGTGGATCCTGCGCATCAACGCCGGCGCCCGCATGCACGGCCTGTCGTACAGCAAGTTCATGCACGGCCTCACCCTTGCCGGCATCTCCCTGAACCGCAAGGTGCTTGCCGACCTTGCCGTGCGCGAGAAGGAAGATTTCGCGAAGCTGGCGCAACTCGCCGCCTCGAAACTCAACTAACCCCATACGGGGTCTCTACGCATGGACCTTCTCAAGGAACTGGAAAGCCTGGTCCCGGAACTCGAAAGAGGCCTGGACCAGGCTTCGTCATTGACGGAGCTTGAGGAACTGCGCGTCGCCTTCCTTGGCCGCAAGGGGCGTCTTGCGCAGATCATGGGCCGCCTGCCCGAACTTTCGCCGGAGGACCGGCCCCGCCTGGGGCAGGCCGCCAACGGCGTCAAAATGGCCCTCACCGAGCGCTTCGAAGGCCGCAAGACCGCCCTTGAAGCCGCCAGCGAGGCCGCCGCGCTTTCCCGCTTCGACCCGACCCTGCCCGGTCGCGCGCCGTGGCGTGGCTCGCTCCACCCCGATACCCTGGTCATGGAGGAAATCTGCTCCGTGTTCCGGGGGCTTGGTTACGACATCGTGACCGGGCCGGAAGTGGAGATGGACCACTACAACTTCGAAGCGCTGAACATGCCCGCCGAACACCCGGCGCGCGACATGCAGGACACCCTGTACGTCACCGAGTCCATCCTGATGCGCACCCACACCTCGCCGTTACAGGTGCGCACCATGCTGGCGCGCAAGCCCCCGGTGGCCATCATCGCCCCCGGCAAGGTCTACCGCCGCGACTCGGACATCACGCACACCCCCATGTTCCACCAGATCGAAGGCCTGATGGTGGACAAGGGCGTGAGCATGGCCGACCTGCGCGGCACGCTCACCTCGTTCCTGCGCACCGTGTTCGGCGGCGATACCAAGGTCCGCTTCCGCCCCAGCTTCTTCCCCTTCACCGAACCCAGCGCCGAGGTGGACATCTCGTGCTGCATCTGTGGTGGCAAGGGGCACGTGGGCAACGAACCCTGCCGGGTGTGCAAGACCACCGGCTGGGTCGAGATCCTGGGCTGCGGCATGGTGGACCCCGCCGTGTTCACCGCCGTGGGCTACGATCCCGAGGAATACACCGGCTTCGCCTTCGGCCTCGGCGTCGAACGCGTGGCCATGCTCAAGTACGGCATTGGTGACCTGCGCATGTTCTTCGAGAATGATGTGAGGTTCCTTTCCCAGTTCAGGTAAGTGATTTCGGATTCCGGGGGGGGGGGGGGGGGGGGGGGGGGGGGGGGGGGGGGGGGGGGGGGGGGGGGGGGGGGGGGGGGGGGGGGGGGGG
>NZ_JAIOTY010000007.1 GCF_019931275.1 Nitratidesulfovibrio sp. SRB-5 | reverse complement strand
CGGTGGTGCTGCCCGGCGGCGACATCATTCGCTACCGTTTCGGCGACAACGGCATGCCCTTCATGGTGTTGCGCAACGACGCGCCCGGCGAGGAATACCAGTGGCTCGACCCGCTGCGCCTGGCCCGCTTCCGCGACCACCGCACCGGCTCGGACTACACTTTTCATTACGGCGGGGGCCGCGTGCCCGAGGCCGTCACCGTATGCGGCCCGGCACTCGACAATCTGGAAGGGGGCCTGCT
The DNA here is from genome assembly GCF_019931275.1 of Nitratidesulfovibrio sp. SRB-5. Lineage (NCBI taxonomy): Bacteria > Pseudomonadati > Thermodesulfobacteriota > Desulfovibrionia > Desulfovibrionales > Desulfovibrionaceae > Nitratidesulfovibrio > Nitratidesulfovibrio sp. SRB-5. The sequence goes on along the minus strand of NZ_JAIOTY010000007.1, from coordinate 38,380 downwards.
GGACCTGTCCCTCTTCCGCAAGGCCGGGGAACCCGCCGCGCCGCAGCGTTCCGTCACCTTCCGCATCGGGTGCGACCAGGTGGGCACGCCAAAGGCGCTGCTGGACCCCGATGGCCGTGTGGTGAAGCGCATGGAATACGACAGCTTCGGCAGGCCGAAGCGAAACGGCTGAAACTCACACCCAAAACAAAGACCGGCAAATAACCCGTCCCGACCTGCGCAGGTGCCGCCGGTGCTGCCAGTACTGTCTACACTGAAGGTCACTCCGGACGTGCCATCCGGCTTGGCGACCTTCGGCTCCCACAGGCAAGTACCGCTGGATGCACGGCCTTCCCCGCCCTTTGAGTTCCGCGCGGATTTCGGATAGGGTTCCCCCGGCGCATGGCGGTGGGGCGCGGCTCGTCCGGGCTTCATCCAAACGTCGCGGGACACTGCCGGTACATCCTGCGGCAGGTCCGGCTGGCTAAGCAGGTTCGGGCAGCACCGGACCGCACGCCCAGCGCATCCCGTGCCGCAGCCGTGCCGCGTCCTGTCCGCATCCGGAGTCGCTTACGGCGACACCACCGGGACAGCGCAACGCGCATCCGGCATCCGGGACCACACTTTCGGGGACACGCAACGGGCACATGAACAGACGACGGTTTCTCATCGCCGCGTGCGCTTGTGCGCTGCATCTGGCCGCCATGGGCACCGCCCTTGCCGGGCCTGCAGTCCGCCCCGCCCTGCGGCGCGGCAGCGGCCCGCTGGGGTCCGCCACATCCGCCACATCGGGCGCATCGGGCGCATCGGGCGCCGGGTCTTCCCCGTCCCCCATGTCGGGCGCTACCGCGCCTGCCCCGTCGGCGTCCGGTATCAAGGGTTCCACCCCCCCGCAGGACGACGACCTTGTCGCCCAGCAGTCGGACCATTCCGGCGACCTGGACGCCCCCCCAGGCATAGACGACGCCGTGCGCGACTACCTGTTCAAGATGCGCCGGTTCGACAGCCCCCACCCCAGCGACATCACCCTGCCGCCCCAGCGCATTCCCGTGCTGCACGCCGCCACCGACAGGTTGGGCCGTCTGGAGCGCACCGTGGGGCACGGTTTCTTCTACCTGCTCGGCTTCGACGACGCGGTGCGGGTGGCCCGCAGTTACCCGGCTGTCGGGGCCTTCAGCCCGCAGGAGCTGGCCCTCATCGACGAACTGTTCCATGCGGACGCATCCGCCTACGGGTTCATGGGCATGAAGCCGCTGAACTCGCTGACCGCCACCATCCCCTCGCGCGAGGTGTACAAGGTGCCGGGCATGGGCAACTACGTCTACCAGGGCGAACCGCGCACCACGTGGGAAACCATCCGCCGCCTGCTGGGCGAGGACGTGGTGCTCACCTCCGGCGTGCGCGGCATCATGAAGCAGTTCCACCTGTTCCTCACCAAGGCATCCACCAACGGCGGCAACCTGTCGCTGGCCTCGCGCTCGCTGGCCCCGCCGGGGTATTCGTTCCACGGCATAGGCGACTTCGACGTGGGCCAGCGCGGTTACGGCGCGCGCAACTTCACCTCTGCCTTCACCGCCACCCCGGTATTCCGGCGGCTGGAGGAACTGGGTTACATCACCCTGCGCTATCCGCAGGACAACATGCTGGGGGTCCGCTTCGAACCCTGGCACATCAAGGTCGCCACCGCATGATGACGCACCGCAACGCACCGCGCACCTCCGCACGCCGCCGCGCCATACGCCCCTGGCTGTACTGCCTTGCCGCGCTGCTCTGCCTGCACGCCGCGCCCGCGCTGGCGGCATCGCCCGCCCAGGCCAAGCGGCCCGCCACCACGCAGGCCGTGGCCTCGGCCAGCCCCGCGCCCGCCGCCATCACCACCGTCGACCTGGCCAAGGCCCCGCCCCGCCACACCGAACTGGACTTCAACCTGTACAAGCTGGGCACCGGCAACGGGCCCACCGTGCTGGTGGTGGGCGGCATACAGGGCGACGAACCGGGCGGCTTTTCCGCCGCGTCGATGCTGGTCACCCATTACGCCATCACGGGCGGCTCGGTGTGGGTGGTGCCCAACCTCAACTTTTCCAGCATGGTCAAGCGCTCGCGCGGGCCCAACGGCGACATGAACCGCAAGTTCGCCGCCCTGCGCAAGGACGACCCGGAATACGACACCGTCAGCCGCATCAAGGACATCATCCTCGACAAGCAGGTGGACATCATCCTGAACCTGCACGACGGCAGCGGCTTTTACCGCCCCAGGAACGAAGGCCCCATGCGCAACCCCATGCGCTGGGGACAAAGCGTGATCATCGACCAGGCCACCCTGCCCGGCGCGCGCCACGGCGACCTTGCGGCCATGGGTCAGAAGGCCGTGCGCGAGGCCAACGGCGGCCTGCTCAGCCCCATGCACGAGTACCACCTGAAGAACACCCGCACGGCGGAAGGCGACCACGAGATGGAGAAGACCCTGACCTTCTTCGCCATCCGCCACGGCAAGCCCGCCTTCGGCATAGAGGCCAGCAAGGACTTTTCCACCGAACAGCGCGCCTACTACCACCTGCGGGTGCTGGAATCGTTCCTGCGCCAGATGGGCGTGGGCTTCAAGCGCGACTTCGCCATGACCCCGCGCGGCGTGCTGGCCGCGCTGGAAAGCGACGTGGCCGTGGCCTTCTTCGACCAGCGGCTGTACCTGCCGCTGGACGACGTGCGCGCCTCGCTGGGGTACATTCCGCTCAAGAAGGGTGAAAAGGTATCGTTCACCGCCACCAAGCCCATCCTGGCCGTGGTGGACGAGGACGACGGCTACCGGGTGTTCTACGGCAACCGGGCGCTGACGCGCATCACCCCCGAATGGCGCGAATACACAGACGGCCCCGGCTCGCTCTCGCTGGACGTGGATGGCCGCAAGCTGGTGGTGCCCTTCGGGCGCATGGTCAGCGTGCGCGACACCTTCACCGTGCACCCCGTGGACGGCTTTCGCGTCAACGCCATCGGCGCGCAGGTGGCCCGGCCCGACGCACGCGACGACAGCGAATGCGATGTGCCCATCCGCAAGAAGGACTTCCAGAACCGCTTCTCCATCGACAAGTCGGGCAACATCTACCGGGTGGAAGTGTACCGGGGCGAAAAGTTCGCGGGCATGATCCTGGTGCGCTTCGAAAGCGGGGGAAAACCCGGCAAGCGCGACATGCGGCCTTCGGTGGCCGGGCGGGAAAGTCTGCTGGGCTACTAGCCCTGCAACGCAACAGCCCGAAAACATCAGGAAGCCCCTTGCCGCCACGGCAGGGGGCTTTTTCCGTTCCAGGCTGCGCCGAAAATTATTTCGGCACCTAATAAATTCCCCTTGACCCCGCCTGCCGGATGCCTGTATCCGTCTTGTTAGGCACCTAACCAAAGACAGATCAAGGAGACACACATGAACGTTTCCACCACCGAAAAACTGTTTCACCAGTTGCATTACTGCATGAACCTGCTGCACCGGGGGCACGGCCCGCATGGCGGTCGCGGCGGCGCGCATCGGGGCCAGGGCCGGGTTCTCGCCATGCTGGCCGAGCGGGACGGGCTGAGCCCGCGCGACCTGGCGGCCCTGCTGCGCGTGCAGCCGCCTTCACTCAGCGAACTGCTGGACAAGCTTTCGCGCGATGGCAGCATCGAACGCCGCCGCCACGAGGAAGACCAGCGCATGAGCGCCGTGTTCCTGACCGAAAAGGGACGGTCCATGGTGGACGAGGTGCGCCAGGCCCGCAAGGACGCGGCGGAAGCCACCCTGGCCGGTCTGACCGCAGAGGAGCAGGAAAACCTTTCCGCCTTGCTGGACAAGCTCATCGCCTCGCTGGAGGCCAGGGACGGCGAGCCCGGGGCCTGCCGCCGCATGGGCGGGCACGGGCATGGACACGGCAGGGGCCGCCACGGCTGCTGCGGGGGCGAGGACGCCGCCCCGGACGATCATGAAGGGCACGGCGGCCGTCACGGGCATGGCCCCCATGGACATCACGGCCCGCATGGGCAGGGCTGCTGCCATGCGGCGCACGGTCCCGACGGTGCCCAGGGCCGCGCCGATGCGGAAGAGGGGCGCGGCGGATGCTGCGGGCATGGCCACGGAGGTCATGGTGGCCACGGGGGACGCGCCGGACATGGCGGACATGGTGGCCGGGGAGGCCGGGGCCGTCACGACGGGTTCGGCCCGCACGGCCCGCACGGCGACCGGGGGCCGGACGCCGAAACGTCCCCCGCTGCCCGCGACACCGGCGCGCCGGAAAACTTCACGCCGGACACGGAACGCGACGCCTAGGCACGGCGAACCTCCGCGCACATCCACAAGAAAAGGGGCACCACGGCCACAGCCGGAGTGCCCCTTGGCTTTTTGCGTGCCATGCTGCGCCTTGCGGGGCATGGTCGGGTCGGGCGCAATAGCGCGCGCCAGCTTCAGGATGTCGTGCCCTGCCCACGTGCGCCGTCGCGGACCGCCCCCCCCCTCCAACGCCGCCTTACGGCGCGTCCCCGGGAAACACCACCCGCCCGGCCCGCGACAGGTCGTACCCCTCGAAGCCGTCGGCCAGGGCGCGGAAGCGCGCGTCCACCAGCATGCCCAGAAACAGCTGCACCCCCCGGTCGAAATAGCGGGCGCGGGGCACCAGCAGGTCGAACCGCTCGCGCTGCACCGGCACGAAGCCAAGGCCCAGCAGCCCGGCCACGGCGCGGATGCCGGGGGCCGCGTCGGCCCGGCCCGCCAGCACCTCGATGCCCGCGTCCAGATGGCGGCGCACCTCTGTGCCGTAGCCGGGAATGCGCAGGGGGTCCGCCCCCACGCGGGAAAGTTCGGTGTCGAACAGCAGCCGCGTGCCCGTGCCCAGCGGCCTGTTGACCACCCGCAGCCCCTTGCGCACGATGTCGCCCGCGTCGCGCACGGCGTTGGGATTTCCGGGGGCCACCAGATAGCCCTGCTCGCGGATGCAGAAGTTGACCACCGCCGGGGCCTCATCCAGCTCTTGCCGGGCGTGGCCGAAATTGTAGTCGCGCCCCGGCTTGCCCCCCGTGCCGCCGCCCGCCGGGGCCGAGCCGGGTGCGGCAGGTTCCGCCGCGTGGCCGGGGCCGCCCTCCATCAGGTGGCTGGCCGCCATGTGGCACAGCCCCTCGCGCATGGCCCGCAGGCCGCCCATGCTGCCCAGGTTGGCAAAGGCCGCGATGTGGCCGGGGTTCAGGTCCGCGAACAACCCCATGGCCTTGTCCAGCAGCAGGTCGTTGCTGCCCGCCAGCACCAGCACGCCGCCGCCCGGCTGCACCGTGCCGCCCGCGCGCTCCGGATGGTTCACGGTGTTGTTTTCCAGCCACTGTTCCACCAGATGCGCGGGGAACAGCCACTTGCCGGTCACCTTGGTGGCGGGCAGGCCCTTTTCGGTGATCAGGCTGTAGACCATCTTTTCGTTGACGCCGAGCACCTTGGCCACCTCGCGGGTGGAAAGCAGCTGCTTCACGGATGCGCCTCCTGCGGGCTTGCGAACGGGGAGCGGAGGGAATGCGGTGCGCGGGCCGACACGGCATGCCGGGCTAACGATGCCACGCCACCTTGGCGGCCAATGTAGCCGCACTCGCCCGGCGGTGCAACGCATGGCGCCGGAATGCCATCCTTCCCGCGGTCAGGCGTTGCGTGGCGCCCGCGCCACTCGGCATCAGGCCGCGCCGCCCCGCGCCACTTCGCATCTAGTTCTTGCCATCATGGCGCGCTTGGGGTAATGGGCACACTCCCGTTACGCGCCCGTCATTCCAAACTCTCGCTGATATCTCGCCGATATCTCGCCAAAAGTTCGCCGGTCACGCGTGAACGCGCCCGCCAGGCAGCGGCGCGGATGCCGCACAAGGCCCGCGCCCCGGCTGCAACCACCGGCACATCGAAAATTTCCGCACGCACCCGCCCGGCCCCGTGTGCCGCATTGCGCGACGCGCCCCGCCGGGCTACGCTGTGCCCCATCGGCGGCCCTGCCGCCCTCCCGTCATCCCATGTCATCCCACAGTCAGAGAACGCCATGCCCATAGCCCAGCCCCCCGCCCCGTCCGCGCCCGTCACCACGCACCTGCCCAAGATCGCGCTGGTGGGCCGCCCCAACGTGGGCAAGTCCACCCTGTTCAACCGGCTCATCCGTGCCAACCGGGCCATCACCCACGACCGGCCCGGCGTCACCCGCGACCGCATGGAAGGCCAGGTGCGCTCGCGCGGCAAGCAGACCTTCGCCATCGTGGATACCGGCGGCATCACCCTGGACGCCCACGCCGCCGTGGCCCAGGGGCCGGAAGGCATCCGGGGCTTCGAAGCGGAAATCCTGCGCCAGGCCGAAGCCGCCATGGCCGAAGCCGTGGGCATCTGCCTGGTGGTGGATGGCCGCGACGGGCTGACCCCCTTCGACGAACACCTGGCCGCCCACCTGCGCCGCGCGGGCAAGCCCGTGCTGGTGGTGGTGAACAAGGTGGACGGCGTGGAGCGCGAAGACGAGATGCTGGCCGAATTTCACGCCCTGGGCTTTCCGCTGCTGCCCGTTTCCGCCGCGCATGGGCACAACGTGCGCGTGCTGGAAGACGAAATGCGCGAAATGCTGCCCGACGAGCCCGAGGAAGAAGGCGCGGCAAACGGCGAAGACGGCGACGACGCGGACGACCTTGATGCCCCCGAGGGTGAAGGCGACGCGGACGCCGATGGCGCGGAAGACGGCGAACCCGCCGCCGAGGCCAAAGGCCCCGCCTACGACCCCACCCACCTGCGCCTGGCCATGCTGGGCCGCCCCAACGCGGGCAAGTCGTCGCTGGTCAACGCCCTTACCGGCCAGCAGCGCATGATCGTCAGCGACATGGCGGGCACCACCCGCGACAGCGTGGACGTCAGCTTCGAGTCGGGCGAGCAGACCATCACCTTCGTGGACACCGCCGGGGTGCGCCGCCGCTCGCGCATCACCGATTCGGTGGAGCGTTACAGCGTCAACGCCTCGCTCAAAAGCACCACCAAGGCCCACGTCACCCTGCTGGTGCTCGACGCGCTGCAAGGCGTCACCCAGCAGGACAAGCGGCTGGTGGACCTGCTGGACGAACGCAAGACGCCGTTCATGGTGCTGGTGAACAAGATCGACCTGGTGCCGCGCAAACTGATGCCGGACCTGGAGGCCTCGTTCAAGGGCATGCTGGAATTCTGCCCCCACGTGCCGCTGCTGTACGTGTCCGCCAAGTCGGGCAAGGGGCTTGGCCCCGTGCTGCCCATGGCGGAGCGCGTCCGCGCCGAGTGCCATGTGCGCGTGGGCACCGGCCAGCTCAACCGGGCCATGGAAGAGGTGCTCACCCGCCACCAGCCCCCGGTGGTGCGTCGGCTGCGGCCCAAGTTCTTCTACCTGACCCAGGCGGAGACCAACCCGCCCACGTTCGTGTTCTTCGTCAACGATGCCGACCGCATCCAGACGCCGTACGCCCGCTACGTGGAAAAGGCCCTGCGCAGGATGTTCCGCATCGAGCACGCCCCGATGCGGGTGCGGTTCCGCTCGTCGCACAAGAAGAAGGGCGAATAGCACCGCCCGGCCCGCCATCAGCCGGGCCACGCCGGATACCGGACACGCCCTCCCCTGCATTCTTCCGCCCCAAGGGGCCCGCATCGGCCCGTGTCGGCCCGCCACCTCTGGCAACAGAGGGCGGGTCGATGCGGGCCGATTGCTTTTTTCCGCCCGCCATCCCCACCTCCTTCGAGACAGTTTTTCTTTTCTGCCACCTGCCACTCGGACAAGCCTTCACCTTGCGGCCCATCCCGGCTACAGTGCTGGCCGACAGGAGGCCCCCATGCCCCAACCATCCCCTTCCCCGACGCCGTCGTTTCCCCCGCCCTTTCCGGAACAGTTGCTGGAAGTTGTCCACAGGCTGGCCACCCGCGCCGGGGCGATGTTCCTTGCCGCGTGTGGCGCCCTGGGCCGGTTTCTGGCGCGCCACGTGTCCGGCCGAGTCTTTTTCCGGGCCCTGCTGCCCGCCGCCGCAGGCCTGTTCCTGGCCCAGTGCACCATGGCGCCGCTGTCCGCCGTCACCGCCGCGCGCGAGCAGACCCTGCTGACGGAAGCCCGCGACAGCCGCCTGGCCGCCACGGTGACCGCGCTGGCCCAGGCGCTGGGCGAACTGGCCGCCACCCAGCCCGACGAAAACGCCCGGCGCGAACTGCTGGTGCGCGCGGTGGACCCGGTGCGCACCAGTGCCGCCCACTGGGATTACGTGTTCCTTTCGCGCGGGACGGTGAACGTGCACACCCCCACCCTGCCCGACGCGGGCGGCGTGGACTTTGGCGGGGCCACCGACGTGCACGGGATGCGCTTCGTGCAGCGCATGATGGACACGGCCCGTTCGGGTGGCGGCTTTACCGAATGGACGGCGGACCTTGGCGAGGGCCGCTCCGAGGCGCGCAGGGCCTACACCCTGGCCGTGCCCGGCACCGACTACTGGCTGGGCGCATGGGCCCCGGCGGCGGTGGGATCGAAAAAGCCGGGCACAGGCGTGGCCGGGCAGGCCGGACAGGTGGGACAGGCGGGACAGGCGGAGCAGGCCGAGCCCACCGGCGCGCCCACCCCCCGCGCGCTGGAATTCCACGCCCTGCGCCTGGGCTGGCTGGCCGCGCTGGGGCTGGCCCTGCTGGTGGGGGTGCTGGCCCGCCGCCGCGAGGCCGCCCAACGCTGATACTTCGTGTCCATGCCGCCTGCGGCATGCCGCTTGCTGTCGTCGGTTCCCTGCCCCGCGCCGCGACACTTTCGTCGCATGGCGCCATACGCCGCGTCGCACGCGCCGTTTTTGTCGCTTCCGACACAGGAGCCGCCGCATGAAAAACCTCGACGACCTCATCCGGTCAGTGAGCCGCATGGCTGACGAGGACCGCCAGCCGCCGTCCCCGCCCCTGCACCCGCCCCTGTCCCCGCCCCTGTCCCCGGCAGACCTGCTGTTCTACGCGCCCTGCCCGGTGAAGCTGGCGGTGAAGGACGCCCTTGACGCGCTGGCTGACGCGCACACGGGCACGGGCGACTCCCTTGCCGTGCACATTCCCATGGGCTGCACCTCGGTGGACCCGTACGACCCGCTGCACAGGGAAACCGACCCCGACCGCCTGCCGCAGATCATCGCCTCCATCGGCTTCGGCGACTTCTTCCGGCGCGGCTTCGTTGAACGTTTCGTCGATGCGGGCGTGTTCGCCGCGCCGCTGCCCGCGGGCGTCACCCCCATGCACCACGCGGCGGGCATCGTGGACCCGGACGGGCGCTATCTGGTCTACGGGCTGACCCCGTACATCTTCCTCATCGACCGCAAGCGGCTGGGCGACCTGCCCGTGCCACGCCGCTGGGCCGACCTGCTGGACCCGCGCTACGCCGGGCAGGTGAACATGTGCGGCGACGGCGACGACATGGCCGACGCGGTGCTGCTGTCCCTCCACAAGGACTTCGGCATGCAGGGCATTGCCCGGTTTGCGGCCAACACGCGCGGGCTCATGCATTCCTCGCGCATGGCCAGGTCCGGCGGCGCGCCGCAGGCCGGGGGCATCTACATCCTGCCGTACTTCTTTGCGGAAACCACCCGCCAGCCGGAGCACATGCAAACCGTGTGGCCAGAGGATGGCGCGGCGGCCAGCCCCCTGTACATGCTGGCCAAACGAAGCGCCCGGCCCCGGCTGGACCGGCTGGTCGACTTTTTCGCCACGGGGTTCGGCCGGATAGAAAGCGCCCGCTGGTTCCTGCCGCTGACCGGGCCGCTGCCCGAAAGCCTGCCGCAGGGCGCCGCCATCAAGTGGATTGGCTGGGACTACATCCGCGCCACCGACATCACCGCCCTGCGCGACCGGCTGAACGGCGAATTCCGCCTGCTGGTGAAGGCGCGCGCGGCAGACGCCGGACACGGGCCTACCGGAGACGCGGCATGCGCCTCGTGACCGTGGCCGGGCCGCCCTCGTGCGGCAAGACGGCGGTGCTGTCCCGCGCCTGCGGACTGCTGGCGGCGCAGGGGGTGCACACGGCGGTGATCAAGTTCGACTGCCTGCAAACCCGCGACGCGGACGCCTACGCGGCGGCGGGCATCACCGCCGTGGCCGCGCTGTCCGGCGGGCTGTGCCCGGACCACTTCTTCGCCACCAACCTGGAAGAGGCCTGGGACTGGGCCGCCGGGACAGGGGCGGAGTGTTGCGTCATCGAGACCGCCGGGCTGTGCAACCGCTGTTCGCCCCACCTGCGCGGGGCGCTGGCCCTGTGCGTGGTGGACAACCTGATGGGCATCGACGCGCCGGAAAAGATCGGCCCCATGCTGCGCCTGGCGGACATGGTGCTGGTGACCAAGGGCGACCTGGTCTCGCAGGCGGAACGCGAGGTGTACCGCCACCGCATCCGCCAGATGAACGGGCGCGCGCTGATCCGCCACATCAACGGGCTGACCGGGCAGGGCTGCCAGGAACTGGCCACGGTGCTGTCCCGCGCGCCGGACATCGCCACGGTGACGGACATGCGGCTGCGCTTCGCCATGCCCGCCGCCGTGTGCTCGTACTGCCTGAGCGAGACGCGCATCGGCGCGCGCTACCAGAAGGGCAACGTGCGCAAGGCAGAGTTCGCCGCCGTGCCCGCGCGCGACCCGGAGGGCGAGGCTGCCTACGCGGCGGGCGGGCCGGAGGAGCCCCGTGAACCGGGCATATCCGGGGAGCGCCCATGACGTCTCCAACCCGCGCCAACGCCCCCAATCCGGCAAACACCCTCAATCCGGCAGACGCCACGCCTCCCGCCACCAGTGACGCCCCGGTGCTGCGCACCCTCACCGTGCTGGCCGGGCGCGACAAGTCGGGCCGCGCCGAACACGCGGACGTCACCTTCCGCCCCGGCGAGGTTACGGCCCTGCTCGGCCCTACCGGCTCCGGCAAGAGCCGCTTCTTGTACGACATCGAATCGCTGGCCGACGCGGACACCCCCTCCGGCAGGCGCATCCTGCTGGACGACGCCGCACCCGACGCCGACCGCCGCTTTGCCCTGCAAGGGCGGCTGGTGGCCCAGCTGACCCAGAACATGAACTTCGTGCTGGACATGCGCGCGCTGCCGTTCATCCGCATGCACGCCGAAAGCCGCGCCGTGCCCGACCCGGACGCCACGGCCCGCGCCGTGCTGGCGGCGGCCAACGACCTTGCGGGCGAGCCGTTTGCCGATGACGCCCAGCTCACCCAGCTTTCGGGCGGGCAGTCGCGCGCGCTGATGATCGCCGACGCGGCCCTGCTCAGCTGGTCGCCGGTGCTGCTCATCGACGAGATCGAAAACGCCGGGGTGGACAAACGGCGCGCGCTGGACCTGTTGCTGCGCAGCGACAAGATCGTGGTCATCGCCACGCACGACCCTGTGCTGGCCCTGTCCGCCGACCGGCGACTGGTGTTCGAGCACGGGGCCGTGCGTTCGGTGCTGCACCGCACCACCGAGGAAGCACGCCTGCTGGCCCGCGTTGCGGCCATGGAGGACCAGCTTTCCGACATCCGCGCCCGGCTGCGCCGGGGCATGCCCGTGGCCTGAGGCCGGGCAGCGACCAGAACGGCTGCTGCGCCCCTTGCCGCACGCGCCTGCGGCAAGGCACGAAAAAGATCGACGCCCTTCGGAAAGCATCCGAAAAGGCGTCGGCAAGCGCACACGCATGAAAGGGAAAGCGGGGCCTACCCGCTGGTGCCGGTGGGCAGGCCCGGCAGCACCAGGGTGCGGGGGCCCGTCAGGCGGGCCTTGACCTTGCGGTAGGTTTCCGGAAGCACGCCGAAGCGGTAGGACCACAGGGCGCAACGGTCGCGGGCGTCGCAGGTGCGCACCTCTGCCCGTTCGCCGCCGCAGCAGGCGATGCAGTAACGGCGGATTGCCCGCACGGGGCGTTCGTCGGGCAGGGTCTGGGCGATGAGCGGCAACGCGCCCGGCAGCGGGTTGCCGACAGACGAACCGGTGGAGGCACCGGCCACGGGGTCCGTGTCGGCATCGCCGTCCCCTGCGTGGTCGTGCCTGCCGCCGCCATTGGACCCGCCCGCCACAATGCCCGCCAGCCGCCACGCGTACAGGCCGCAGCCCCTGTCCGGGCACAGCCGCACCTCGCGCGCGACACCGCCCTGACAGTCCAGGCAGAAGCGGCGGATGGCGCGGATGGTCTTCACGTGCGACATGGCTCCTCCCCTACACGGTTTCGCCCGGCCCCGCCACGGGTTTATGCACTCCGGGCGGTGGTTTTCCGCCGTTTTGCGCCGCGTTCCGCACCCGTCGCCGCCAGCGGAAATCCTCCCTGCGGCGGCACCCCCGCATGCCCCATGCAAACGGCCCGCACCCCCGAAAGGGCACGGGCCGCGATCATGCGTGGATATGACGCCGGGCGTCAGTTGGACGAGCCGTGGGTCAACTGATCGATCTGCCTCTCCAGGGCCTTGGCCAGCCCGGCCAGCTTCAGCACGGCCCCGGCGGCCTGGTTCATGCCCTCTGCCGTTTCCGAGGCGATGCGGCTGATGTCCTCCACCGCGCGGTTGATCTCCTCGCTGGTGGCGGACTGCTGCTCGGCGGCGGTGGCGATGGAGCGTACCTGATCGGAGTTTTCCTCCGAAAGGGACACGATGCTCTGCAACGCCTGCCCCGATTCACGGGCCATGCGCGTGGCCTCGGTCACGGCGGCGGCCGCCGTCTCCATGCCCTTGATGTTGTTGCGTGCCCCGGCCTGAATGGACTGGATGGCCTGGCCCACTTCCTTGGTGGCGTTCATGGTCTTTTCGGCCAGCTTGCGCACCTCGTCGGCCACCACGGCAAAGCCGCGCCCGGCGTCACCGGCGCGGGCCGCCTCGATGGCGGCGTTCAGGGCCAGCAGGTTGGTCTGGTCGGCGATGTCCGAAATCACGTCCATGATCCGGCCAATGTCCTCGGCCTGCTTGCCGAGGGTGGTCATTTCGCCTTGCAGGGCCTGGGCCTGCTCGTGCACCTGGCTGATGGCCTCCACCGCGCCGCTGACCACCCGTTCGCCCTCCTGGGCCTTGGATTTGGCCTCGTCGGCGCTCTGGGCGGAGCTGCCGGAACTGCGCGCCACCTCGAGCACGGTGGCGTTCATTTCCTCCATGGCCGTGGCCGTCTCGCCTGCGCGGGCGGACTGCTGCTCCGCCCCGGCGGAAACCTGTTCCACCTGGGCGGACAGGGCCTCTGCCGCCAGCGACACCTGCTGGGCGATGGTGGAAGCCTCTCCGGCCACCGAGGTCATGCGCTGCAACAGGTCGTTGACCCGGGCTTCCTGCTCGCGGGCCTCGGCCAGGGCCGCTTCCGCGCGGGAGGCGTGGGCGTCGGCGTCGGCGCGGCGCTGGTCGGCTTCCTGCATCTTCTGCTTCAGGTTGCCCACCATGGTTTCTATGGCGCCCTTCACTTCGCCCAGTTCGGCGGCGTAGTCGCCCTCGGCGCGGGCGTCCAGCGCGCCCCCGGCCACCTGCCCGGCAAACTGGCGGATGCGCAGCAGCGGCCCGATGATGCCCCGGTTCAGGATCACCCAGATCACCGCGAACAACAGCGCCAGCACCAGCAGGGTCCACCCGGCAACGGCAATGCGCGCCTGCGTGACCTGCTCGTGCGCCTTTTCCAGCGAACTGATGACCACGAAGGCGCCATGGGTCTCGCCCGCCTTCCAGCCTTCCTTGGTGCCCCCCACCACGTCGGGGGTTCCGGCCTGGTCGCCGTGGCAGAACAGGCAATCCTTGGTCAGCTTGATGGGGCGGAAATAATAAATCTTGTCAGGCGTGCGGATGATCTTTTCCGCCAGGTTGCCGCGCTCCATCTCCTGCATGGTCGAAAGTTCCAGCGGAGTGGGCGTGTTGGCGGGGTTGCGCGGCTGCACCTTGGGCACGCGGAATTCGTAGCCCGCCTGCGCGGCGTTCTGGGCGGCCATGCGCATGGCGGTGACCACGGGCACCGCGTCCATCACCTTGTCCTTGGGCAGTTCGTCCAGCGGGCGCATCAGCCCGATTTCGAGCTTGCGGCCCATCTCGTTGCGGGTTGCCTCGGCCATGAGCACCACGGCCCGGCTTTTCTGGAGAATCGCCTCTTCAGCCCCGGTACGAATGTCGTCCACGCGCTGCCAGGCCATGATGGCGGACACGATGACCGGCCCGGCCAGCGCCACGATGAGGATTTTCCACTTCAGGCTGAGATTGCGAAACATGGCCCCTCCCAGGGATGACGAACATGCGCGCCTGATATTCACGGCGCGTCAAACGCGGGCGTAGCGCTATCAGGAATCACTGTCAACAAACAGCAACAGGGTTTCCCGCAGGTTCCCTGCAAGAGTCTTTCTTCATGGGTGCTTATCGGCAGGAAGCCGGGCAGCACTTTAGCCGGGACATGCTTTTTTCCGGTGACGATCCGCATCCTTCTCCGGAATGCCACCATGCCCGGCAGGAGGGGGGAGGGGGATGAAACCGGGCCGACCGCAAAAAAAAAGCGGGCGCCGCAAATCGCCCGCTCCGTTCTTGTCGGCCGCTGCGCGAGGCTACGCCCCGCGGCGTTCCCACAGCTTCATGTCGCGCATCTTCTTGCGACGTTCACGCTGCAACGACTTGCAGACCAGCGGAGTGCCCTTCTTGTAGCCGCACTTCTCGCGGTACGTTTCAGGGGTGAACCCGTGCGTCGCCAGATGCTTCTTGGTCAGTATCTTGAACGACTTGCCGCACTCGCAGCAGGTAATGGACTTTTCCTTGATGGCCTTCTTGGGGTCCATTGCGGCGCCATCGCCGCTCTCGGGCAGCGCACCACCTTCGCTCAGGGTCCGGATGCCTTCCGCAAGGCGCCGGACCATGGTGGTGATCTCGTCTTCGGTCATGGTCCGGACACTGGCCTGCGCCTTCACGATGTCCAGAGCCTCCTTCAGATAACTCTCCGTCATTGCCGCTCCTTTATTGTTTGATGAATATGAGGCATGCACGAAACTCGTTTCGAACCTACGACAATCCTTCCTTCGGGGTCAACCACAATCGGTTGCGTCTTCATGCGGCGCAGCACGGCGCATTTCGAAACCGGCCCGCGATGCACGCACCATGCGGATGATGCAGAGCACTCACTGACGCAACAACACGCACGGTATCCCGCCATGTGCAATTGCCAGCACGAATCGTCCCGTGTCGGCCATACGGGCATGTCGCGCACCGCAAGGCGCGCCACATGCCCGTTGCGGCCGCGCGACCTGCACGCGGGCGGCCACTGTTGCATGCCACACCAGTATCTGCGTCACCGGGACGCCGTGCCGCCGCAGCGCCTGTGGACCTTCGCCGCCAAAGCCCGTACCATGCGGCAAACCCATCGGGAGCACCGCATGAAGTACATCATCTTCGAAGACTTTTCCGGCCACCCCGTGCCGTTCATCTTTCCGCACCGGGTGGACCACGCGGACATGCGCGAACAGCTGCCCTACACCCGCGTGCTGTCCGCCGGATACGTGGACATGGTGGACGGCGTCTTCCGCTGTCACGGCGGCGCGCCGGAGTTGCAGGTTTCCGCGCGGAACGAGGACGCGGCCATCATCGCCGCCAAGTTCGCCCCCCGCCTGCCCGGCGAGGCCGACATCGCATGACCCGCCCGGCGGAGCGCGACGCGGCGCCCACGCACTCCTCCATGCCCTCCACCCCACAGCCGCCCGTCCGCATGCCCGTCCTTGTGGTGGCGGGCACCCACAGCGGCTGCGGCAAGACCACGGCCACGCTGGCCCTGATGGCCGCCCTGACCAGGCGCGGCCTGCGCGTGCAGCCCCTGAAGGCCGGGCCGGACTACATCGACCCCGGCCTGCATGCCGCCGTAACCGGCCGCCCCGGCTGGAACCTGGATGGCTGGATGTGCGGCCCGCAAGGGGTGCGCCGCTCGTTCGCCCGCGCAGTGCGGTCCGGTGAGCCGCACGGACCGTCGAGCAACGCGCCCCGCAACGCACCGGACATCGCCGTCATCGAAGGCGTCATGGGCCTGTACGACGGCGCATCCGCCGACGGGGGACAGGGCTCCACGGCAGAGGTGGCCGCCCTGCTGGACGCCCCGGTGCTGCTGGTGGCCGACGTGCGCGGCATGTCGCGTTCGGCGGCGGCGCTGGTGGGGGGCTACACCCGGTTCGATCCGGCCCTGCGCTTTGCCGGGGTGGTCTGCAACCGGGTGGGCGGCCCCGGCCACCGCGACCTGCTGCGCGGGGCGCTGGCCACCCATTGCCCGGAAGTGCCCCTGCTGGGCCTGCTGTCTCGCGATGAAGCCCTTGGCCTGCCCTCGCGCCATCTGGGGCTGGCCCAGGCCCACGAACTGGAATGGGCGGCCCTTGCCACCCGGCTGGCCGACTGGTTCGAGGCCGGGCTGGCCGCTGCCGGGCAAAGCCTGGACGGCCTGCTGGCCCGCTGCACGCCCATGGCATCCATTGCGTCCGGGACAGACGGGACAGAGACAGACGGGACAGACGGGGCCTCAATGACATCCGGGGCACCTGCACCCGACGCCCCACACGCCACGGCGGATACCCTGACCACGCCATCGCCCGCCCCCGCGTCCAACTCCACCCGCGCCACCCGCGCCACCGCCGCGCATCTGATCGAAGGTCCGGCGCGCCGGGTGCGCATCGGCATCGCCCGCGATGCGGCCTTCTCGTTCCTGTACCCGGAAAACCTGTTCCTGCTGGAGGAGGCCGGGGCAGAGCCGGTGCTCCTTTCACCGCTGGACGACACGGAACTGCCACGCGGCCTCGGCGGCCTGCTGCTGCCCGGCGGCTACCCGGAACTGCACGCCGCGCGCCTGGCCGCCAACGCCCCCATGCTGGCCGCCGTACGCGCCCTGGCCGCACAGGGTCGACCGGTGCACGGGGAATGCGGCGGCTTCATGTACCTGATGCGCTCCATCACCGACACGCACGGCACCCGCCATGCCATGACCGGCTGCCTGCCCGCCCGGTGCCGCATGGATGCACGGCTGCGCGCCCTGGGCTACCGCGAGGCGGAAACCCTGCACGGCTCACCCTTCGGCCCGGCGGGCACGGTGCTGCGCGGCCACGAATTCCACTATTCGCACCTGGAGACCGCACCGGAAGAGACGCCCTTCGGCCCTGTCGGGCAATCCGGGCAATCCGGCCAATCCGGCCAATTCATGTGGAACCTGCGCGACCGCAACGGCACGCCGCTGGCCCCGGAAGGGCTGTGCGCGGGTTCGGTGTCCGGCTCTTACGTGCACCTGCATTTCGGCTCCAACCCCGCCGTGGCGCGCGCCTTCGTGGCTGCCTGCGCCGCCCCCGGAGACATCCCATGCCCCTGACCCCCGACGCCCCGGCAACCGGCGCGGCCTCCGCTTCCGGCTCCATCGACGCGGACCCGCGCCTGCAACCCGCCTTCACGCCCGACGCCATCGAGGCCCGTTCCTTCGCCATCATCGACGAGGAAGCAGGAGAACCCAAGCCCTTCACGGGCCGGGCCTGGGAGGTGGCGCGGCGGCTGGTGCACACCTGCGCCGATTTCGACATCCTGCCCCACCTGCACCTGCCGGATGCGGCCATAAATGCCGGTGTGGCCGCCCTTGCGCGCTGCTGCGCCATCTACACCGACACGGAAATGGCCCGCGCGGGCATGCCCCTGCGCCGCCTTGCCCCGTTGGGCTGCACCGTGGCCTGCCTGCACGCCCTGCCCGGCACGGCGGAACGCGCGCAGGAACGCGGCACCACCCGCGCCCGCGCCGCCATGGAACTGGCGGGCGACCGGCTGGGCGGGGCCATCGTGGCCGTGGGCAACGCCCCCACCGCGCTGCTGGCACTGCTGGACCATCTGGCGGCGGGCGGCCCGCCCCCGGCGCTGGTGGTGGCCATGCCGGTTGGCTTCGTCAACGCTGCGGAATCCAAGGAACTGTTTCTGGAACGTGCCGCCGCGCTGTCCCAGTACGGCCCGCAGGGGCTGCCCTGCCTGGCCCTGCGGGGCCGCAAGGGCGGCTCGCCCCTGGCCGCCGCCACCGTCAACGCCCTGGCGGAAATGGCCCTGCGCGAACGGGGGTGACCCTGCCGGACATTTTGCCCCGTCATGCCCCCGAAGACCTGCCCGTCGCCGTCCTGTGCTTCGTCGCCATGCACGCCGCCGTCATGCGCGGTGGCTGGCACACCCGGCGCGTCCGGCACACCCGGTACGCCCGACATACCCGGGCCATGCCGTTTCGGCCCCATTCGATCCGATTCGATCGGGGTGACTGCCTCTCACGTTCTTGCGCAACAGGCACACCCTTTGCTATCCTATACGACAGGCGTTTCGTTCCCTCGCCGGAATGACGCCACATCGCACCGGCCTCGCCGGTCCAACAAGGAACCTGCATGACCCACGATCCACGCCTTGAGGGCGACGCGCACTCGGCTGCCGACACCGACGAAACCCCTTCGTCCGCGCCTGCCGCTTCCGATGTGCCCGCCCCCGCCGTCGCTGACACCCCCGGCACCACCGCCGCCGACACACCCGGCACCCCGCCCCCCGTGGCCGCTTCCGACGCCCCTGCCGAAGGCACCCCCACCGAAATTTCCGATCCCGCGCCCGCAATTCCCGCAGACACCGCAGACACCGCAGACCCCACCGCTCTCGCTGCCCTTGCGGACGACGAAGACCCGGCCCTGCGCCTTGCCGCCGAGATCACCCGCATCGACGAGCCCGAAGACGCGCTGCCTCCGGTGACCCTGGCCGACCTGCCCCCCATGATGCAGGAGGCCGCCGCCCGCGCCGGGTGGACCAACCTGATGCCGGTGCAGACCCGCGCGCTGCCGTACATCTTCGCCAAGCGCGACCTGATGGTGCAGTCGCGCACGGGCAGCGGCAAGACCGGGGCCTTCCTGCTGCCGCTGCTCGAACGCCTGTCCCCCGACGAACCCGCCGTGCAGGCCCTGATCCTGGTGCCCACGCGCGAGCTGGCCTTGCAGGTGGAATACGAGGCCCGCGTGCTGTTCGAGGGCACCGGGCTGAACGTGGCCGCCGTGTACGGCGGCGTGGGCTACGGCAAGCAGATGGACGCCCTGCGCGACGGCGCGCACCTGGTGGTGGGCACGCCGGGCCGCGTGCTGGACCACCTGCTGCGCCGCACCATGAACCTGGACCGCATCCGGGCGCTGGTGTTCGACGAAGCCGACCGCATGCTGTCCATCGGGTTCTACCCGGACATGAAGGAAATCCAGCGCTACCTGCCCAAGCGCCGCATTTCCGCGTACCTGTTCTCCGCCACCTACCCGCCCCACGTGCTGAACCTGGCGGGCGAGTTCCTGAGCGAACCGCGCATGCTCAGCCTGAGCCACCAGCAGGTGCACGTGGCCCAGACGCAGCACCTGTATTGCGAAACCAAGCCCATGGACAAGGACCGGGCGCTGGTGCGCATCATCGAGTCCGAAAACCCCACGGCGGCCATCATCTTCTGCAACACCAAGGCCAACGTGCACTACGTGACGGCGGTGTTGCAGGGCTTCGGCTACAATGCCGACGAACTTTCAGCCGACCTGACCCAGGCCAAGCGCGAACAGGTGCTGGGCAACCTGCGCAAGGGCGGGGTGCGCTTTCTGGTGGCCACCGACGTGGCCGCGCGCGGCATCGACATTCCCGACCTTTCGCACGTCATCCTGTACGAGCCGCCGGAAGACCGCGAATCGTACATTCACCGCGCCGGGCGCACCGGTCGCGCGGGTTCGGCGGGCACGGTCATCTCGCTTGTGGACATCATCCAGAAGCTGGAACTGCAGCGCATCGCCAAGCACTACAAGATCGACATCCAGCATCGGCCCACCCCCGACGACGAGTCGGTGGCGCGCATTGCCGGTGACCGGCTGACCGCCCTGCTGGAAGCGCGCCTGCGCGCCCGCACCGGGCTGGAACGCGAACGGCAGCAGCGCTTCGCGCCGCTGGCCCGCGCCCTGGCCGGGGACGACGAGCAGCTTGCGCTGCTGGCCATGCTGCTGGACCAGTACTACCAGGAAAGCCTGCATGCGGCCCCGCCCATGCCCGCCACCGCCCCGGCCCCCCGACAGGACCGCCGCCGCGAAGAACGCCGCGATGACCGCAGGGATGAGCGCCGTGATGACAGACGGGATGAACGCGACGGTCGCGAAGGACGCCGTCGCGACCGTGACCGCCGGGACGAACGCCGGGACGAGCGCCGGGACGATCGCAAGGACGAGCGGCGCGATGAACGCCGTGACGAGCGCCGGGACGAGCGTAAGGACGAACGCAAGGACGAGCGGCGCGAAGAACGCGCACCCGTCGCAGCCGCAACGGACGCCCCCTCCGGCTCCGGCAGCCCGGAACAGCACGCGGAACAGCGTGAAGACGACCAGGCCCCCCGCGAAGGGCGCCGCCGGTCGCGCCGGGGCCGTGGCCGCAAGCGCCGCCGCGATGCCGAGGCCCGTGCCGCGCAGGAAGCCGGACAGGCCGCCGACGCCACTCAGGATCACGCGGACGACATGACGGACGACGCTGACGATGCATGGGATGGCGGCATGACCGCCGCACCCGAAGCACCCGAAGCGCCCGAAGCCCCCAAGACGTCGCCCGAAGCGCCCAGACAGCGCAGGGAAGCCCGCCCCGCCAAAACCGATGCACCCGTTGCATCCGTTGCATCCGTTGAGGACGAGGCGGAAGACGCACCGGCAGGCAAGCCCGCCAAGGCCAAGTCCGCGCGCCCTGCCCGTGGCAAGGCCGCCAAGGCTGCCCAGGCGACCGAGTCCGCGCCCGACAATGCGGATTCCGACGCTCCCGACGCCCCCAGTTCCACGGAAGAGACCGCTGACGCCAAGCCCGCGCGCGGCGCACGCCGTGGCAGGGGCAAGGCCGAAGCCGCCAGCCCCGAAAAGGGCAAGGCCGCGTCCGCGGGCAAGGCCGCATCCGGCGGCAAGCCCCGGTCCAAGGCCCCCGAAAGGGACGAGGACGAAGACGACGGCATGCCCCTGCTGCTGGAAGACTACCTGAGCGAAGATGACGACCGTCTGGATGACGTGCGCGGCTCCTCTGCATCGGTAGGCAGCGTGTTCGGCCAACGGCTGCCCACCGGGGCCAAGGCGCAGGCCCAGCCCGCTCAATCCGCCCGATCCTCTCAGTCCTCGCGATCCGGGGGCAAGGCCGCAGCGAAGCCCAAGGAGGCCCCCAAGGCCGCACCGGCACCGGTACAGCCCGTGCTGACCCAGGCCCTGGAAGGCTCCGGCGCGTTCGACGACGAGTTCGACGAGGACTTCGACGACCAACCCGGCGGAAACGACGCCAGTGACGCCGCCACCGGCAACGCGGCCACGCCCGCCAAACGCCGCAGGCGCCGCCGCCGCAAAAAGCCCGCCGGGGCCGCGACCGAAGGCGCGGACGCCGGTGCGGCACACCACGCGGAGGCCGACGCCGAATGAGCGCCGGGCCGCTGCCGGGCATGAGCGCATCGCCCGCCTATACCGTCGACGAGGTTCTGGACAACTTCGCCGCCCTGCTCGATTCCTTCGACTTCACGCCGGAAATCGACGCCATGGGTATCGGGCGCATGCAGTTCATGCGGCGCAAACGCGCGTTGCAGGATCTGCGGGCCCTGTTCATCGCCCTGTGGCGGCTGGCCCTGCGCAGGTCGTTCCCGGACGACTTCGAGGTGATCTTCGAAACGTTCCTGGAACGCTTCCAGCAGGCGCCCACGCGCAATGCCGCCCGTCAGGAGGCCACCGCGCTGACCGAAAAGGTGCGCGGCTACGTGGGCATGCTGGAGCACAAGGGCGATACCGACTTCTCCGAGGCGGCCCACCACCTGGTTTCCCTGCTGTCGCTGGGCGATGCCGAGGCCAAGACCCTGCGCCTGCGCCTGGCCCTGCACATCCGCGCCACGTACAAGCTGATCTTCGACAAGCTGATCTAGGCTCGGGCCGCAATCGGCCACTTGCCCCCACGATACGGCAAAGGGGAGGAACCTCGCGGTTCCTCCCCTTTGCATTTTCGAACGTATTTAACCAGCACCGCTAAAGCACACCGCCGAAGGCGGTGTCGGCACAAGAGGATTTTTTGTTTCCTGCCGAGGAAGACCGGCTTTTCATGAAGGGAGTGCGGCAGCCGTCAGGCGAGCTTGAGAGCCTTACGGATGGCGACCGCAACGCGTACTCTTTTCGTACTCGACCGGAATGAAAAGGCGGCCTGACGACGGCAGAAACAAAAAGGCCCTTGTGTCGGCGCCGCCTAGAATTCCCAGCCCGCGGAAAGCCCAACGAGATGCGCATCCCCATCATGGAAGCGCACGTCGTACACGGTGCCGTCATCGCTGCGCACCTCGCCGTCGCGCCCCTTGATCCACAAATAGGTGTACGAAACGTCCACCCGCCACGGCCCGTCATGCAGGCCCACGCCCACGCTGTACAACTGGCGGTCGTTGGCGGGCACCAGAAAGTCGAGATGGTCGGGGTTCACGGGTTCGCAGTCGTAGACGTAGCCCGCGCGCAGGTCCACCATGTCGGTCAGGCGGTATTCCACGCCAAGGCCCAGCCGCCACACGTCGCGCCATTCTGTGGTCTTCAGGCTTTCGGTCACGCCGGGGGCCAGCGGATCGCCGTAGCCGATGCGCAACTCGTCGTAGCTGCTCCAGAAGGTGCGGGTCACGTCCACGGCCACGCTCCAGCGGTTGTCCGGCTCCCACGCCACGCCCACGCGCACTTCGCCGGGCAGGGTCACGGAGCCTTCGGCATCGGTGTCGTTGAACATGCCGGGCAGGGCCGCGCCGTTCTTGTCGAAGGTGGCCCGGCCTTCAAGTTTTTGCTTGATGGGCGTGCGGAAGCTGGCCCCCAGGGCCACGCTGTCGGTGGCCTTCCACCAGGCGCCGCCGTTCAGGCCGAGGCCGGTGGCGTCACCCTTGACCCGCCCGTCGATATCCGCGCCGGGCATGGGGGTGATGGCCTTCTTCTGGTCATACTCGAACCACATGGCCTCGACGCCGAAGCCGAACGCAAAATCGCCGTGGCGCACGCCCAGCACCGGGTTCACCGACATGGACTGGATGTTCACCGACTGCAATTCGGTGCGGCCCGCCCAGCCGGACGGGTATTCCGTGCCCAGGCCGAAGCGCGAGAAGGTGCCCACGCCCAGAAACAGGTTGTCGTTGATCTGGGTGGTGGCGTAGGCGTGCGGAATGGTCCACATGTTGGATTCGGTATCCGTGGAACCTCCGTTGACGTCTGCGGTCACCTGCGGCGCCACAACGGTGACCCCGGCCAGGGTTTGCGTGCCCTCCAGCTGGGTGACCAGGGCGGGGTTGAAGGCGATGGACGAAGGGTCGGCCCGGCGCGCCGTCATGGCGCCGCCCAGTGCGTTGCCCCGCGCGCTGAATTCGTACATGGCGAAGCCCGCGGCTTCGGCAAAAGGAGACCATGCCGCGACGCAGAGCAGCGCGGCCAGAAGAACACGGAACACAGTGCCTCCGATATGCATGCGGCCGGAAATGGCCGTGCGACAACCCGGCGCGCACGCCGCCCGAAACCGGGCCGCGTTCCCTCGCGCGCCAAAGGCGGGCGGCTGTTGGCCGCCCTTGTCCACATCGTGCAGTGCCGAGCGGAATCACTTAGAAACATTTGCCTGTGATGGCAAGCAGGAAGGTGTTGGGGGGCGCGGCTCCGCGGCCTTTTGCGGCATGGCCCGGACAGGACGCGGACAGGGCAGGGGGGGAGAAGGCACAGGGGGCAGAAAGCGCCGGGCGGGGCAGCCGAAGACGCCCGCCTCCGGCTGGCACCGCGCAAAAACGCCGCGCTTGCGGCGCGGCGTCAACAAAAAGCCGGGGGAGAATGCAGAGGCAGACCCTACGTCGTCACGTGGCGCTGATCCACCGGCAACCGCAGGGTGAACACGGTGCCCCGGCCCGGCTCGGATTCCACGGTAAAGGTGCCGCCGTGGTTGGTGGTGATGATGAAGTACGACACCGAAAGCCCCAGGCCCGTCCCCTCGCCCACGCTCTTGGTGGTGAAGAACGGCTCGAACACCCTGCGCCGCACCTCCTCTTCCATGCCGGGGCCGTTGTCGGCCACATCAATGCGCAGCATGCCGCCTTCGTGGCGCAGGCTTACCGAGATGCGCGGCGGGTCGGGCCTGTCGCCGCGCAGGTGCATGGCCTGGGCGGCGTTCTTGAACAGGTTCAGCAGCACCTGCTCGATTTCGGTGGGCATGCAGGGCAGGTCGGGCAGGTCTGCGGCAAAGTCGCGCACGATGTCGATGTGCCGGAAGTCGTACTTCTTCTTCAGGTCGTAGTCGTTGGCCGCCAGTTCCAGAGTGCGGTCCACCAGATAGGGCAGCGACACCCGCTGCCAGCGCGATTCGCTGCGGCGGCTGAATTCCAGCATGTTGGACACGATGTTGGCCGCGCGGTTGCCCGATTCGCGGATGCCTTCCAGAAAACGCAGGATGCCCCGGCGGTCCAGGTAGCCCCGGATGGAATCCATGGAGCAGCCCGACTCTTCAGCCGCCACCACGTTGGGAGCGAAGTCCGGGTCCAGCCTGCGCTGGATGTTCTGCGCCCCTTGCAGGATGCCGCCGAGGGGGTTGTTGATCTCGTGCGCCATGCCCGCCGCAAGCCCGCCCACCGACAACATCTTTTCGGTCTGCACCATCATCTCCTCGATGCGGATGCGTCCGGTGGTGTCGTCCAGGCGCACCACGGCGCCAAAGCTGCCCCGCGAAACCACGGGGTAGATGACGATGTCGAAGTAGCGGGTGACCCCGGGACCGGGCACGGGCGTCTTGTCCAGCGCAATGGTGCCGCCCTCGGCGATGGACCGGCGGATTTCGTCCAGCAGAAAGCCGAAGTCGGGCAGGGCCTCGCCCACGGGGCGACCGAGCACTGCGTCGCGCGACAGGCTGGTGACGCGTTCCGCCGTGCGGTTCCACAGGGTGATGCTGCCGGACTGGTCAACCCCCACGATGATCGAGGGCATGGCGTTCAGGATGTTGTCGAGGTTGTTCTTGGCCTCGCGCAGTTCCTGCTCCACTTCCTTGCGGGTGGTGATGTCGGTATGGGCCCCGGCCATGCGCACGGGCACCCCGTTGACGTCCCACAGGGCCGCGCCGCGCCCCAGGATCCAGCGGTAGCTGTCGTCCTTGTGGCGCATGCGGTATTCCACCTGAAACTCGGGCACGCGGCGGGCAAGGTAGTCGTCGTGGGCGTGCAGCACGACATCCAGGTCGTCGGGGTGCACCCGCACCTTCCACTCTTCCAGCCGGTTGGGCACTTCGTGGTCTTCGTAGCCGATGATGGATTTCCAGCGCGGCGAAAAATAGACGGTGTTGGTGACGAGATCCCAGTCCCAGATGCCGTCGCTGGTGCCGCCCACCACCAGGGCGTAGCGTTCCTCGCTGGCGCGCAGGGCCAGTTCCGTCTGGCGGCGGCTTTGTATCTCGTCCTGCAACTTGGTGTTGATGGCGTGCAGTTCGTTTTCGCGCTGCTCCACCTGGCTGCACATGCGCGAAAAATTCTCGGCGATCTGGGCCAGTTCGGCATGGGCGATGGACCCCATGTCGTAGGCAAAATCGCCCCTGGCTATCTGGTCCATGCCGGATCGCAGCGCCTCCAGCGGGCGGCGCAGAAACACGCGCAGCAGCATCCCGGTGGAAGCCAGCAGCACCACCAGCACGCTGCCCATGATAAGGGCGCTGGCCTTCAGCAGCCGCTCCAGGCTGCGCCGGTACTCTTGCAGGGTGACCACCATGGACACCCGGCCAATGACTTCCGACTCGAAGCGCACGGCCCGTTCGCGAAACACGGTGGCGTCGGCGTCCGCGCCCTTGCGCACCCGGAACAGGGTATTGCCCTGGGCGTCCTCGATGTGGATTTCGTTGATCAGTTCGTACTGCGCGAACACCGAACCGATCTGGTCCATGGTGCGCGCGTCGAAGTTCCACATGGGAATGGACAGGATGTCGGCCAGGCGGGTGATGTATTCGTCGGCCTTGCGGTCCACCTCGTGCAGCATGTCGCGCGAAATCTGCACGTAGACGAACGAGAACAGCGCCGCCACCACCACCAGCACCATCACCACGAGGCTCACGGTGAGGTCGCGCGACAGCGAACGCCCCTTGATGATGTCCGGGACGGAGATTCCTTTGCTGGCGGTGGTGTTGCTCATGCGCGCGTCATGTCCCCGTCGCCGGTCTCGGAAGGGCCCGGCCCGCGCGCGGCACCCCATGCGGGGCGCGGGGCGGGCGGCGGCACATCGGCCTTCCGGTTTACGGCAGCGTACACGATGCTCCAGGCGATGGAAAGAGCGGCAGGACGATGGATGGGGCGGAAATGCGATTCCGGGCGGGGACTGGCTGCCCCCTTGTGCCCGGCCAGCCGGTGCGGGGCTCCGCCGGGGGCGCCCCGCACCCTGCCCGCCTTGACTCGCCGGGGGTTCTGGGCAAAGTTGTGGCGGCCCCGTGACCGGCAGCCCCCCGCACCCGGTCCGACGGGACGGACACGGCCCCCGGGCTCCACGGTCCGCACCGACGCATCTCACCGCCACATCCCCCGCATCTGGAGGACGACATATGGGTTTCTTCAGCGCCATCAAGAAATTGTGGACGCCCCGCGAGCCGGATGCGCCCACGGCAGCGCCAAACGCATCGGCAACCCCATCGGCAGCCGCGCCGCAGGAGGCCGCCGCAACGCCGGAACCGGCAGTCCCCGGCGCACCCGACATTCCGGCAAGCCCCGGCGCGCCCGGCGCACAGGACGCCCCCTGGCGGGCGGAGCTTGCCCGCGCCCTGCGCCAGTCCGAGCCGCGCCTTTCGGTGTGGCTGGGCCACGTGCTGACCGGCGTGGACGAGGCGGACGACACGCTGTGGGAACGGCTGCGCTTCCTGTTCGCCGCGCTGGAAACCCCGGAGGCCGAGGCCGAAGCCTTCATCGCCGACTTCCGGCGCTGGCTTGCCGCCATGGACTACCGCTACGTGGGCGACTTCCGCTCCGAACTGCAATACCGGCTGGCGCTTGCCCTTGACCTTGAAGACGAGGAGGACGAACGCAACCGCCTGTTCCTGAAGCTGACCGAGGGGCTTGCCCGCACGCGCGAGCAGATCACCGGGCGCATCGACGCACTGCTGGCCTCGCATGGCCGCATCGACGACACGTTCTGGGAAGAGCTGGAAGAAATCCTGATAATGGCGGACGTGGGCTTCGAGCCCGCCATGCAGTTGACGGGACGCCTGAAGGAACGCGCCCGCAAGGCCGGCACCGACGATCCCGCCGCCTTCCGCGACCTGCTGCGCGAGGAACTGCAGGACATCTTCCGCGCGCCGCGCCGCATCGCCGCCGTGACCCCGCCCGAGGTGGTGCTGATGATCGGCGTCAACGGCGTGGGCAAGACCACCACCATCGCCAAGCTGGCCCACCGCGCCCGCATGCAGGGCAAGAAGGTGCTCATCGCCGCGGCGGACACCTTCCGCGCGGCGGCCATCGAGCAGCTGGAAGTGTGGGCCAAGCGCGTGGGGGCGGACTTTCACGCCAAGACCGCCGGGTCCGACCCGGCAGCCGTGGCCTTCGAGGCCATGGACGTGGCCCTGGCGGGCGGCTACGACATCGTGTTCGTGGACACGGCGGGCCGCCTGCACACCAAGGTCAACCTGATGGAAGAACTGCACAAGATCCGCCGGATCCTGGAGCGCAAGCACCCCGGCGCGCCGCACCGCTCCATCCTGGTCATCGACGCCACCACCGGGCAGAACGCCCTGTCGCAGACCAAGCTGTTCAACGAAGCCTGCGGGGTGGACGAAATCGTGCTGACCAAGCTGGACGGCACGGCCAAGGGCGGCATCGTGGTGGCGGTGGCCATGCAGTTCGGCATTCCCATCACCTTCGTGGGCCTTGGCGAAAAGATGGAAGACCTGCGCCCCTTCGACGGCGGCGACTTTGCCCTGGCCCTGCTGGGCGTGGGCCGCGAAGAAGGCCGGTCGGACAACGAATAGGCCCGGCAGCGAACCGGTCCGACAGAAAGTCGACAGCCCCGCACATCGCAACCTCGGGCGGAATGCGCGTATCCCCGATGCGGGGCGGCATTCCGCCCCTTCCTTTCCTGTTCCCTGTGCCCCGCCCCGCCAGTCCCCCGCGTGACGGCGGGACCGAAACCGGCTATGCAGGTCCATGCGGCGGCGCATTCCGCCCGCCACATGCAGCCCGCCATCCGCGCGTGCCGCGCCTTTCTCCCGCGCCTGCCCAGGAGGACACCGCCATGACCGCAGCCCTGCACCCATCCCCCCCCACCTCGCTGCTGCGCCGCATGGTGTCCAGCCTGCGCGACCCGGTCAGCGGCCTTACCCACTGCATCGGCGCGCTGCTGGCCGTGCTGGGCACGGTGCTGCTGGTGGTGCGCGCGGCATCGCCCCTGCTGCCGTGGCACGTGGTGACCTTTTCCGTCTTCGGGGTGTCCATGGTGCTGCTGTACACGGCCAGCACCCTGTACCACTGGCTGCCCCTGCCGGAACGGGGCGTGCGCCTGATGCGCCGCGTGGACCATTCCATGATCTTCGTCTACATCGCGGCCACCTACACGCCCATCTGCCTCATCCCGCTGCGCGGGCCGTGGGGCTGGTCGCTGTTCGGCTGCGTATGGGCGGTGGCCGTGGCGGGCATCTTCACCAAGGTGTTCTGGCTGCACGCGCCGCGCTGGGTGTCCACGGGCATCTACCTGGGCATGGGCTGGATGGCGCTGGTGGGCATCTACCCGCTGGTCATGAACCTGCAAGCCGGGGCGCTGGCCTGGCTGGTGGCGGGCGGCGCGTTCTATTCGGCGGGCGCGGTGATCTACGCGCTGAAGCGCCCCAACCGCTTCCGGCACTTCGGCTTCCACGAGATATTCCACCTGTTCGTGATGGCGGGTAGCTTCTGCCACTTCGTGGTCATGTATTCCTACGTCAGCGTGCTGTAGGGACGGCGCTTCCGCTCCCCACGCCCCAGGCGGCGCACACCGCCCCGCGCAGGGCCACGAGGGCCGGTTCCTCGGCCCGTGCGGCGGGCGCCGCGAAGGCAAGCGTCACGTGGGCCACGGGCTTCTCGCGCAGGGCCAGGCGGCCTTCGGCCACGGCGGCGCGCGCCTCGGCCTCGACCATCACCGTCAGCCCGGCCCCTCCGGCGGCAAGGGCGCACAGGGCGTCCTCCTGCTCGGCCACGGCGGCCACGGTGGGCTCCACGCCCACGGTGGCGAACAATCGCTCCATCACCGGACAGAACGGGCACTCGCACGGCACCCACAGCCAGGGCAAGGCCGCCAGTTCGGCCAGAGTGCCCGATTGCAATGCATCCGCCCATTCCAGCGGGCCGATGACGTGCAGCCCGATCCGGGCCAGCGGCGTCACGGCCAGCCCTTCCGGCACGGTCACGTCGCCGGGCGCACCAGCCGCCCCGCCATCTGCCCCACCTGCCGGGGCCTGATCCGCCAGGTACAGAAAGCCCGCGTCCAGTATGCCTGACCGCAGGTCGGCCACCACTTCCCAACTCATGGCGCGCGACAGGCGCAGCCGCACGCGGGGCGCGGACTGGCGCAGCAGGGCGTGCGCCGCGTCCACCCGCAACAGGTGCGAGGCCGCGTGCAGGGCCAGAGTCACCTCACCCTCCGGCTCGCCCCGCAGGGCCAGGGCGCGCGCCCGCAATTCCTCGGCCCCGGCCAGCACCGTGCCCGCCCGCTCGCGCAGGTCGCGCCCGGCGTCGGTCAGTTCCATGCCACGCGGGGTGCGCCGGAACAGGGCCACCCCCAGTTCGTCCTCCAGCGCGCGGATGTGCGCGCTGACGGCGGGCGGGCTGGCGTGCAGCCGTTCTGCCGCGCGGGTCAGGTTTCCGGTCTCCGCCACCACGGCAAAGGTGCGCAACTGATAGAGTTCCATGCTTCTCCCCGTACCGGACGGCCCATGGGCGCACACGGCTGCCGCGCCCGTCCGCACATGGCTGACCCAGTCTTCCACACATGGCTGGCCCACCTGTCTGGCGGCCCGCCTCGTTCGTTTTTTCCGAACCCGCCACCGGAACATGCGAATGGCCGCGCGAACAGCGCGGGCATACATTCCGGCATCCGATGGTCACCCGAAACATGCAGGAGGACGCAAATGGGATGCAAGGGCTATTTCGATGCCGTGGCGGACAACTGGGACACCCTGCGCGCCGGGTTCTTTTCCGGGGCCGTGCGCGATGCGGCCTGCGCCCGGGCGCCGCTGGCCCCCGGCCAGATGGCGGCGGACGTCGGCGCGGGCACCGGCTTCGTCACCGAGGCGCTGGTGGCGCGGGGGGTGGCCGTCATGGCGCTGGACGCCAATGCGGCCATGCTGGACGTGCTGCGGCGCAAGCCCTTTGCGGCGGGCGGCCCCGGCCTGCCCCCGGTGGTCTGCCGGGTTTGCGAGGGCAACGCCCTGCCCCTGCCCGACGGCGCGGTGGACCACGCCTTCGCCAACATGTACCTGCACCATGCCGAAGACCCGGGCGCGGCCCTGCGCGAAATGGCCCGCATCGTCCGCCCCGGCGGGCGGGTGGTGCTGACCGACCTGGACCTGCACGACAACGCCTTTCTGTTGCGGGAACACCACGACCGCTGGCCGGGGTTCCGGCGCGATGACGTGGCCCGCTGGCTGGGCGAGGCGGGGCTGTGCGACGTGCGCGTGGAAGACGCGGGGGGCACCTGCTGCGCCACATCCGCCTGCGGGTGCGCCAGCGCCAGCATTTCCATCTTCGTGGCCTCGGGCACCAGGTAATTCCGCCCCGTACCGTTCAGGCGGCCCGCCTCGCCGCCGCAACCGAATGCCAGCATGCCCGCCACGCCGCCTGAACGGCACGGGGCGGAAGAGCCATGCTCTTCCGCCCCGGAAAAAGGCACCGCCGGGCACCCCCGGCCAGCGCGGCTACACCGTGAAGTCGATGGCCTTGCGGCTGGCCACGATCTTCTTGATGAAATCCACGCATTGCACGTGCTCGGGGTGTTCGGCATAGGCCTTCAGCCCTTCGGCGTCGTCGTGGGTGGACACCAGGATGATCTGCACCGGCTCGGTGGTGGTGCCGAGGAAGGTGATGCTCACCTCCAGCCCTTTCAGGCTGGGAATCTTGCCCATGAGCGGGTCGAGCATGGCCTTCATCTTGGCGGCGTTCTCGGCGGCGGAGGCGCCTTCGGCCTCGTCCTTCAGGGTCCACCAGACGATGTGCTTGAGCATGGGAAACCTCGTGCGGCGTTGGGGTTTGGATGGTCCCTCCGGTATGCGACACGACGGGCTGCGTGGTCAACCGGTGCGAGCATGCGCACCCGCAAGGGCAAGCGCAACACCCCGCACCAGTACAATCCGCCACGGCACGGAGCGCCGCCCTTGTCCGCTCCTGCCGGCTTCACCCCCGCCACCGGCGGCAGCGTCCCCCCCCCCCCCCCGTCCAGCCACCGTCCAGTCACCGCCCAGCCAGCGTCCAGCCAGCGTCCCCGATCTCCGTGTCCGGCCTCCGCGCCCGGCCCTGCCCCCGGCCACTGCAACGCAATGCCGCCCGTCAACGCCCGTGACGTTGCGGCGTCACGCCACATTCAGCGCCCGCCGTCGCGCCGCATGGGATTGCAGCGAATCCGGCTTTGCCGTACATCCGTGAAGTCTCACATGAAGGAGCTTGCATGGAGTTGCAGACGCTTACCCTCAGGCGGGTGCTGGAACGCAGCGCCGAACTGTACGCGGACCAGCCCGCGCTGTCGCAGATCGGCGGCGCGCCGGTAACCTTTCGTGAATTGCTCGAACACGCCACCACGGTGTCCGCACTGCTGGCGGAACAGGGCGTGGCGCGCGGCGACCGGGTGGCCATCCTGTCCGAAAGCATGCCCAACTGGGGCATCGCCTATTTCGCCATTACCGCCATGGGCGCCGTTGCCGTGCCCATCCTTCCGGAATTCCACGCGGATGCCGTGCATCACATCATCCGCCATTCGGAAGCCAAGGTGGTGCTCGTCTCCGAGCGGCTGTTCCCTAAGCTGGAGGACGGCCAGTTCGACACCCCGCCGGTGCTCATCCAGATCGAGAATTTCCACCCCGTGCAGCAGGGCGCCACGCGCGACAAGCTGCGCGAACTGAAGGAACGCGGTCTGCGCGAATTCCGCCGCCTGCGCGACAAGGCCATGCGCTTCACCCACCTGGCCGCAGAAGAGCCGGGCGAGGACGACGTGGCGGCCATGATCTACACCTCAGGCACCACCGGCCATTCCAAGGGCGTGGTGCTGACCCACCGCAACATCGTGTGGGACGCGGACACGGTGAAGACCATCGTGCAACTGGTCCCCGGCGACCGCATGCTGTCCATCCTGCCCCTGTCGCACACCTACGAATGCACGCTGGGCCTGGTGCTGCCGGTGCTGAACGGCGCGCACGTGTACTACATGGACAAGCCGCCCACGGCGCGCGCCCTGCTGCCCGCGCTGGCCCAGGTGCGGCCCACGGCCATGCTGTCGGTGCCGCTGGTCATCGAAAAGATCTTCAAGTCCGCCGTGCTGCCGAAGTTCACCGATACCTGGCTGAAGCGGCGGCTGTACGCACTGCCCTTCGTGCGGCGCAAGCTGCACGCGATCGCGGGCAAGAAGCTGCTGCAAACCTTTGGCGGCGCACTGCGCATCTTCTGCATCGGCGGCGCGGCCATCGCGCCCGACGTGGAACGCTTTCTGCGCGAGGCGGGCTTTCCGTACGCCATCGGCTACGGCCTGACTGAAACGTCTCCGCTTGTGGCGGGCTGCGGTCCGGCAGACACCCGCCTGACCGCCACCGGCTGGCCCCTGACCGGGGTGGAAGTGCGCATAGACGCGCCCGACCCGGCCACCGGCGAAGGCGAAATACTGGTGCGCGGCCCCAACGTGATGCGCGAATACGCCAAAGCGCCGGAGATCACCGCCTCCGTGTTCACCGAGGACGGGTGGTTCCGCACCGGCGACCTGGGCAAGTTCGACCGCGACGGCTACCTGTACATCAAGGGCAGGCTGAAGAACGTCATCGTGGGCCCCAGCGGCGAGAACATCTACCCCGAAGAGGTGGAAGCGATCATCCAGCAGTCGCCGTACGTGCTGGAATCGCTGGTGTTCCAGCTGGACGGCAGGCTGGCGGCGCGCATCCATCTGGACTACGCGCGGCTGGACGAGGAATTCGGCGGGCTGCCCGCCACCAAGGCCCGTGACAAGGTGGCCGCCCTGCTGGAAGAACTGCGCAACGAAGTGAACACCAAGGTGTCCACCTTCGCGCGGCTGCACAAGGTCATCGAGCAGACCGAACCCTTCGAGAAGACGCCCACCCACAAGATCAAGCGGTACCTGTACGTGGAGCAATAGACGACAGCGGCGGGCGGGATGCGGAACAGCCCCCGCCCCCCTGATCGGATTGCGGTCAAATTTCTTGGCCGCCTTCCGGGGCCGGGGAAGGCAGGTTCAACTTCCTGCACGTGGGGCAGGAGCGCAGGCTGGGACGACGCCAACGCCAAAAACATGTGATTCCTGCGTATTACACGTAAAAGCCACGGCACAGCACATCATGGCACGCTCCGTGCAGTAAACCAGACATCCTTCCTTTCTTTGCATGACGCAGAAATCGGCTTGCGGGCGGTCCGCAAGCCGTTCTGCGTTTTTGGAGCTGCGCACGCCCAGAGTACCGCTTTTCAAGCCGGGCGCTCTGCGATATCCGTCAGGCTGACGGACACACTCTGCCCGCGCCCCGCGCGGCGTTCCCGGCCACACCATGGGATTCTTCACCGGCGGAAAGCCCCGCCCATCCGCCCCTTCCGCGGCTGCCCCCAAGGCAGGGGCGGCGCCGCACCCGGCCCGGCCCGGCCCGGCATCCGGACCGGAGCGCGAGACGGATCTCGCCGCGCGCCCCGGCGCTGCCGCATGGGCGGACGCGGAACTGTCCCGGCGCTTCGCCCAGGTGGATATGTCCCATCCGCTTCTGGCCGAGCTGGCGGGCTGGGCACGCACACGCCTGCTGCGCGAAGGGCAGCCGGACACGGGCCGCACTGCCCGGAACCCTTCCGGAACATCCGCCGACGGCGGCACCGCCACGGCGCGTTCCGCCGCGCCTCGCACCGACGCTCCTTCCCTGGCCGCGCTGCTGGCCCGCCGTCCGGCCCTGACCACACCGCCGGAAGTGGTGCAGCGCCTGAGCGCGCTGGTGACGTCCGACGACGCCACCCCCGACGACGTGGCGCGCATCATCCAGCATGACACCTACCTGACCGCCGCCGTGCTGCGCATCGCCAACAGCCCGCTGCACGCCCCGCTGGTGCCGGTGGAGACGGTGCAGCGCGCCGTGATGATGCTGGGCATGCGCCAGATTCTCAGCCTCGTCACCGCCGCCTCGCTGATGCGCCTGATGACCCCGCGCGACGTGTCCGCCCGGCGCACCTTCTGGCGGCACGCGGCATGCGCGGCCACGGCGGCCCGCGCACTGGCCGTGGCCTGCGGTGGGGCCGAACCCGGACGGGCGTTCGTGGCGGGCATGCTGCACGACATCGGGCACCTGCTGCTGATGGGCAACCTGCCTGACCTGGCCACCCAGATTTCCCGCCGCGCCCGGCAGGAGGCCATGCCCATCCAGGCGGCGGAGCGCCAGTTGCTGGGCTACGACCACTGCGACATCGGACACCGTCTGCTGGATGCCTGGCGGCTGGGCGATGCCGTGGCCGAGGCGGCGGCAACCCACCACGGGCCGGATGCCCGCGACTGGAGCGACCTTGGCCTGTACGTGCACCTTGGCGACGGCATCGCCGTGGCCCTGGGCTATCACATGCCGGGCGACGAATTGCTGCGCCAGCCCGCGCGCGGGGCACTGGACCGCCTGAAGCTGGCCCCCGCGGCGTTCTCGTCGTTGGTGGGCCACGTTCTGGCCGACACCGAGGCCATGGAGCAGGCCCTTTTCGGCGATGCGGCGGCCTGATTCGGCGTGACGGCCTGTCCTGAGTGATTGGACGGTGTTATTGGCCGAGGTGATTGATTAAGACGATTTGGTTGGAGCGTGGTGCCCCTGCCGGTCGCGCCTCGGCCTGACCTCCCTCGCCCCCCTGCATTCGCCGCCACGATGGGGACAGACCTCGCTCCGCCCCCAATCCCTCCCCGAATCAGCCCCCCGAATGCAACAGCGGCGCGAACGGTCTACCCGTCCACGCCGCTGCTCATTTCACGTTCGTCCCAAGCGGCAAGGCAACGCCCGCACGGGTAGCCTTGCGGTTACTTGCGCGCCGACGCCCGACCCGCGTGCGCTGTGATGGCCGCCTGCAACCGCGCCTGCGGCCCCACCAGCACCGCCCCGGCCAGCAGGCCCGCCAGCAGCCCCCAGAACGACGAGCCCACGCCCAGCAGGCTCACCCCGGACACGGTGACCAGAAAAGTGATGACGGCGCTTTCCCGGTGCACCGGGTCTTCCGTGGCCTGGGTCAGCCCCCCCAGAAACGCGCCCAGCAGGGCAAGGCCAGACACCACGGCAACCAGCGCCTGCGGCAGCGCCGTGAACAGCCCCACCAGCGTGGCCCCGAAGGTGCCCACCAGCACGTAGAACCCGCCGCAGAAGATGCCCGCCCAGTAGCGCCGCGCCGGGTCCGCGTGGGCTTCAGGCCCGGTGCAGATGGCGGCGGTGATGGCCGCCAGGTTCACCCCGTGCGAGCCGAACGGCGCCAGCAGGGTGGATGCCACGCCCGTCCACGTCACCAGCGGGCTGCCGGGCGTGTTGTACCCGGATGCCCGCATCACCCCCAGCCCCGTGGCGTTCTGCCCGGCCATGGCCACCACGAACAGCGGCACGCCAAGGCCCAGCAACGCCCCCATGGTGAAGTGGGGCATGGTGAACACCGGCACGGCGGGCGCGGCGCTTACCGCGCCGAACGAAAGCTGGCCGGTCAGCCCCGCCACCAGCAACCCCGCCAGCAGCGGCAGCAGCACGGCGTAGCGGGGGGCCAGGCGGCGGGCCGCCAGCCACGTCAGCAGCATGGGCGCCACCAGCAGCGGCGCTGCCTGCATGCGCGTGAACACGTCCACGCAGAACCGGAACAGGATGCCCGCCAGCATGGCCGACACCACCGCCCTTGGAATGCGGTCCATGAACGCGGCGAACAGCCCGGTCACGCCGAACACGGTGATGGCCACCCCCACGGCGATGAACGCCCCGATGGCCTCCGGGTAGCTGTAGGCGGTCCATCCGGCGGCCAGCAGGGCCGCGCCGGGGGTGGACCACGCGGTGATCACCGGCACCCGGTAGCGCAGGCTGAGGCCGATGCCGGTCACGCCGCTGGCCACGGAAATGGCCCAGATCCAGCTGGACAGCTGGGCCTGGCTCAGATGTGCGGCTTCAGCGGCCTGGAACATCAGCGCGGCAGGCCCGGCATAGGAAACGATGACCGCCACCAGGCCTGCCACAAGGGCGGAGAGCGACGATTCGGACAGGATGCGCCTCAACATGCGGACCTCCCCCGAACAGGGCCGGAAACAGGCCGGGAAACGGGCCGCGAGGCTGCGGGAATGAGACAGGGAAGCACGGCAGGGGTGCCGCAGGCGGCGTCCCCGGCTGCGCGACAGGCGTGCGCCATGCGCCAGATGGCCGCGGCAAGACCGGCGCGGGCGGCACGAAGATACCACGCGGCACGGCTGAGGGAGATGCGGCCCGAACCGTGGTCGTTCGCGGCATCAGCGCCGCCAGGTCGGGGAAGGATTGCCTGAAATGCCATGAACAAGCACATGGGCGGCCTCCGGACAGGCTTCCCCGGACGGGGAAGGTGGTTGTCGGCATCGTGTCCGATGCGGCCCAGGCGAGCGGCGCTGACGAATGCCGCGCTCCCTCGTGGTGTTGCTCCACTTTCTCGCCAGTCGCGCGGCATCATGATGGTTATCGGTCGTGCTAGCCCCATGCCCCCGCTTCGTCAAGCGGAAGCGACGACAGGATATCGACCATCTAATGGCCGACAAGGGGTGGGCGCGGTATACGTGGGCAAACCTTCAACCAAGGAGTGTTCCATGCCACTGCACCGCATTCCCCGCGCAGGCCCGCCCGTGGTGGCATGCCTGTTGGCCATCGTCATTGCCTTGCCCGCATGTGCCCTGCTGAAGCCCGTGCGCAGCGAATACGAAGACCAGTTCCAGGTCAATCCGGTATCCACCCGCACAGACGCCAAGACCAGGACCGGGGGCATAGCGCCGGTGGGTGCGGACAAATCGCCCGCCAATACCCCCGTCTACCCCTTCAACCTCGACGAAGGCACCTTGCCCGGCACCAGCGGGCGCGCGGCCTGCCTGGCCACCAAGTCGACCATCTACCGCAACCGGCTTGGCGAATACCTGCTCAACATATCGGACCAGGCGTGCGCCCAGCACAAGGCGCGCATTTACGCGCATGCGGCAGCCATTCAGGGCAGCTTCTCCGGCCTCAGCACGATTCTCGGCGGGTTGGGGGCCATCGTCACCGGCGAGGGGGCGGCACGGGCGCTGTCCGGTTCCGCGTCCATTTCCAGCGGCCTCGGCTCCAACATCAGCGAAACGTTCTACGGCAACTTTCTGGCGCCTGCCATCGTGAAGCAGATCGACACCCAGCGCGGCGCCAAGCTTCAGGCCATACGCACCCAGGAAAGCCGGAACCTTGCCGAGTACCCGCCGGAAGCCATGCTGCGCGACATTACCGAGTACCATGAATTGTGTTCGTTCTACGCCGGGGTAAGCGGGCTGACCGAAGACAAGAAGCGCGCCCCCACGCAGGAAGAACTGGTCGGGCGCATCCAGATGTTGCGCACCCAGATGCTGGCCAATGACGAACTGGCAAGCCGCAACGGCACCTCGCCCCGGACGCAGGAGGCCCTGCATGCCGCCAACACGGCCGCCGGGGAGCAGATCAGGGCAGCAATGCAGCAGTTCACGGCCGGTCAGCCCGGCGGGATGACCATCATCGTCCCCAGTACCAACGGAACCAGCCGCAACCCCGCCGATCCGCTCCCGGCCAACCCGGCAGGAAACGGGACATCCCAGGTGGAGGGCAACTCCGCGCGCAGCATCCCGGCGGCGGCTCCCGCTGCGGACATCGTCGAGGTAACCGCGCTGGACGTTGCCGAACTGGAATGCCGGTAGGCTGACCGCGCCGGTGCGAACCACCGCCAGCGCATCGCACGCCACCGATCTACGCCGGGGCTCGCGGCGTCCTGGCCCGGGCGTTCCATCCCATGCCACGCGTCGGGCACGTGGAAACGCCATCCGAATCCACGTTGTCGCCCCCACGAGTATCCCGTCTCGCCGCATGTGCATGCGTCCTGCGCTTCAGGCCTTCCCGGCCCATGCGCCCTGCACTATGAGCCTTGCGCTTCAAGCCGCCCGCGCCCGTGCCCGTGCCCGTGCCCGTGCCCGCGCCTGTGCCTGTGCCTGTGCCTTTGAACGCACGAAGGCCCCGGTGATTTCTCACCGGGGCCTTTCGCGTGATGGGTAGGGATGCGATTTCTCGTATCCCTGT
>NZ_JAIOTY010000006.1 GCF_019931275.1 Nitratidesulfovibrio sp. SRB-5 | reverse complement strand
CCCCCCCCCCCCCCCCCCCCCCGGAGCCCCCCACCCCATCCTTCCAAAACGTTTCATTCGGGTCGGGAACTCACCTGAAAGGGGTGCAGGGGACAGCGTCCCCTGCCCGCCGGAGGCGTAAAGAACGCCTGACGACTCCGCCCCTTCGCAAACTTTCTCATGGAGTAGCCCCATGCTGCTGTCCCTTGCCTGGCTGCGCGAATTCGTTCCCTTCGAAGGCACCGCCGAACAGCTCGGCGACCGCCTGACCATGCTCGGCCTTGAACTGGAGGAAATCCGCCGTCCGTTCGACGCCATCCGCGCCATTGTGGTGGGCCACGTGGTGGAGCGCGCCAAGCACCCGGAGGCCGACAAGCTGTCGGTGTGCAAGGTGGACGCGGGCCAGGGCGAGTTGCTGGACATCGTGTGCGGCGCGCCCAACGTGGCTGCCGGTCAGAAGGTGCCTGTGGCCCTGGTGGGCACCACCATGCCCGGCGGTCTGGTCATCAAGAAGGCCAAGCTGCGCGGCCAGCCCTCGCACGGGATGATCTGCTCCGAGCGCGAACTGGGCCTTAGCGACGACCACGAAGGCATCATGGTCCTGCCGGAGCACTTCACGGTGGGCAGGCTGCTGGTGGACGAGCTGCAACTGGACATGGAGGTGTGCGACATCTCCATCACGCCCAACCGCGCCGACTGCCTCTCCGTGCTGGGCCTTGCGCGCGAGGTGGCTCTGGGCTTCGGCCTGCCGCT
Source organism: Nitratidesulfovibrio sp. SRB-5 (assembly GCF_019931275.1). Taxonomy (NCBI): domain Bacteria; kingdom Pseudomonadati; phylum Thermodesulfobacteriota; class Desulfovibrionia; order Desulfovibrionales; family Desulfovibrionaceae; genus Nitratidesulfovibrio; species Nitratidesulfovibrio sp. SRB-5. The sequence goes on along the minus strand of NZ_JAIOTY010000006.1, from coordinate 78,611 downwards.
GACCCTGCCCCGGCTGAACCTTGTGGAGGACGGTCCGGACTGCTCCGGCGAGGTGACCATAGAGATCGCGGACCCGGCCCTGTGCCATGCCTACCACGGGCGCATTCTCGAAAACATTCGCGTGGGCAAGAGCCCGGCGCGTATCCGCCATCGCCTCACCGCCATCGGCGTGCGCCCCATTTCCAACATCGTGGACGCCACCAACTACGTGATGATGGAACTGGGCCAGCCCATGCATGCCTTTGACCTGGATCTGCTGGAGGGGGCGCGCATCGTGGTCTCTCCGGCGGTGGCGGGCGAACGCATCGTGACCCTGGACGGCCAGGACCGCGCGCTGGTGGCGGGCGACCTGCTGATCCGCGACGCGGTGAAGCCCGTGGCCCTTGCGGGCGTCATGGGCGGCGCCAACTCCGAAGTTTCCGACGCCACCACCCGCGTGCTGCTGGAAAGCGCAGTGTTCCGCCCCGGCACCGTGCGCCGCACGGGCCGCAGGCTGGGCCTTTCCAGCGAGGCGTCGTACCGCTTCGAGCGCGGCGTTGACCAGGCGGGCGCGGTGTACGCCATGCATCGCGCGGCCCAGATGATGGCCGAACTTTCCGGCGCGCGGCTGCGCCCCGGCATGTGCAGCGCAGAACCGCGCCCCTGGACCAGCCCCGCGCTGCGCTTCCGCCCGGCGCGCGCCCGCATGCTGCTGGGCATGGGCGAGGACACCATTGGCGACGCTTTCTGCGCCGACACCCTGACCGGCCTCGGCTGCGTGCTGGACCGTACCCAAGGGTCCGACGCCGCCGACTGGAAGGTTGCCGCCCCCAGCCATCGCCTGGACTTCGAGCGCGAGGCCGACCTGATCGAGGAAGTGGGCCGCGTGTACGGGCTGGACGCCATTCCGCCGGTGCTGCCCAAGGTCATGCGTCCGCTGGACCAGGCGGGCGCGCCCGAGTCCGAGTACGATTTCTGGAAGCGCATCAAGGGCTGGGGCCGCGGCCTTGGCCTGAACGAGGCCATCAACTACAGCTTCGTGGGCCAGAAGGATCTGGATCACCTGGGGCTGCCCGCCGAAGGCCGCATCCCGATCATGAACCCGCTGTCCGAAGACCAGAACGTGCTGCGCACGGCGCTGGCCCCGGGCCTTCTGAACAACCTGCGCCACAACATCGCGCAGGGCAACGCCGGGCTGCGGCTGTTCGAACTGGCGCGCATCTTCACGGCGGACGCAACGGCGGAAACCACCGCCTGCGAACGGGGGCGTCTGGGCATCCTGATGTACGGCGCGCGCCACGACAGCGCCTGGCCCAACCCGGAAGCCGACGCCGACTACCAGGACCTGAAGGGCGTGGTGGAGCACTTCGCGGCGTTCCTGCACCTGGGGCAGCCGCTCTGCGCCATGGCCGATGCGCCGCACCCCTTCCTGGCCCCGTGCGTAACCGTGACGGTGCAGGGCAGGGTGCTGGGCGTCATGGGTCGGGTAAGGCCCGACCTTGCCGACGCCTACCACGCCCGCAAGGACGTGTGGCTGGCCGACCTCGACCTGGATGCGGCGCGCCAGCTGCACGACGCGGTGACGGTGCGCTTTGCCGCGCTGCCGGTGTACCCGCCGGTGCGCCGCGACATCACGGTGATGGCCCCTGCCGCCCTGCAGGCTGGCGCGGTGCTGGACCACGTGCGCGGGATGAAGCTGCCGCTGCTTGAAGGCATCGAACTCATTGATGTCTTCGCCCCGGAAGACCGCGAAGAGCGCAACCTGACCTTCCGCATGACCTTCCGCCATGCCGGGCGCACCCTGAAGGACGCCGAAGTGGACAAGGAACGCGAGAAAGTGGCAAGTTCGCTCCAGCAGGCACTCCCCATCCGGCTCTAGGAGTCGGCGGGGAGCGCCGCGTGCCCGCGCGGTTCGTGCGGGCGCACGGACAGTGAAACGGGAGACGGCATGGCGGAACGGACATACCGGATAGGCGAGGCGGCGTCGCTGCTGAACCTGAAGACCTATGTCCTCAGGTTCTGGGAAACGGAGTTTCCCCAGTTGGTTCCGCTGCGCACCGAAAAGGGCCAGCGCCTCTACACCGAGGCGGACCTGGCCCTGCTGCGGCGCATCCGGTTTCTGCTGCACGAACGCGGCCTGACCATAGAAGGCGCGCGGCGCATGCTGGCCGAGCGCGGTGCATTGCCCGGTACCGGCATGTCCGGTGCTCCCGATTTGGCAGGCATGGCGGATACGGCGGGCGACGGCATGGCCGGGCTGGTCGGTTTCGGCGATGACGACCCCGACGACATGCCCCTGCCCAATGCGCAGGACGACGACGCGACCGCCGACGACGAAGCCGCCGCCGACCTTGATGACGACGCTCCGGCAGCGTCCGGCCCGCAGGGCCGCGCCCTGTCTGCCGCCGCCTCGCGGGTGCAGGCGTGGGACCAGTACCTGCACGGCCTGCTGCTGCCCGATGACGGCGAAGCCGCCCCCGCGACCAGCCGGAGCGGTCATGCCGCGCCGCAAGATGCGCGGGGTGCGTCCCGGGATGGCGTCGACGTCAGCTTTTCGGCAGGCGGCCCTGTGCCCGGCGGCGCCGCCCCCGGCACGGTGCGCGAAATCATCGCGGAACTGGAGGCCATGCGCCGCCTGCTGGCTGGCGCGGGCTGATTCCGCCATCTTTCCCGGTCGGGGTGCCTGCCCTGCCTTGCGTTGCCCCGTGGCCGCTTTCGCAATTCCAGTCCGCATGCCGCGCAATGAGGCTCAATCGGCCCAGCGCTGCGGCCCCCAGCATCCGCCCGCGTCCCTAACGCGCGTTCACGCATAACCGGGCATTTCCCGCAACCGCGCATCCGCGCCACGAGCACCGCATGATCCTTTCTCCTTCGCTGCTGTCCTCCGACTTCGGCCGTCTGGCCGACGAACTGGCCGCCCTGGAAGCCGCCGGGCTGTCCTGGGTGCACTGGGACGTCATGGACGGCACCTTCGTGCCCAACATCACCTACGGCCAGCCGGTCATTGCCCATTTGCGCAAGCAGAGCCGCCTGTTCTTCGACGTGCACCTGATGGTGGAACGCCCGGAACGCTACCTGCACGAATTCGTGGATGCCGGGGCCGACATGCTGGTGGTCCACGCAGAGGCGACGCCCCATGTGCAGCGCGCCCTGGCCGAAATCCGCCGCCTGGGCGTGAAGTCCGGCGTGGCGCTGAACCCGCACACTCCGCTTTCGGTGCTGGACTACGTGCTGGACGACGCGGACATGGTGCTGATCATGACCGTCAACCCCGGCTTCGGCGGCCAGTCGTTCCTGCCCGCCAGCTACCGTAAGATCAGCGATCTGCGCGCCATGATCAATGCGCGCGGCCTGTCCACGCTCATTCAGGTGGACGGCGGGGTGGACCCGTCCAACACCGCGCAACTGGTGCAGAGCGGGGCGGACGTGCTGGTTTCCGGCTCGGCCTTCTTCAAGTTTCCGCCCTATGCCGAGCGGTTGAAGGCGTTTGAGGCGGCGGCCAATTCCGTCCTCTAGTGATGGCCGCAATTGTCCTTTTGCCCTCTGCCAGCGTCAGAACGTTTTTTCATTCCGGTTGCGTACGATAAGAGTACGCGCCCTGCATGAAAAAACGCCCTTCCTTGGCAGAGAACAAAAATCCTGCTTGCGGTAACGTCGGTGGCAAGGCGGTGGTGCCATGGCCGGAAACACCATGGCGCATCTGCACACTTCATTTTCCCGTTGCCAGATGGCGCGGAACGGACTAGTCGGGTGTGGGCGCCGCCGCAAGGCAGTGCCCACCTCTCGCATGCGCAGGCATACCCCGCCGCGTGCATGATCGTTGCGACAGTGCGCACGCGCTCGTCCATCCGTGTATTTCCCGGCGCACCGCGCCGTACCGCTGCATAGCCAACGGCGCAGGGCGTCCGCCCGCCGCCGCACAGAACCCCGCTGGAGGTTGCAATGCCGTCTCGCAAGGAACTCGCCAACGCCATCCGCGTGCTCAGCATGGACGCCGTGGAAAAGGCCAAGTCCGGGCACCCCGGTGCGCCCATGGGCATGGCGGACATCGCCGAAGTGCTCTGGAACGATAGCCTGAAGCACAACCCCGCCAACCCCAAATGGGCCGACCGCGACCGCTTCGTGCTTTCCAACGGGCACGGCTCCATGCTCATCTACGCGCTGCTGCATCTTTCCGGCTACGATGTCAGCATGGACGACATCCGCAACTTCCGTCAGCTGCATTCCAAGACCCCCGGCCACCCCGAATACGGCATCACTCCCGGCGTGGAAACCACCACCGGCCCGCTGGGGCAGGGCATCGCCACCGCCGTGGGCATGGCCATGGCCGAACGGCTCATGGCCCAGCAGTTCAACCGTCCCGGCTACGACGTGGTGGACCATGCCACGTACGTGTTCCTGGGCGACGGCTGCATGATGGAAGGCATCTCGCACGAGGCGTGCTCGCTGGCGGGCACCCTGGGCCTCGGCAAGCTGACCGCCTTTTATGACGACAACGGCATCTCCATCGACGGCGACATCGCCGGGTGGTTCGCCGACGATACCCCGGCCCGCTTCGAGGCTTACGGCTGGCACGTGGTGCGCAACGTGGACGGCCACGACGGCGAAGCCATCGCCGCAGCGCTCAAGGCCGCCCGCGCGGTGCCCGGCAAGCCCAGCCTGATCTGCTGCAAGACCCGCATCGGCCAGGGCGCGCCCACCAAGGCGGGCAGCCACAACTGCCACGGCTCGCCCCTGGGCGCCGCAGAAATCGCCGCCGCGCGCGAAGGCATGAACTGGCCGCATCCGCCCTTCGAGATTCCGGCGGACATCTACGCCGGGTGGGACGCCCGCCCGCGCGGCACCGCCGCCGAGGCCGCCTGGAACGATCTGTTCGCCCGCTACCGTGCCGCCCATCCCGAACTGGCCGCCGAGTTCGAGCGCCGCATGGCGGGCGACCTGCCCGCCGAATGGCAGGCTGGCGTGACCGCCGCGCTTGCCGCCACCGATGGGGCAAAGGAAACGCTGGCCACCCGCATCGCCTCGCGCAACGCCCTGAACGCCGTGGCCCCGCTGCTGCCCGAAATGATCGGCGGCTCGGCGGACCTTACCGGCTCCGTGGGCACCTGGCACAAGAATTCCAGCCTGGTCACCCCCGGTGACTGGTCCGGCAACTACATCTCCTACGGCGTGCGCGAATTCGCCATGGGCGCCATCATGAACGGCATGGCCCTGCACGGCGGGTTCCTGCCCTACGCGGGCACCTTCCTGATCTTCTCCGATTACGCCAAGAACGCCATCCGCCTGTCCGCCCTCATGGGCGCGCGGGTGGTCTGGGTGCTCACGCACGACTCCATCGGCGTGGGCGAAGACGGCCCCACCCACCAGCCGGTGGAACAGCTGGCCGGTCTGCGCCTGACCCCCAACGTGCAGGTGTGGCGCCCCTGCGACACCGTTGAAACCCTGTCCGCGTGGAAGGCCGCCGCCGAATGCTCCACCGGCCCCACCTGCATCTCGCTGACCCGGCAGGACGTGCCCTTCGTGGAACGCACCGCCGAGCAGCGCGCCAACATCATGCGCGGCGGCTACGTGCTGCGCGACTGCGCGGGCACGCCGGAAGCCATCATCATGGCCACGGGCTCGGAAGTGCAACTGGCCCTTGCCGCCGCCGATGCGCTGGCCGCCAAGGGCCGCAAGGTGCGCGTGGTGTCCATGCCGTCGTCCACCCAGTTCGACCGCCAGGACGCCGCGTACCGCGAATCGGTGCTGCCGTCCGCCGTGCGCGCGCGTGTGGCCGTGGAAGCCGCCGCCGTGGACGGCTGGTGGAAGTACCTGGGCCTGGACGGCAAGGCCGTGGGCATGACCGGCTTTGGTGAATCCGCCCCGGGCAAGGTGCTGTTCGAGTACTTCGGCATTACCACCGAGAAGGTCATTGAAGCGGTGGAGTCTCTTATCTAAGGACTCCACAAGGGGCTTTTTGCCTCTGCCTGACCGACCCGAAGGGCGCGAAGCGTGCCCGTTGGGCGAGCGTGCGAGTCCTACGGGCATCGAGCGCAGAGCGGTCGAACGCCTTTTTATTCCGGTCACGTACGAGAAGAGTGCGTTGCTGTCCCCATCCGTAACTCTCGCGCAAGCGCTCGCGTAACGGCTGCGGCACGTTCCCTCCATAAAAAGGCGTTCTTCCTTGGCACAGACAAAAATCCCTCTTGTGGCAGTATTGCCAAGTGGGACGATGGCGTACCGTGGACGCGCAGGACAAGCGCAGTACGGCCCCGCCCCCCAGTCTGGACACCGGGCGCGAACGTGGTAGGATGCCAAAACCACGTTCGCGCCTTTTCTTTTGCCAACCAAATCAAGCCAATCGAGCAGCAGAGGTATATCCATGGCCGTACTGAAGATGACCGACCTTGATCTGAAGGGTAAGCGCGTCCTCCTGCGCGAAGACCTCAACGTGCCCCTGAAGGACGGCAAGATTACCAGCGACAAGCGCATCCGCGCCGCGCTGCCGTCCATCGAAATGGCCCTCAAGGCGGGTGCCCGCGTGCTGTTGGTGTCGCACCTGGGCCGCCCCACGGAAGGGGAGTTCGATCCCGCCTTTTCGCTGGCTCCGGTGGCCGAGCATCTTTCCAAAGCTCTGGGCTTTCAGGTGCCCCTGGTGCGCGACTACATCGACGGTATCGAGGTGGCGGAAGGCCAGTGCGTGCTGTGCGAAAACGTGCGCTTCCTGAAGGGCGAAAAGAAGGATGACGAGGCGCTGGGGCGCAAGCTGGCCGCCCTGTGCGACATCTTTGTCATGGACGCCTTCGGGGCGGCGCACCGTGCCCAGGCCTCCACCCATGCCGCCGTGCGCTTCGCCAAGGTGGCCTGCGCCGGGCCCCTGCTGGCGGCGGAACTGGATGCCCTGTCCCGCGCCCTGGACGCCCCGGCCAAGCCCATGGTGGGCATCATCGGCGGTTCCAAGGTGTCCACCAAGCTGACCCTGCTGGATACCCTGTCCAAGAAGGTGGACCGGCTCATCGTGGGCGGCGGCATCGCCAACAATTTCATCAAGGCCGCCGGGCATGAGGTGGGCCGTTCGCTGTACGAGCCGGAACTGGTGGACGAGGCCGCCCGCCTGATGGCCGCCGCCAGGGCTGCCGGGGGCGAGATTCCCGTGCCTGTGGACGTGGTGGTGGGGCCGGAGTTCGCGGATTCCGCCCCGGCCACGGTGCGCAAGGTGTCGGAAGTGAAGCCGGACGAGATGATCCTGGACATCGGCCCCGAAACGGCAAAACTGTACCGCGACATCCTGATGCAGGCGGGCACCATCGTCTGGAACGGCCCGGTGGGCGCCTTCGAGGTGGAGCAGTTCGGCCAGGGCACCAAGGCCCTGTGCATGGCCGTGGCCGACAGCCCGGCCTTCTCGCTGGCGGGTGGCGGCGACACCGTGGCCGCCATCGAAAAGTACGGCGTGGTGGACCGCATTTCGTACATGTCCACCGGCGGCGGAGCCTTTCTGGAGTTTCTGGAGGGCAAGACCCTGCCCGCCGTGGCCGTGCTGGAGGAACGTTCCAGCAAGGGCTAGCACGCGGTAGGTGCAGCGCTGGTGCATGCGGGCAATCCCGTGGGTGCACCGGCCTGCGGCATGTGTTTCACGCGGCGCGCTTCCGTTGCCATGGTGGCTTGGGCCATCGGCAACAGGAGCGCGCCGTTGACGTTTCACGCCGCGTCAATGCATGGGGATGCGGCATGGACATTCATCCGACGCTCCGTTCCCTGTGGGTGCGGGCATGCACGGATATGGGACGGGCAGGGCAGGCAGGAAAGGCCCCCCAGGCAGTTGCATTGCATCGGCAACGCGGGCATGCCCGATACGTTGCCGCACCGTGTTTCGCAACGTGCGTACGGTACGCGTGCCGTCAGGGGCAGGACCGGGGGGAAGCGGCCACTGACGCAGGATTTCCTGGCAGCGTGCAGCAGGTGTGCGTGGTGCTGCGTTCATTTTGCGTTCTGGTTTTCGGTTTTTTGCTACGCTGTTGTTGACTTGCTGTAGTAGCGGATGTAAGAGCGGCGAAGTGCCGAGACTGGCGCCGATGTTTCGGTGTCGTTACTTCGGCCCCGTCGTTCAATTCCCGCGGAGGTCCATATGGATGACTTTTTGAAGGAAGCCTTGGAAATCGTGAAGGCGCAGGCCGGTGTCCGGACCATGACGGAGGACGAGATCACCTCCATGGTGCAGAAGCTTGCCAGTGGCATTCGTGCCATCAGCCTTGGCGAAGCCGAGCCGGAAGAAGCGTGCGAAACCTGCGGCGATCCGCGTAAGGCCGTGAAGGAAAAGTCCATCACCTGCCTCGAATGCGGCAAGTCGTTCAAGATTCTCACCCGCAAGCACCTTGCGTCGCACGGCCTTGACGCCGCTGCCTATCGCGAGAAGTGGGGCCTCAAGAAGAATACCCCGCTGGTGTGCAAGGCGTTGCAGCGCGAACGCCGCAAGAAGATGAAGGACATGAAGCTTTGGGAGAAGCGGCGCAAGCACGTTTCCTAGGCGGGGGCGCCGGTCGCGTGCCGGACCGCCCGGGAGGGCCGTTGTTGCGACGGCACCGCCGAGAATTCGCGACGGAAAAAGGCCGTCCTGCGCATGCAGGGCGGCCTTTGCCATTGCCTGAATGTCACGCTTGTCGCTTGCGCACGAACACTTTCGCCCGCGCGGCACGATGGGTGGCGCGCCCTGCATCGATGCTCCTGATGCAGGCATGGCAGGCGCCGGGAACAAGGAACCGCCCTTGCGGGCGGTTCTGAGACCATGCGGAAGAAGGATGGGGGCTGTGTCAGTTGTCCAGCGCGCCCTCACCCACGATGAGCGAACGACCGCCGTCGTCGGTGCCGTCGGGGTTGGGGGCGTGTTCCGTGGCCACCATGCGGTAGCCGAAGCTGACGTACAGCGGGCCCTGGTCGTCGGGAGCCAGGTAGAAGCGTGTTTCGAAGGGGAGGGAGCCCTCGTCGCCCACGGCACGGGGCAGATAGTCGTACTCCTCCGTATCGAGCACGCGGCCCGAGGCATCGCTGAGATAGACCATCACGGTAAGCTGTTCGTACCACGTGGCCCAGGCGGGCAGGGCGCCGGGCGCAAGGCTGGCCTGGCCGCGCACGCCCACCGATTCGCGCAGCGGCACCACGCGGTAGGTGAAGCGCAGGTACTGCATGGAGATGGCCTGCGGGGTGTCGGGCTGCAACTGGGCGCGGGCAAGATGCCCCACGGTCTGCTTGCCGCAGCCCGCGAGCAGGCTTGTGCACGCCAGAAGCATGACCAGCGCGGCCAATATCCGGTATCCGACGGGGCGTTCGGCACGTCCGGCATCGTTGCGGAAGGGGAAGAGCGAAGGGGAATGCACGGGCATGGCATCTCCGGCGGTTGCGAAACGTGCGGTTGCGCCGCGTGGGAATGCATTGCGCCGGGCGGGTGGGCCCGTGGCGCGGAGGAGCGTTGTGGACGCGGAATGGTGCGTTCAGCAGGCCTTACGGCTTGGGCGGACCATAGACCAGCATTTCCGCCAGCGTCAAGGAAACCCGGGGGGCAACCCGGGGGGCGCCTCCCTTGCCCGCGCCCTTGGCACAGTGCTCCATCTCCAGTTCCGCCAGACGCCGGTAGAAGGGGGTGCGGTCCAGCGTGGGCACCACTTCGTCGAGCTGGCCGTCGGTCAGGCCGCAGAAGCGGTGGCAGCCGCGAAACACCTGGCGTTGCCCGTCGGGGCGCAGCAGCACGTTGCGGGTGCCATGCATGCGGCAGATCATCAGCCGGTGGGCGTACAGGCCGCACAGCCCGTCGTCGTTGACGGGGCACATCACGCGCGGCACCACCCCCGCGGCCCGTGCGGCTTCGCACTGGGCCACCACGTCGTGGGCGCGGCGCAGGTATTCTGCGCGGCGCGCCTCCGGCAGGGCCAGCATGCCCTTCCACAGGTAGGCCCACTCCACGTGGGTGTGATGCTGGAAATGGGTGCGGCAGCAGTTGTCCTCGCAGTTGGCGCAGGTCAGCCCGGCGGCGTGGGCGGTTTGCGCGTAGGCCCGTTCCATGTCGGCATACAGTTCCGCCAGGCGAGCGAAGACGCCGGGGGCCTTGCGGCCTCCCTTTGCCGCCTGTTGGCCGGGTTGGGGTGGGCTGGCGGTGCCCTGCGTGGCGGCCATGCGGCCAGCCGCCTTCATTGCGGCGGAAATGCGGGCAGACGCGAGGGGGGCAGGCTTGCGTGCGGACATTTCACGCCTCCCCGCCGGTCAGCCAGGCCACGATGCGCTCGGCGCACCCGCCGGGCGACAGCGCATCGGCGGCCACGGTGAAGGTGGCATAGCGGCGGTACAGCGCGATGCGCTCGTTGTACAGGTCTTCAATGGTCTGCCCCGGCGCGATGGCCAGCCCCCGGTCCGGGTTCATGGCAATGCGCTCCAGGATCAGCGGCAGGGAGACGTCAAGGTAGACCAGCGGCCCCAGCGCGGCCAAGTGTGCCATGGCTTCGTGGCGGTATACCACGCTGCCCCCGGTGGACAGCACGGTACGCCGCGCGCCGATGCGGCGGATGACGCCCGCCTCCACGTCCAGGAAACTTTCTTTGTCCATGGAATCGGCCACGGCTTGCAGCCGGGTGCCGTAGGTGGCCTCGATGAGGTTGTCGGTATCCACGTGGGCCCAGCCAAGTTGAAGGGCCAGTTCGCGCCCCACGGTGGTCTTGCCTGCACCGGCCATGCCGATGATGCTGACGCACCCGTCGGGGGCGATGCGTGCCGGGTCAAGGGCGAGAAGCGGATCGGGAGTGGTCATGTGAAGTCCTGTGGCGAAAACGTGTGCGCTGTCTGGACGAATGTGGGCGGCGGCAGGAAAATCCTTGCGGCGCAGGCCCGGCGCGACTGCCTGTGTAGTCGGCGGCGGCGTGCGGTGTCAACTGGAGGGGGGATGGCAGGCGCGTGACCGTGCGTGTGCCGGGGGATGGATGGCCCGGGCGCAAGAAGGGGCAGACCGGAACGCAAAAAGGGCAGGCCCGCAGAAGCGGACCTGCCCGAAAGGCAGCGTACGGAAGCGATTAACGCTTGGAGTACTGGTACCGGGCGCGGGCAGCGCGCTGGCCGTACTTTTTGCGTTCCTTCTTGCGGGCGTCGCGGGTCAGGAACCCGGCGCGCTTCAGGGCGCCGCGCAGTTCCGGCTCGACTTCGAGCAGGGCGCGGGAAATGCCGTGGCGCACCGCTTCGGCCTGGCCGGTCACGCCGCCGCCGCAGACGTTGACCTTGATGTCGAAGCGTTCGACGTTCTTGGTCAGCACCAGGGGCTGGCGAATGATCATTTGCAGCGACTTGCGCGGGAAGTAGTCTTCGAAGGGACGACCGTTCACCACGATCTGACCGGAACCGGCATACAGACGGGTACGGGCCGTGGCGGTCTTGCGGCGACCGGTACCGTAGTTGAATTCGTTGGCCATGATTCTCTCCGGCTCGATCTGGTTAGTACTTGATGGCGAGCGGCTGCGGGTTCTGGGCGGCATGCGGATGCTCGGGGCCTGCGTAGACCTTGAGCTTCTTCAGCATGGCGCGGCCAAGCCGGTTCTTGGGCAGCATGCCCCGCACGGCGTTCATCAGCACGCGTTCCGGATGGGAGGCGAGCAGCTTCTCGAGGGTAATCTCGTGAAGACCGCCGACATACCCGGAGTGACGGTAGTATTTCTTGTCGGCAAGCTTGTTGCCGGTGACCTTGATCTTTTCGCAGTTGACCACGACGATGAAGTCGCCGTTGTCCATGTGCGGGGCGAACTCGGGCTTGTGCTTGCCACGCAGGCGATGCGTGATCTGGGTGGCAAGGCGGCCGAGAACCAGGTCGGAGGCATCGACCACGAACCATTCGCGGTTGATGTTCTCGGGCGTGGGGCTGAACGTTTTCATCAGAGCGTACTCCTGTGCGAGCTCGAAAGAACGGTCTATGTATTGGGTTCCCCGCCCCTTGTCAACAGAAAAAGGGCGTGGAAACGCGCGACGGACGATGCCGCCCCCGCAGGGTGGCATCATGCGTGCGATGCTTGCCGTACCGGTCTGACCGGGTTGGGCCGGGGTGCCTTTCGCCTGCGGTCAGGCTTTGTGCGGGCAGTCCCGGTGCATGTCGCGGAAACGTTGGGGTTCGCCTGGCGGCCGTCCACACTTCGGTCCCACTGGCGCGCCTAACGGGGCGGCTGGCCTGGGGAGCGGACGACTGGCCCCGCGTGATGGCGCCGAAAGCGGCGGGCGGGGCGGCACCGGGCAGCGCCGCAGGAACACTGTCGGAAGGTTGGCTTGGACCGTCCGGCGGGTTTGCATGGCGTGAACCCGAAGCGTATCGCTTCAAACTCTTGAGCTTTACACCACGACCGCATACATTGCCAAGAGATTTTCTTGAACCCCCTCGGGAGGACCCATGCCCAGCATTCGCAAGAGCCTGCTCCAGTTCGTCTTTTCCGGTGCGTACATGAAGAGGTGGAACGACAAGCTGCGGCCCGTGGAACTGCTGGAGGTGGACAAGCAGGCCCACAAGATGATCGTGGCCTGGCTGCTGCTGCAACTGAACACCCGCGGCCTGCCTGCCGAAGAACGGCTGCGCCTTGGGGCCGAGGTGGTGGAAGGCGGGCTGTTCGACTATTTCTATCGCCTGGTCATCACCGACATCAAGCCGCCGGTGTTCTACCGCATAAAAGAGAACGAGGCCCACTACCGCGAACTTACCGAGTGGGTTGCGGAAGAACTGGAGCACATCGTGCGCCCGCTGGACGAGGATTTCTGGCAGCGGCTGCTGACGTACATCCGCCGCCGCGAAAAGAACACCCTGGCCGACCGCATCCTGACCGCCGCGCATCTCTACGCCAGCGGCTGGGAATTCAACCTCATCAAGCCGCTGAACACGTTCGACGACGAAATGCCGGACATCGACGGCTCGTTCCAGACCCGCCTGACCGCCATGGCCGACCTGGCCGGGGTGCCCGAACTCATCGGCGGCTCCAGCAACGCGCTGGGGCGCTTCGCCAACCTGTGCGGGCAACTGCGCTTTCAGAAACGCTGGTCGCAGACCCCGCGCATTCCTGAAACCTCGGTCATCGGGCACATGTTCATCGTGGCCTGCTACGCCTATTTCTTCAGCATCGCCGTGGGGGCCTGCCCCGCCCGGCGGCTGAACAACTTTTTCTGCGGCCTGTTCCACGACCTGCCGGAAGTGCTGACCCGCGACATCATTTCTCCGGTGAAGCGCTCCGTGAAGCAGCTGCCCGAACTCATCCGCCAGTACGAAGAGCAGGAAATGCAGGAACGGGTGTTCGCGTTGCTGGACAAGGCGGGCTACGGCGACGTGGCCAGCCGCCTGGGCTACTTCCTGGGGCTGGCCACCGGTTCGGAGTTCGACGAGACCGTGCGCGAGCCCGCTCCCGACGGGGCGCCGGACGGCACGGCGCCCGTTGTCCGCAAGGTGACCTTCGACGAGTTGCAGTCCACCTGCAACATCGACGCGCTGGACCCCAAGGACGGTCGCCTGGTGAAGGCCTGCGACACCCTGGCCGCCTTCATCGAGGCGCACACCTCTGTGCGCAACGGCGTGACATCCAGCCATCTGCAAGAGGCCATCGCGCGGCTGCGCGGCGAGTACCGCCGTGTGTCGCTGGGGCCGTTGCATGTGGGGGCTCTCTTCGCCGACTTCGACTAGGGGCCGCCGCCAAATTGTCCTTTTGCCCGTTGGCTGACCGACCCGAAGGGCGCGGAGCGTGCCCGTTAGGCGAGCTTGCGAGCCTTACGGGCATCGTGCGCACCGAGGTCAAACTTCGCCTGCCATGTCGGTCGAATACAATAAGAGCGCGCTGCGGTCCTCATCCGTAAGGTTCGCAAGCTCGCCTAACGGCTGAGGCATACTCCCTCATGGCAGGCTTGTTTTCCTTGCCAACGGACAAAAATCCTAATTTGGCAACGGCCCCTAAAACACCCTGCCACAACGCGCTGCTTGTTGTCGCATGTTCCTGCGGAACATGATTTGGGCAACCAAGTCCTCATGTCCCCCGTCTCGCATCCGCCCGCAGGGCTTGTGAAAGAGAAGACAAGCGGGGCGAGTTTTGATAACAATGACGCCATGCCCCATCCCGGCCTGATTCCGTCGAGAGGCCGGGGCGGCCCCGGAAACTTCGCGAATGCTCCGCTGGTGCTCCGGTCGGCCTGATGTCCATGAACACACTGCGAGGAGAGTGCCGATGCTGTTGCGAAAGCGTGCCTGGGACATCGTACGGGAAGAATTCCCCAAGCTGCGCGAGGATGATTCGCTGGCCGATGCCATGCGCAAGCTCAGTTCCTGCGTGGGGCCCGACGGCGGGGGCGGGGCGGGCTGCCTGTGCGCCCTGGTGTATGACGAGCGCGACATGCTGCGCGGGGCGCTTTCGGTATGGGACACCGTGCGCTTCATGGAAGATTCGCTGCTGCGCAGCGGCTCGTTGCGCGGCATAGAGGAAGACGGCTTCGACCGCATTTATCGCAACGCCTGCAAGGTGGCCGGTTCCACCAAGGTGCGCGATGTCATGGACCGCGACATGACCCAGGTTGCCCCCGACGACCCGCTGCTGGTGGTGCTGGAAAGCTTCGTGAAGAAGGGCCGCAGCTACGCCGTGGTGACCGAGGCGGGCAAGGTGCTGGGCGTCATCATGATCAACGACGTGTTCCGCGAGATCAGCGGCGAGATCATCAGCCGCGTTTAGGGGATTGCCGCACCGCGCTGGCGGGCAGCTTTCCGTGGCGCGTGCCGCGCACGATTTTCCGGTTTCAGGCCACCTGTGGACCCAGCCTGCGCTGTCTGTGTTGTCAGTGCCGTCCGCCCGGACAGTCCCTGCCTGTGCCGCTCTGTTCATGCAGACGAAAAGGGCCGCTCCCGAAAGGGGGCGGCCCGTTTACGTTGTGCGCGGTGAAGGAGCAGGGGGCGCCTGTGCCAGCGCGTGCCGTGCGGAGTGCAGCGGGTTCGCGGTCGTTCCCCGTTCCGGTCGTTACCCCTTGGCCGGTGCTTCGGGCTTGGGCTTGCCGGTGGTGCCGAAGGCGTTGGTCACCAGCGCATTGAGCAGCAGCGAGGTGTAGCGCGCGTCGTAACGCGCCTTGTCCGCCGCCAGTTCCTGCGCGGCGGCCACCAGTTCCTTGGCCGGGGCGTGAGGGCGCGCGCTGATCATGGCCGAGAACGAATCGGCCACGGCGCAGATGCGGCCCAGGCGGCTGATCTGCTCGCCCTTGAGCTTCTGCGGGTAGCCGGAACCGTCCAGCCGTTCGTGGTGTTCCAGGGTGCACTGGCGCAGTTCGTCGAAGGCCAGCCCCATCTTGTGCATGATCTTGGCCCCCACCAGCGGGTGCAGGGGAATCTTGTCCTTTTCGTCGGGCTTCAGCGGCGTGGCCTTGGACAGGATGAACGCGGGCACCTTGGCCATGCCCAGGTCGTGCAGCAAGAGGGCCAGGGCCGACCGGTCGAGGTCGCGGCGCTTCAGGTTGTCGCCCATGGAGGTGGCCAGCAGCCACAGCCCCACCGAAAGGGTGTTCAGCGAATGCTTGGCCAGCGAATGTTCGCGGTGCAGGCGGCGCATGAACTGTTTCACCCGGTGCTTGTCCTGCCACAGGTACTCGGTCAGCACCATCACGTCGCGGTACAGCACCTCGAACACCGGCTTCACCGGCTGGTCGATGAATTCGTTCACCCGCAGGGCCAGGGCCTGCTGGAAGATGTCGGCGACCTCGCCTTCCTTCAGGTTCTTGTCCACCAGCACCAGGTCAAGCTGGTGCACGATGTGCTGGGAATAGATGGGGTGGTCAGAGCGCGAGACGAACAGGTCGCCCGCCTCGCACATGCGCTGCACCTCTTCCACCTGCTCGTTGGTAAGCCGTGCGCCCTTGCGGGTGTATGGCTGCAACTGGGCCAGGTCTTCCCGGAAGCGGAACAGGTCCACCGGGGGACGGTATTTGGGAAAGCTCGACAGGATCTCCGTGCTGATCTGGTAGTATTCCTCGGAGATATTGTCGGGGATGGTTGCCTTCACCGTGGGTAGCTCCCTTGTGGTGCCTGCGTGGTCCGCGTGGCATGCGCGCCATGCGCGGCTGATGCCGTGGCGTCCGGTCCGTTCCGGCGGTTCCCGGGCTGGGGCCGGACGCCGCCTGTCGTTACTTTCTGTATATCTTCACCATGTTGGTGCCGCGCGGTTTGCGGCCCGCCTTGGGCTGCCCGGCGGTGATGACGACGTTGTCGCCCTTTTCGAAGTCGGGCGCGGTATCCACGAAGCGCTCGGCCCGTGCCACGTGGCCGGGGATGTCCAGCGGGATGTCCTGCGGCACGATGCCCCACGAGAAGTTCAGGGCGCGCAGGGCGGCGGGGTCTGGCGTCAGCGCCCAGACCATCTGGCGCGGGCGGCGCGACGAGATGAGCCGGGCCGATGCGCCGGTCATGCTGTGCGAGACGATACCCCTGGCGCCGGTCTTTTCAGCCAGCAGGCAGGCCGCGTAGGCCAGGAATTCCGCCGTGCCCTTTTCGTCCGCCGGTTCGGCAAGGCGCTGTGTCTCGAAGTGCAGTTCTTCAGCCTTGGCGGCTATTTCCTTCATGAATTCCACGGTCTCCACGGGGAAGTTGCCCATGGCCGTTTCTTCCGAAAGCATCACGCAGTCGGCCCCGTCCAGCACGGCGTTGGCCACGTCGGTGGTTTCCGCGCGGGTGGGGGAGGGGCTGTTGACCATGGACAGCAGCATCTGGGTGGCCACGATGACCGGCTTGGCCGCGCGGTTGCAGGCGCGGATGATGCGCTTCTGCATGGCGGGCAGGGCGGGCAGGGGGCATTCCACGCCCAGGTCGCCGCGGGCCACCATGATCACGTCGGCCTCGGCCAGGATGTCGTCCAGCCGGTCCACGGCGTTCTGGCGCTCCAGCTTGGCGATGACGGGAATGTGCTTGCGGCCGCTGGCCGCGATGATTTCCTTGGCGTCGCGGATGTCTTCCGGCGTCTGCACGAAGGACAGGGCCACGGCGTCCACGCCCAGTTCCAGGCCGTCGGCCAGGTCCTTGCGGTCCTTTTCGGTCAGGGCGGGCAGCCGCACCGACTTGCCGGGCAGGGCCAGGCCCTTGCGCGAAGTGATGATGCCGCTGTTGTCGGCTTCCAGTTCAAAGCACCCCGCGGGCGCGGTGCCCAGCACGCGGAACTGCAACCCGCCGTCGGACAGCACCAGCCGGTCACCGGCTTCCAGCCCGTTCAGCACGGCCTGATTGGTGAAGGGGATGAACGGCAGCACGGCACCGGCAGGGGCCTTGGGGCCCAGCAGCACGCGGTCGCCCTTGCCCACCGAGATGGCGCCGTCCGGAATTTCGCCGATGCGGATCTTGGGGCCGGAAAGGTCCTGCAGGATGGTCACCGGGCTGCCGCATTCGGCTTCCAGCTCGCGCAGCAGGCGCACCAGGTCCACGAACATGGACGCACTGCCGTGGGAAAAGTTGAGCCGAAAGATGCGCACTCCAGCGGCGATGAGGCGCGAAAGCACCTCGCGCGAGCGCGATGCCGGACCAATGGTGGCGATTATCTTCGTTCTCATGATCCACCCCTGTGCAATAAGTTGTATCTTGTCAAGCCGTTTGTGCGTTGCGGAGGGTTCCGTCCGCCTTGCGGGGGCGTGTGACGGATACCCCCGTATATCGTGCCGACGCCCTTCGTGTCCCCATGCGTTTCGTAAAAATATCAGGGCAGGTCCGGGCAATGCGCCGCACGTGGAAAGGCGCGGACCACCGGGTGACCTGAAATGCCGTGCGGCAGCGCACGCGCGGCCCATGCGCAAGGGTGGGGTAACGGTCTTCGGAGTGTTGTGGTCCTGTTGTGTATCAAGCTGAAATTGCTTTGCATATCACGACAGTATCGCGCGGGGAAACAGCCGTTAGAAATTTTCTAGACTCTGCCTGTGACCACGGCTTGACAGTGCCAAACATATCATAGAGAAAGTGGGAAATTGTGGTAAAAGGTGGTAGAGTCTCCCGAAAAAGCCCCTTCCCCTCCGATCAGAATGCCTCGCGCAACACGCGGGGAAAACGGCGGAAGCAGGGTTGCAGTGTTGGTGTGTTGCGCAACAGCACGAAATGACAGGCAAGTGGTGTTCTCATGTTGTTCAGAGGCCGTTCCCACCGCAGTCTCGACCCCAAGGGGCGACTGATGCTGCCGCCGGATTTCCGCGACATTCTCGTGTCGCGTGCCGATGGCGGCAAGCTGGTGCTGACCAGCTTCGACGACTGCGTCATGGGCTACCCCCTGCCCGACTGGGAAGACTTCGAGCGCAAGTTCTCCACCCTCAAGAACCCTTCGCGCAAGATGCGCGACTTCCGCCGCCTGGTCATCGGCAGCGCCGAACTCATGGAACTGGACGGGCAGGGCCGGGTGCGCATTTCGCGGTCGCACATGGACTACGCGGGCATCACCAAGGACGTGGTGCTGTTGGGCCAGGGCAGCCGCTTCGAAATCTGGGATCAGGGCCGCTTCGACGGCATCGTGGCGCAGGACTTCGACGACGTGGCCGCGGAACTGGCCGACAGCGGCATAGAACTTTCCCTCTAGGCCCGGCAGGGCACGGGTTTTCGAACTTCTACAGGACACCGCAATGACCGGCGCACCCGACTCCACCACACCGCAGGCCGCCCCCGTTTCCACGGAAGGGGCCCGCGCCGCCACGCTGCATGTGCCCGTGCTGCTGGACGAGGTGCTGGAGGCGCTGGCCCCCCGCCCCGGCGGCAGGTATCTGGACGGCACCGTGGGGCTTGGCGGCCATTCCGCCGCCATCATGGAGCGCATCGGCCCGGATGGCGAACTGTGCTGCCTCGACCGCGACACCACGGCGCTGGGGCTGGCCCGCCAGCGTCTGGCCCCGTGGGGCGGGCGCGTGCATTTCTTTCACACCCGCTACGCGGACTTCGAGGCGGCGCTGGACCAGCTGGGCTGGGACAAGGTGGACGGCGCGCTCATCGACATCGGCGTGTCGTCCATGCAGATCGACATGGCCGACCGCGGCTTCAGCTTTCACGCCGACGGCCCGCTGGACATGCGCATGGACCGGGACGGTGACGAGGACCCGGCCTCCAGGCTGGTGAACCGGGCCACCGCGGACGTCCTGAAGGACATCATCCTGCGCTACGGCGAAGACCCCATGGCCGGGCGCATCGCCCGCGCCATCGTGGATGCCCGCGCCGCGGGCCCCATCGAGACCACGGCCCAGCTTGCGGCCATCGTGGACCGGGCCTACCCGGCCAAGTGGCGCGCCACCTCGCGCAACCACCCGGCCACCCGCACCTTTCAGGCCCTGCGCATGGCCGTCAACGACGAACTGGGCCAGCTGGAACGCTTTCTCGACCGCATCCTGGACCGGCTGAACCCCGGCGGGCGGCTGGCGGTGATCACCTTCCATTCGCTGGAAGACCGCATCGTCAAGCATCGCCTGCGTGACGAATCGCAGGGCTGCGTGTGCCCGCGCAGCGTGTCCCGCTGCGAATGCGGCCACAAGGCCCGCGTGGACGTGCTGACCAGAAAGCCCGTAACCGCCACCGATGCGGAACTGGCCCGCAACTCCCGCGCGTCCAGCGCCAAGCTGCGCGCGGCCCAGCGGCTGGCGGAAGGGCAGGCCCCGCGGCCCCGGCGGCGCAACAAGTACGCCCCGGAAGGCCGCGACGAGCCGGAAGGGGGCGCAGCATGAGCCAGGGCGTGGGAAGCTGGGTGCTGGCCATGATCCTGTCGGTGCTGACCAGCCTGGTGCTGGGGTTGTCGCTGGTGTGGCTGAACATCGAACGCATGGACATGGCCTACAACCTGCGCAAGTTGCAGGGTGAACTGGACGGCAGGGCTTCCCTGACCGCCAAGCTGGAAGTGGAGCGGGACCGGCTGATGTCGCCGTATGAACTGGGAAGGAAGGCGGAGGCCATGGGCATGCGGGGGGCACGCCCCGGGCAGATCCGCCGCATCGAGGAGGCGGGGCGCTAGCGCCCCGGAACGTCATGCTGCGAGCCGACAGGAAGTCACGCATACTCGGCAGGCCCGCGCCGCGCACTGCGCGCGATGCGCGTCCCTCTTTCGACGCGCGCGCCCCTCGTGCCGCGCGCGCCCTGCGCAACAAGAAGGCCCCCGGAGCATCGTTCGGCGGCGGCATGCGCTTCAATCCCTTTGCCCGCTTCGGCGGGGCGGACTGGAGCAAGGTGCGCCTGTACGGCGTGGGCTGCGTGTTCGCGCTGCTGTGGCTGCTGCTGTGGTCGCGCGCCTGGTACGTGCAGGTCTACGACGGTGATCGGCTGGCAGCCCTTGCCCGTCGCCAGCACATGGCGGCGGAGACCGTGTCCGGCAGGCGCGGCGCCATTCTCGACCGCAACGGGCAGATACTGGCTCGCAGCGTGGAGGTGCGCTCCGTCTACGTCCGTCCCGGCGAGGTGCGCGACCTTGACGCCACCGTCAACGCCCTGTCCGCGGCGCTGGAAGCCCCGGTCAAGCAGGTGCGCGAGGCCGTTGCCTCCAAGCGCGGCTTTGCGTGGGTGGCCCGCAAGGTGGACGACCTGGCCGCCGAAAACGTGCGCAAGGCCGGGCTGCCCGGCGTGTACCTGAGCAGCGAGTACGAGCGCATCTATCCTTTCAAGCAGATGGCCGGACAGCTGCTCGGCTTCGTGGGCATGGAGAGCAAGGGCCTTGAGGGGCTGGAACTGACCTTCGACGAGGTGCTGAGCGGCGATTCCGCCCGCAACGTGGTGCAGCGCGACGCCGCCGGGCGCCGCCTGGACATGGACGGCGGCGCGGGCCGCGCGGCCCTGCGTGGCCGCGACGTGCACCTGACCCTCGACACCCAGGTGCAGTTCTTTGCCGAAGAAGCCCTGGCCCGCTCGGTGGACCAGTTCGACGCCTCGTGGGGCGGTTGCCTTGTGGTGGACGTGGATTCGGGCGACATCCTGGCCTGGGCGCAGTACCCGTTCTTCAACCCCAACGCCTACCGCGACTACAAGGCCGACCGTTGGCGCAACCGTCTGGCCGCCGACGCGCTGGAACCCGGCTCCACGCTCAAGCCGTTTCTGGTGGCCGCCGCCCTGCAAGAGGGCGTGGTCAAGGGCGACACCACGTTCAACTGCGAAAAGGGCCGCTGGAAGACCCGCTACATCACCATCCGCGACACCCACAGCTATGACGTGCTGCCGGTGAACAAGGTGTTGCGTTACTCCAGCAACATCGGCATGGCCAAGATAGGCCTGGAACTCGGGTCCAAGCGGTATTGGGAATACCTGAACCAGCTGGGCTTTGGCGACCGCACCGGCCTGCCCATCACCGAGAGCAAGGGCATCCTGCGCGATCCGCGCCACTGGTCCGAGCCGGACCTGATCACCACCTCGTTCGGCCAGGCCATTGCCGCCACCGGCGTACAGATGGCCCAGGCCTACCTGACGCTGGCCAACGGCGGCGAACGCAAGCCGCTGCGTCTGGTGGTGGACGACGAAGCCCCGGCCAACTCGGCCAGCCAGAAGGTGTACAACGACAAGACGGTGAAGCAGGTCATCTCCATGCTGCGCGAAGTGGTGGAGGAAGACGGCACCGGCACCCGCGCGCGTATCCCCGGCATCATGGTGGGCGGCAAGACCGGCACCGCGCAAAAGGCTGACGAAACGGGACGTTACGGTCACGAACGGCTGGCTTCCTTCGTGGGTTTTGCGCCCATCGACAAGCCCAAGTACCTGATTTTGGTCATGGTGGACGAACCCCAGAAAAATTCGTACGGCGGCGTGGTCGCTGCGCCCGTGTTCAAGCACGTGGCCATGCGCACCATGGCCTACCACGGCCTGCTGCCCGATGCGCCCGACCCGGAGGCCCCGGCCTACGCCACGCCCCTAGGCAAGACCGGGCCGGTGGAAGTGCGCCGCGAGGTGGCCGAGGCCGTGCGCGAGGCCCCCGACGGGGTGCCCAACGTGGTGGGCAAGTCGGTGCGCCGCGCCGTGGAGGTGTTTGCCCGGCAAGGCATGGTGCCCGTGCTCAAGGGCGCGGGGCAGACCGTGATCCGCCAGACCCCGGAACCGGGCACCGAATGGCCCAAGGGCCAGCCCACGGGGCAGTGCGTCCTGTGGCTTTCCGAGAATTCCTAGGAGCATCGGCAGATGACCCGTATATCTTTTGATGGCCTTCTGGCCCGTGTTCGTGAAAACACGCCGGAAATCCGCACCGACTCGCGCAAGGTGGGCCGGGACGACGTGTTCGTGGCCGTGCCCGGCGTTGCCGCCAACGGCGGCGCGGGCGTGGACGGTGCGGACTTCATTGCGAAGGCATGGGCCGCCGGGGCCGGGGCGGTGGTCTGCCTGCCCGACAGGGCGGAAGCAGCCCTTGTCGGCGCGCCCGAGGGCGCGGTGGTGGCCGCCCACGACGACCCGCGCGCGGCCATCGGCCTGCTGGGCCAGGCCCGCTACGGCACGGATGCGCTGCCCTTTCCGGTGGTGGCCGTTACCGGCACCAACGGAAAGACCACCATCACTTACCTGCTGGAGCACGTGTTTTCCGCCCTTGGCCGCCGGGCCGGGGTGCTGGGCACCGTCAGCTACCGCTGGCCGGGCTTTGCCATGGACGCGCCGCTGACCACGCCCGACTGCATCGAAACCCACGCCATGCTGGGCCGCATGCGCGACGCCGGGGTGGACGTGGCGCTGATGGAGGTCTCGTCGCACGCGCTGGACCAGCGCCGGGTGGCGGGCATCCGCTTTGCCGGGGCCATCCTGACCAACCTGACGCAGGACCACCTGGACTACCACGGCGACATGGAACACTACTATGCCGCCAAGGCCCGCCTGTTCACCGAACTGCCCGACGCGGACAAGGCCTGCGCCGTCAATGCCGACGACGCCTGGGGCCGCCGCCTGCTGGGCGAGGTGGAGCACGCCATCGGCTTCGGGCTGGATGCGGGCAATGCCGTTTCGGGCCGTCGGTTCCTGCACGGCGAGATGGTGCGCAACGCCACCTCGGGCCTCACGCTGCGCATGACTTGTGAAGGGCGGCAGTGGGAGCTTTCCTCGCACCTCGTGGGCGCGCACAACGCCTCCAACCTGCTGGCCGTGCAGGCGGTATGCTTGGGTATGGGCCTTGCGCCGCAGGATTTCGCCAGCCTGGCCGACTTCACCGGCGTGCCGGGGCGGCTGGAGCGCATCGTGAACCCGCGGGGGCTGGACATTTTCGTCGATTACGCCCATACCCCCGACGCGCTGGAAAACGTGCTGCGCGCGCTGCGCGCGGTGGGCTTTTCGCGCATCGTCACAGTGTTCGGCTGCGGCGGCAACCGCGACCGCACCAAGCGCCCGCTGATGGGGCAGGCGGTGGCGCGCCATGCCGACGTGGCCGTGCTCACGTCCGACAACCCCCGCCACGAGGACCCGGAGGCCATCATGGCCGACGTGCTGCCCGGCCTTGCCGGGGCGCGCGAGGTGGTCAGCGACGCCGACAGGGCCAGGGCCATCGGCAAGGCCCTTGCGCTGCTGCAACCCGGCGACGTGTTGCTGGTGGCGGGCAAGGGGCACGAAAGTTACCAGCAGATCGGCGACCGCAAGGTGCCGTACAGCGACCAACAGGTCATTCGGGAGATACTGGGGTGCAACTGATGTTCACAGCCACGCGCCAAGCAGCGCGGGGCCGCGCCGTGTCCCATGTGGCAGGCGTATCCGGCCTTTCCGCCCGCACCGGGCTCTGCCGTCGCGCCTGCCTGGGCGCGCGCTGCCACGTTTCGTCGGGCGCGCGCAAGGCCGTACAGCCGGAAGGGCACCTGAACGGGTCCGCCACCGGGGGGCGCCATGCTGTATAACCTGCTGTATCCCCTCAGTTCCGAATTCACGGTCCTCAACGTCTTCCGCTACATCACCTTCCGGTCGGTGTGGGCGTTGCTGACGGCGCTGCTGCTGTCCATCCTCATGGGGCCGCGCTTCATCGCGTGGCTGCAACGCATCAAGTGCGGCCAGCACATCCACGAGGACGTCACCTGCCACATGCAGAAGGCGGGCACCCCCACCATGGGCGGCCTGCTCATCGCCTTCTGCCTGACGTGCAGCGTGCTGCTGTGGGCAGACCTGACCAACAAGTACGTCTGGCTGACCATGCTCATCTTTCTGGGCTTCGGCCTGGTGGGCTTTCTGGACGACTACATCAAGATCCGCCGCCGCAACAACAAGGGGCTGTCCGCCCGCGCCAAGTTTCTTGGGCAGGTGATTGTGGCGGCCGTGGCCATGTACATGGTGGTCAGCGAGCCGGTGTACTCCACCCGGCTGGCCTTTCCGTTCTTCAAGGGCCTCGCGCCCGATCTCGGCTGGCTGTACATCCCCTTCGCCGTGACGGTGATGGTGGGTTCTTCCAACGGGGTGAACCTTACCGACGGGCTGGACGGCCTGGCCATCGGCCCCACCATCATCGCGGGCATGGTCTTTGCCGTGTTCATCTACGTGGCGGGCAACGTGCAGATGGCCAACTACCTGCAAGTGCCCAACGTGCCCGGCGTGGGCGAGGTCACCGTGTTCTGCGGGGCGCTGGTGGGCGCAAGCCTGGGCTTTCTGTGGTTCAACGCCTACCCGGCCCAGGTGTTCATGGGCGACGTGGGCTCGCTGGCCCTTGGTGGCGCGCTGGGCTTCCTGGCCGTGCTGTGCAAGCAGGAACTGTTGCTGCTCGTCGTGGGCGGGCTGTTCGTGGTGGAAACCCTGTCGGTGATCCTGCAGGTGGGCTACTTCAAGTTCACGGGGGGCAAGCGCATCTTTCGCATGGCCCCGCTGCATCACCACTTCGAATTGCAGGGCATTCCCGAGTCGAAGATCATCATCAGGTTCTGGATCATGTCGGCGCTGCTTGGCCTGATGGCGCTGTCTGTCCTGAAGTTGCGCTAGGACGCTGGCTCCGAATTGTCTTTTCGTCCGCTGGCGGCGTCAAACTGCGCCAGCCATTACGGTCGAATACCATAAGAGTATACTCCCTCATGGCGGGCTTGTTTTCCTTGCCAGCGAACGAAAATCCTGCTTCGGAAGCAGCGCCCTGAGGACGGAAGGATACGGCAATGACCTGCGACAAGCACACGGCGCAAACCATCGGCAAGGGCGACCTTGTGGTGGTCGTGGGCGCGGGCCGCTCCGGCATGGCTGCCGCGCGGCTGCTGCACCGCATGGGGGCGCGCGTGCGCCTGCTGGAACGCAACGCCGACGGGGTGCCCGCCGACTTCGTGCGCTGGGCCGCCGAAGCCGGGGTGGAAATCGCCACCGGCGACCATGTGCCGACACAGTTCGAAGGCGCCCGGGCCGTGGTGCCCAGCCCCGGCATGGCCGTGGCGAAGCTGCGCCCGCTGTTGCCGCAGGGGCCGGACGCTCCGGAAATCATGGCCGAAATGGAGCTTGCCTGGCGGCAACTGGACGGCGAGCCGGTACTGGCCGTCACCGGAACCAGCGGCAAGACCACCACGGTTTCGCTGTGCGCCGCCATGCTGCGCGCGCAGGGGCTTTCCGTGTTCCTCGGCGGCAACATCGGCACCCCCCTCAGCGAGTACGTGTTGTCCGTAGCGCATGGTGGGGCGGACGGGCAGGGCAGGGCCGACGTGCTGGTCATCGAGATTTCCAGCTTCCAGTTGCAGGCCTGCACCACCTTTCGCCCGCGCGTGGCCATGCTGCTGAACATCAGCGAGAACCACCTCGATTACCACGCCGACATGGCGGAATACATCGACGCCAAGTTCCGGCTGTTCCGCTGCATGGAGGAAGGTGACCTGGCCATCTTCGGCCAGGGAGTGCGCGACCTTGTTGCCGCGCGTGACCTGAAGCCCCGCACGCTGTTCTTCGACGCGGCGGCCCGGCGCTTTCCGCGCACCAGCCTGCTGGGCGGGCACAACCAGGCCAACATCGAGGCCGCGTGGCAGGCCTGCCGCGAGTTCGGCGTGACGCCGGAGGCGGCGGAAAAGGCCGTGGCGGACTTCGCCCCCATGGAGCACCGGCTGGAGGCAGTGGCCGAACGCAACGGCGTGCTGTGGGTGAATGATTCCAAGTGCACCACGGTGGAAGCCCTGCGCGTGGCCCTGCAAGCCTTTGACCGGCCCGTGGTGCTGATGGTGGGCGGCAAGTTCAAGGGGGGCGACCTTGCGTCCCTGCTGCCGCTGCTGTGCGGGCGGGTGCGGGCCGTGGTGGGGTTTGGCGCCAGCCGCGAACATTTCGAGGGGGCCTGGATGGGGCAGGGCGATTTTCCCATGTCCTGGCATCCCGCGCTGGAACCCGCCGTAGCCGAGGCCGCCGCGCTGGCAAGGCCGGGTGACGCCGTGGTGATGGCCCCGGCCACCTCCAGTTTCGACCTTTTCGCCAACTACAAGGAGCGCGGCCACGCCTTCCGCCGCGCGGTGGAGGCCCTGCCATGAGGTTCGGCGCGCAAGCGGATGCCCATCCTTCCGCCGCACTGGCGGACCTGCGGCACGGCGGCAGCTTCGGCGGCATTGCCCACGGCGACCACGGCCCGCAGAACGGCGTGGACTGGTGGCTGTTCGCCATCGCGCTGACCCTGCTGGGCATCGGCCTGCTGATGGTGCTGTCCGCCAGCGGCATCGTGGCCGAGCGCTTCAACGCGGACAAGTACTACTTTTTCAAGCGCCAGCTGATCTTTGCCTGCGTGGGCGGCGTGGCCATGTTCACCGCGGCGCTGATGCCGCGCAACCTGCTGTACCGCCTGCAATACCCCATTCTGTTCGGGGTGCTGATCATGCTCATCCTGGTGCTGACCCCGCTGGGCAACAAGGTCAACGGCGCGCGCCGGTGGATCCAGGTGGGGCCGGTGGCCGTGCAGCCCATGGAGTTCACCAAGATCGCCCTGGCCCTGTACCTGGCCTACTTCATGAGCACCAAGCAGGACATCATCAAGACCTTCAGCCGGGGGGTCATACCGCCCTTCGCGGTGACGGGCGTGTTCTGCGCGCTGCTGCTGCGCCAGCCCGACTTCGGCGGGGCGGCGGTGCTGGCCATGATCCTGTTCTTCATGTGCCTGGTGGGCGGCACGCGGTTCTTCTACCTGGCCGTGTCCGGCGCTGCGGCGGTGGCCGGGGCCGTCATGCTGGTGGTGCATTCGCCGTACCGTTTCCGCCGGTTCACCGCCTTTCTCGATCCCTTCGCCGATGCGCAGGATTCCGGCTACCAGCTGGTGCAGTCGCTGTTCGCGCTGGGGTCGGGCGGCATCACCGGCGTGGGCATAGGCGCCAGCCGCCAGAAGCTGTTCTACCTGCCGGAAGCGCACAACGACTTCATCATCGCCGTGCTGGGCGAGGAACTGGGCTTCATCGGCATGTCGCTGGTCTTCGTGCTGATGGGCATGCTGTTCTGGCGCAGCTTTCGCATCGCCGCCCGGCAGGAAGACCTGCGCGACCGGTTCACCGCCTTCGGGGTGACCCTGGTGCTGCTGCTGGGCGCCGTGCTGAACATGGCGGTGGTCATGGGCGTGGCGCCTCCCAAGGGCGTGCCCATGCCCTTCCTGAGCTACGGGGGCAGCAGCCTGCTGACCACCCTGACCTGCGTGGGGCTGTTGCTGAACTATTCGCGGACGGCACGCTGACGGCGTGCCTTCGCACGTTTTCGCCACCGTTCAAGATACCGGAGGAAACACCATGCGCCGCGTCATCCTCACCACTGGCGGAACCGGGGGGCACATCTTCCCGGCGTTGGCCGTGGCAGAGGAGATCACCCGCCGCTATCCCAAGGCCCGCATCCTGTTCCTGGGCGGACAGTACGGGCCGGAAGCCGACCTTGCGGCCCGCGCCGGGCTTGAGTACGTGGGCCTGCCGGTGCGCGGGGTGATGGGACGCGGCCTGCGCGCGCTGGCCGCCGCCGGGGCCATGGGCCTTGGCGTGTGGCGCGCTGTTTCCGTGGTGCGCCGGTTCGACCCGGACATCGCCGTGGGCTTCGGCGGTTATGCCGCCTTTGCTGGCGTGCTGGCCGCCCGGCTGTGCGGCAGGCCCGCCGCCATCCACGAGCAGAATGCCATTCCCGGGCTGACCAACCGCCTGCTGGGCCACGTGGTGCAGCGGGTGTTCCTGTCCCTGCCGGATACCACAGGGGTGTTCCCCGCGCGGCGTTGTGTGCCCACCGGCAACCCGGTGCGCGCGGCCATCGTCGCGGCGGGCGCCGCTGGCGCCGCCGACGCGGCGGAGAAGGGCGGCGTTTCGCGTTCCGCCCATTCGCGTCGCCTGTTGGTTATGGGCGGCAGCCTTGGCGCACGGGCCATCAACGAGGCCGTGGTGGCCGCGCTGCCCGCCCTGCGCGATGCCGGGGTGGAACTGTGGCACCAGACCGGCGTGGCCGACTGGGAGCGGGTGCGCGCGGGCTACAAGCAGGCCGGAATTTCCGAGGCCCGCGTCGAGGCGTTCATCGACGACGTGGCCAGCGCCTACACCTGGGCAGACCTTGTGCTGTGCCGTGCCGGGGCCACCTCCGTGGCCGAGCTGGCCGTGGCGGGCAAGCCTTCGGTGCTGGTGCCGTTTCCCTTCGCCACCCACAACCACCAGTTGCACAACGCCCGGCACGTTGCCGACGCCGGGGCCGCGCTGGTGGTGGAGCAGAAGGACGTTGCCCCCGGTGCTGACGGCAGGCCCGCCGTGGCGCCCGTGTCATTGGACCGCGTGCTGGTGGAACTGCTGGCCGACCGCGAGCGCCTGGCCGACATGGGCCGCGCCGCCCGCGCCATGGGCAGGCCGCAGGCCGCCGCCGCCGTGGTGGACGGCATGGAAGCGATTCTCGCGGGGCGCGGGAAGTAAGTTGGATTTATTTGTGTGATTCCGGCGGGAGCTGAGATTTTTTGTTTGCCTCCGGCGGGCAAGGGGCTTCGCCCCCTGCACCCCCGTTATGAAAAAGTATTTTGTTTGGTGCGCACCACGCATCAGTGATGCAGCAGAGAACAACGTAAGACAGCCCCACTGAAATGGGGGTGCAGGGGGCGAAGCCGCGTTGCGATCGCCATCCGTAAGACTCGAAGGCTCGTCTAACGGCTGCCGTCCTTGCCCGACGGAGGCGTAAAAAAACAGAACCTGCCTCCACCAGCGACAGCAATACAGAGAAATGCGAAGTAAAAGCTATGAATAACAATAAGATAAAAAAAATACACATGGTCGGCATCGGCGGCTCGGGCATGAGCGGCATTGCCGAGGTGCTGCTGAACCTGGGCTACGAGGTGTGCGGTTCGGACATGTCCGACGGCACGGTGGTGCGCCGCCTGCGCAAGCTGGGCGCCGAGATCTACATCGGCCACGGCGAGGGCAATCTGACCGACGCGCAGGTGCTGGTGAAGTCCACGGCCATCGGCGACGAGAACCCCGAGGTGGCGGCGGCGCGCAAGCGGGGCATCCCCATCATTCCGCGCGCCGAGATGCTGGCGGAGCTGATGCGCCTGCGCACGGGCATCGCCATCGCGGGCACGCACGGCAAGACCACCACCACCTCGCTGGCTGCGGCCATCTTCGACGAGGCGGGCACCGACCCCACGGTAATCATCGGCGGGCGGCTGAACGCTTACGGCGCCAACGCGCGCCTGGGTGACGGCGCCTACCTGATCGCCGAGGCGGACGAATCGGACGGCTCGTTCCTGTGCCTGTTCCCCATCGTCACCGTGGTCACCAACGTGGACATGGACCACATGGACCACTACCCCTCGCAGCAGGCCATCGACGACGCCTTCGTGGATTTCATGAACAAGGTGCCGTTCTACGGCATGAACGTGGTCTGCGGCGACGACCCCGGCGTGCGCCGTCTGCTGCCCCGCGTGAAGCGCCCGGTGGTCACCTACGGCTTCGGCGAGGGCAACGCCATCCGGGCAGAAGTGCTGGCCTGCGCGGATACCAGCCTGTTCAACGTCATCGTCAACGGCGACGACATAGGCCAGGTGCGCCTGGTCCAGCCGGGCCGCCACAACATCCTGAACGCCCTGGCCGCCATCGGCGTGGCTCTGGAATGCGACATCGCGCCCGAGAAGATCGTGGCGGGCCTTGCCAAGTTCGGCGGGGTGGGGCGGCGCTTCGAACGCAAGGGCGAACGCGACGGCGTGCTGGTGGTGGACGACTACGGCCACCACCCGGCGGAAATCGCGGCAACGCTTGCCACGGCGCGCCAGTGCTTTCCGCACCGGCGGCTGGTGGTGGTGTTCCAGCCGCACCGGTTCAGCCGCACCCAGGCCCTGTTCGGGGAATTCTGCAAGGTGTTCGACGGGGTGGACAAGCTGCTGCTGACGGAAATCTACCCCGCGTCGGAAAAGCCCATCCCCGGCGTGAGCGGGCAAAGCCTTGCCCAGGGCATCCGCCAAGTTTCCAAAACCGACGTGACCTACCACCAGGATTTCGATTCCGTGCTGGCGGCGCTGCCGGAAGTGCTGCAACCCGGCGATCTGCTGCTGACGCTGGGCGCCGGCAACGTGACCACCATCGGCCCCCGCTACCTGGAAAGGGAATAGCATGCTCAAGGTTCTCGACGGCCCCGTGCTTGCGCACCGCACCACGCTCCGCCTTGGCGGCAGGGCGTTGGCGGAGGTGCGCGCGGCAGGGCCGCGGGATCTGGACGAGCTGCCCGGTGCGCTGGCCCGCCTTGGCGGAGAGCCGCGCATGCTGGGCTGCGGCAGCAACATCCTTGCCGATGACGGCGAACTGCCCGTGGTGGTGGTGGCGCTGGACAGCGGCGGCCCCTTCGATACCGCTCCGGAAGTGACCGGTGAAACGGAAGACGGTCGCGTGCTGGTGCGCGTGGGTGCGGCGCAACGGCTGCCGCGCCTTGTGTCGCGCCTGTCCGCGTGGGGGCTGTGCGGCATGGAGGGGCTGGCGGGCATACCCGGCGCCGTGGGCGGCGCGGTGGCCATGAACGCCGGATCCTACGGATGCGAGTGCGGCGCTGCGCTGCATGCCGTTTCCGTGTTCTCGCCCGCGCTGGGTCATGTGACGCTTGGCCGCGACAGGTTCCGGTACGGTTACCGGCATTTCGAGGTGCTGGACGAGGCTGGCGCGCCGCTGGGCGGCTGGTATCTGGTCACCGCCGCCATCTTCGCGCTGTCGCGGTGCGACAGCGCCGTGGTGCATGCCGCCATGCGCGGCAACTACCTGAAGAAGAAGGCGACGCAACCGGTACTGTCCCACAGTGCGGGTTGCGTGTTCCGCAATCCGTCGCCACTGAACCCTGCTGGCAAGTTGCTGGACGCGGCAGGGCTTAAGGGGTACCGCATAGGGGATATGGCATTTTCCACGATGCATGCGAACTTCATGGTCAATGAAGGCCATGGCGTTGCAAAAGATGCTTTCAGTTTATTACAGTATGCAAAAGTTGCCGTGAGTGAACGTTTTGGAGTTGACCTTGAGCTTGAAGTGAAGGTCTGGTCATGGCGATAGCGTTGTCACGCGGAAAGAAAGGCGTGAAGAACGCGTACAGCAGGAAAAGCGTGAAGCCTCAGAAGGTCACGACTAGTTCCGGTCGCGGGCTGCTGCATTTCGTCAAGTGGATATTCACCATGGTTCTTTCTGTCGTGCTGCTTGTCGGTATAAGCGTAGGCTTGTTGTACATCTACAGGTACACGACGAGATCTGAATATTTTGCAGTCAAAACTATTGAAGTCTCCGGCAATTTGAGGTTAAGACAGGAGGAAATCCTGGGGTTGGCGGGCATTGCCCCCGGCACGAACAGTCTTGCGGTGAACATCGCGGACATGGAGTCCGGGCTGCTGCGCAATCCGTGGATTACGGAAGTATCCGTAAAAAGGTTGCTTCCTGACGGATTTGCGATAAAAGTCGCTGAACGGGAACCGAAGTTCTGGGTACAGCGCGGCGCGGAGCTGCTCTACGCTGACGAACACGGCAACATCATCGCCCCTGTGGGGGCGGGCCGGTTCACCTCGCTGCCCACGCTGGAAGTAGAAGCAGGGGCGGAGGACGCGCTGGAGCGGCTGCCCGAGATAACCGGCGATCTGAAGCGGGCCAGGCTGCCCGTGGACATCGCCCTGGTTTCGTGGGTGCGCCTCAGCCCCGGCAAGGGCGTGGAACTGTATCTGGAAAACAGTGACCTGCGGCTCAGCATCGCGCTGGAAGACTGGCGCGGCAACCTCGACAGGCTGGGTAAGGTGCTCGACGACCTTGCCCGTCGGGGAGAACTGAAGCAGGTGCGTGAGGTAAAGGCGGGGGGCGTCAACGTCTGGGTACAGAAGGACGCCGCCCTCGGCGGCTGACCCGGCAGTGCGAAACCGCACGGGCAGCCCCCTGGCACCCGTTCGGCATCGCGTAAACAGGAGTAGCAGATGCCCAAGTCGGATCTGATTGTCGGCCTTGATATCGGTACCACGAAAATCTGCGCGGTCGTGGGTGAAGCCACGCCCGACGGGGTCGATATCGTCGGCATCGGCACCAGTCCCTCCACCGGCCTGCGCAAGGGCGTGGTGGTCAACATCGAGCAGACCGTCCAGTCCATCAAGAAAGCTCTCGAAGAAGCCGAGCTGATGGCCGGCTGCGAAATCCGTTCGGTCTATGCGGGTATCGCGGGCAGCCACATCAAGGGCTTCAACAGTCATGGCGTCATCGCCGTCAAGGGCGGCGAGGTGGGCCCCAAAGACGTGGAACGCGCGCTTGACGCGGCGAAAGCCGTGGCCATTCCGCTGGACCGCGAAGTCATCCACATCCTTCCTCAGGAATACATCGTGGATGACCAGCGCGGCATTGCCGACCCGCTCGGCATGGCGGGCGTGCGGCTGGAGGTCAAGGTGCACATCGTCACGGGCGCCGTGACGTCCGCCCAGAACATCGTGCGTTCCTGCCACAGGAGCGGGCTCGACGTGTCGGACATCGTGCTCGAGGCGCTGGCCTCCAGCAAGGCCGTGCTGACCGAGGAAGAGAGGGAGATTGGCGTCGCCCTCGTCGACCTTGGCGGCGGTACCACCGACATCGCCGTGTTCTCCAACGATTCCATCAAGCACACGGGCGTGCTTGCGCTGGGCGGACAGAACCTGACCAACGACATCGCGTTCGGGTTGCGCACCCCCATGGTTTCGGCAGAAAAGATCAAGGTCAAGTACGGCTGCGCCATGGCCGACCTTGTGCGCAACGACGACCTCATCGAGGTGCCGAGCGTGGGCGGGCGCGATCCGCGCCGCCTGTCGCGCCAGGTGCTTGCCGAAATCTGCGAACCCCGCATGGAGGAGATCCTGTCGCTGGTGGATCAGGAACTCGTCCGCTCCGGCTTCAAGAACACGATCGGAGCGGGCGTGGTGCTGACTGGCGGCACGGCCCTCATCGACGGGTGCCAGGAACTTGGCGAGCAGATTTTCAACATGCCTACCCGCATCGGCTACCCCCGGAATGTGGGCGGGCTGCGTGACGTGGTGAACAGCCCGAAGTTCGCCACCGCCGTGGGGCTTTTGCGCTACGGCGCCGAAAAGGAGGGCCTTGAACTCAAGTTCCGCATTCGCGACGGAAACGTGTTCAACCGCGTGCTGTCGCGCATGCGCAAATGGTTCTCCGACATCTCGTAAACCGTGGGTCCAACGGAATAGTCATTCGGACAAGGAGAGGCGTATGGAATTTCACGAGATCGATGCCGAAAGTACTGCGAAGATCAAAGTCATCGGCGTCGGCGGCGGTGGCGGCAACGCGGTCCAGAACATGATATCCTCCGCGCTGAAGGGCGTTACCTTCATCGCGGCAAACACCGATATCCAGGCCCTCAGCCGGTCTTCCGCCGAACTCAAGATCCAGCTCGGCGACAAGCTGACCAAGGGCCTTGGCGCGGGCGCCAACCCCGGCATCGGTCGCGATGCCGCCCTTGAAAGCATGAGCGCCATCAAGGACGCCATCGGCGAGGCCGACATGGTTTTCGTCACTGCGGGCATGGGCGGCGGCACCGGCACAGGCGCGGCCCCCGTCATCGCGCAGGCGGCCAAGGAACTTGGCGCGCTGACCGTGGGCGTGGTCACCAAGCCGTTCTTCTTCGAAGGCAAGAAGCGCCTTGAAGCGGCGGAAGTGGGCATCTCCGAATTCCGCGAGCATGTGGACAGCCTGATCACCATTCCCAACGACCGCCTGCTGTCCCTGGCCCCCAAGAAGGCCACCTTCGTGGAAATGCTGAAGAAGGCCGACGAAGTGCTGTACTTTGCGGTGAAGGGCATTTCCGACCTGATCATGGTGCCCGGCCTCATCAACCTCGACTTCGCGGACGTGAAGGCGGTGATGGGCGAATCGGGTCTGGCCATGATGGGCGCGGGCATCGCCCGGGGCGAATCGCGCGCCCGCGAGGCCGCCATGAAGGCCATCACCAGCCCGCTGCTGGAAGACGTGTCCATCGACGGCGCGCGCGGCGTGCTCATGAACATTACCTGCGGGCCCGACCTGACCATCGACGAAGTCAGCGAAGCCGCCGGGATCATCCAGGAAGCCGCGCATGAAGACGCGCGCATCTTCTTCGGCACCGTGTTCGACGACACGGCGGGCGAGGAAATGCGCATCACCGTCATCGCCACCGGCATCGACGCCGACATGGTGGGCGTTGAAGGCCCGGGCAAGTCCGGCACCGTCACCCCGTTCCGCAAGGGCGGCTCCATGGGCCAGGCCCAGCCCGCTCCCCGTTCCGCCGTGCAGCCGCGCGCCGAACAGGTGCAGCAGGCCAAGCCCGCTCCCCAGTCCGTGCAGCCGCGCGGCCTTGGCGGTTTTTCCGACGACGACCGCAACATTCCCGCCTACCTGCGCAAGCAGGGCCAGGTGCAGGCCACGGTGAACCGCATCAACACCCACGCCCCCGGCGAAGAAGACTTCATCTTCGACGAGGACGAGTTCGAGATTCCGTCCTTCATTCGCAAGCAGGCGGACTAGCGGACGGAAGACAGGCCGCACTTCCTTCCTGCCCATGCGGCAGGGACGGATGCGGCACCGGCCCTGCGGAACCGGCGTACAACCGGGGGGGTACACCGCAGGCGCTGGCTTGCTGCGCGCCATGTGCGCACGATAGACCCCGCGCCAGGGACGAAGAAGACGCCTCTCCATCCCGGCACGGTTTACGGGAGGGCCGCCCCCAACGGGGCGGCCTTTTCTCGTTTGCAGGGCTGGATTTTTCTGCGGCAGTGGTTACGCTGTATGCCGTGCGTGACTGCACGCTGCCAGCGTGCTTGCCGTAAAGATGGCGGGGGAAGCCCGAAGCGTGCGCGTGCACGATGGGGCGGCCTTCCGGCCGTAGGGACGGCCCGGCAAGACGTATTTTCGATCAGCCCGATCAGGCCGACTTTCCTGATCCGGCCTGCGCGTGCAGATGCACGGGCGATCGACGGAGGGCGTGGTCCGCAAAGGAGACAACCATGTTGACGTTGCGTCGTTACGGGGTGGGGGTCATCCCCTCTGGTCCACGGTATCTGCTGTTCCTGCCGCTGCTTCTGCTGGCGCTGCTGGCGAGTGCCTGCGCGCCCCTTACCCGGGGTGTGAGCGGCAAGGATGTTGTGTCGTCATCGCGCCCGCCCGTGGTGGTGCGCCCGGCAGCCGGGCTCGACCTGCTGGGCAGCGGCGCCGCTTCCCCCATGCTGGATACGGAGCTGGGACTGCGCCATGCCGACGTGGGCTGGGCTTTTTACGCCGATGCTGCGCGCGAACGGCAACTGGCCGTCGTACTGGCTGAAACGCCTGACGGCTGGCAGTGGGAACTGGATGTTTCCAGCCCTTGGCGAGAGGTGCGGCGCGACGTGTACGCCACCGGGCCCGCCCTTTTCGCCGGGGCGACCTTCCTGATGCCCGCATCCGCCGATCCGTTCGCCCTCATGTTGCCCGCGCCGCCCGCGCAGCATGCCGACGAGGGCCAGTGGCGCTGGCTGGTGCGGCGCTACACGCAGTTGTTCGACTTCCGGGCGGTGAAGCTGGTGGTGGAATACCGCGAGCCCATACCCGCCGGGGTCGGAGAACAACTGGCCGACGCCCTGGACGCCGGGCAGCAGCCTGGCGGACGCGCGGCGGCCCTGCTGGGCGAGTTCGAGGCGCGGTCGCGCGCGGCGTTCTCCGTGCTGGCCTACCCGGAGGGCGGGCTGGCGGCGGAAGGATTCGCGCATGACTCCAGCCGGGTGCACGTGCGCAACCTGGCTGGCATGGCCGGGCGCATGGAGCCCATTCGCAATCTGCCCAGCGACGACAAGTAGCGCAGGCCGTCCGCCGGTGCGCGGGCGTCCGACGTAGTTGCCCGGTCAGCGTGTTTGATGCCCGGACAGGGCTGGCTTGGTGCCCGATCCGCCCAATCAGCCCTGTCCGCCCACTCCGGTGGACTGACGGTGACTGCGTTTCCGTGATCGTACGCCTTTTCGTTTGGCACACCGCACGCAACAGTCCGTGCGGTACGCATCCCGCACAACCACCAGGTGACCCATGCCCAAGCTGATCGCCCTTGCCCTTGTCCTGCTGCTTGCCGGTTTCGTCTACGCGTTCATGCACCGCAACCCGGTCCGGCGGGGCCTTGCAGGTGACATGCTGGCCTCTTCGGCACGGCCCGCACTGCTGGTGCGTCCGGCATCCGGACTGGTTCCCGCAGGGGCGGGCGTGGTGGACATTGCGCCGGATACGGCCAGCGCCACCGGCTCGGCCAGGGTGTACCACGCCCTGCACGCCAGCCCCGGCCGTGGCGGGGGCGGCGGCGCTCCGGTCCGTCTGGCGGCCCTGCTGGCTGAAGCCTCCAGCGAATACCGCTGGCCGCTCGATGTGACGCCGGAGCCTGGCGTGGCAGTGGTCGAGGCGCGCACCGCCACCGGCCAGTTGGCGGGCATGAACGTGCACGCCGCCACGTTCGCGCTGCCCCCGGACAGGGACGCGCTGGCCCCGGCCTTTGGCGACGACCCGGCGCCGTGGCGTTCCGGCGCGCTGGTGCGCAGGTTTACCGCACTTGCGGAGATGCGCCACGTGAAGCTGGTGGTGGAGTATCGGGAGCCGCTGGTAACGGCGGGGGGAACGACCGCAGAGGGCGCGCCCCGTTTCGGTCGCCCGGCGGTGCTGGACGACCCGGCTGCGCTGGCAGCCTTCGAGGCGCGGGCTGAACAGGCCTTCCGCCTGGAACGGCCCGACGGCGACTGGGCCAAGGGCAAGGACATCGTCAAACCGGAAGCCGCGCCGGAACAGGTGAAGCGCCGCGAGATAACCCGTATGCTCGGCATTCTGGAGCGCGACCGGGGCGACGACCGCTGAGGGCTGGGGGCAGGCCCCCCGCCACGTCTCCGCCTTGTTCGCGCCTTGTTCGACGCACATGACAAGGGCGCCCGTGCCGCTTCCGGCATGGGCGCCCTTGTCATGTGTGGTGGTTGCCGCGTGCGGGCGGGGCAATCCCGAACCGCTTTGCACCCCTGCAAATCAGCCGTTGCGCAACGCGCGGACCAGGTTTTCCAGTTCCTGGGTCTGCTGGGCCAGCTCGCCGATGGCCTGCGCCGAGTGC
Organism: Nitratidesulfovibrio sp. SRB-5; assembly: GCF_019931275.1. Lineage (NCBI taxonomy): Bacteria > Pseudomonadati > Thermodesulfobacteriota > Desulfovibrionia > Desulfovibrionales > Desulfovibrionaceae > Nitratidesulfovibrio > Nitratidesulfovibrio sp. SRB-5. Next base: position 41,251 of record NZ_JAIOTY010000006.1, on the reverse strand, counting down.
TGCATGGCCTGCGACGTCTCGCTGGAAATGCGGTTGATGTCCTCTATGGAGCGGTTGATCTCGTCGCTGGCCGTGGACTGCTGCGACGATGCCGTGGCGATGGCGTTGACCTGGTCCGCCGCCACCTGCACCAGGTTGACGATTTCGCCAAGGACCGTGCCCGATTCGCCGGACAGGGTCGTGGCCTCGCCGATGGTGTCCACCGCCCCGTCCACGCTCTGCATGCTGGTGCGCGCGCTGTCCTGAATGGCCCGGATGGAGTCGCCCACTTCCTTGGTGGCGTTCATGGTCTTTTCGGCCAGTTTGCGCACCTCGTCGGCAACGACGGCGAATCCGCGTCCGGCGTCACCGGCGCGGGCCGCCTCGATGGCGGCGTTCAGCGCCAGCAGGTTGGTCTGGTCGGCGATGTCGGTGATCACGTTCATGATCTGGCCGATGGATTCGGCCTGGCTGCCCAGACGCCCCATGTCGTCCTTCAGGGCTTCCGCCTGACGGCGCACGGCGTTGATGGCGAGTACGGCCTTGTTGACCACCTGCGCGCCCGATTCGGCACGGGTGCGGGCGTTGCGGGCGTTGTCCGAGGCTTCGGTGGCGTTGCGGGCCACCTCCAGCACCGTGGCGTTCATTTCTTCCATGGCGGTGGCCGTTTCGCTCACGCGGCGGGTCTGCTCCTCTGCTCCCCGGCTGGCCTGCTCGACCTGGGCCGCAAGCTCGGTGGACGAACTGGAAAGCTGTTCCATGACCACTTCCAGGCGGGATACGGCGGACAGGATGGCTTCACCCTTGGCCTCCGCGTCCTTGCGGGCCACCTCTGCCTCGGCCATGGCCTTGCGGGCGCGCTCCGCCTCCTGTTCGGCCTCGCGCGACTTCTGCTCCGCTCCCTTCAGCGCAGCAACGATCTTGGTGACCATCTCGCCAAAGGAGCGGTGCAACGTCACCAGTTCACCGTGAAAGAGCGCGTCGGGCGGCAGCGGAGTGTCATAGGCGCCCCCGGCAATGCGTTCCGCCGAGGACGCCAGTTCGGTCACGGGGCGGGCGATCAGGCGTCCCATGTACAGGGCTATGGCGGCGGCCACCAGCGTGGCGCCAATGGTCAGGCCGTACATGACGTTGCGCGCGGTGGCGTAGGTGCGGTCGCCTTCGTCGCTGGCGGCGGCAGACTTGGCGTTGTTGGCCTCTATGGTCTTGCGGGCAGTGGCGATTATCTTCCGGTACAGCACCAGCATTTCCCCGCCCATCATGGTCAGGGCCTCTTCGTTCTTGTTGGCGCGCGAAAGTTGCAGAAAGCCTTCGTGCAACGAAAGATAGCGGTTCCAGTCGGCCTTCAGCAGCGCGTAGCTGTCCTGCTCCACGTGGGAGCGGGGCAACTTTTCATACTCGCGCATGGTCTTTTCGAAGGCATCAGTGATTTCCTTCATCTCGTCTTCTGCCGCGCGCATGGTTGCTGCATCGGTAGAGATGTTATGCTGGAATTGAAGCTGCCTGAACATGGCCACATACTGGATCATGCGGTTGGAATATCTGATGGATGGAATGAAAATGTCGTTCATTTCCGTGGAAATATTATTGACGGAAGACATCCTGTTTGCACCAAACAGGCTGATGAAAATCATGATGCAGATAATTGCAGCGAACGATATGGCAAGTTTGGAGAAGATACGCATCGCTCTGAACATGGACATCTTCATGCTCCTTGTGAAAATGTTTGCGTATGTTTCAGTGGTTATTATCTTTTGTGTTTCTGGATGGAAACATGGTTTTGAATGCTGTGGTGCGTGAGGTCATGCAGAATTTCATGTTTAATTTATATTTTTGGAAAAAAGCAACGATAATCACAACGCGTGCAAATATTGCTACCAGTTGCGGGCGCTGCAAAAGAACGGGATTGCGGGATGTTGTGGGGCCGGTTGGGCCGGGTACGGTGGTGCCGCGCCGCCGGGGCGGATGCAGGACGGGGCACGAGTTCGAGGGAGGAGAACTGGCGTCGGTGATTATGGACGCCGGATCAGGGCAGGGGGCTGCGAGGCAGGCTGTCTGGGGTGACAGGCTGCCTGCGGGGGGCAGGGGTGCCGAAGGGGTGCGGAGCGAGATGTGTGTTGACCGGAAGGAAGGGGGGCTGGGGGCGCAAGCGCTATTCGGCGCGCTTCACGTAGCAGACGATGCGGCCTTCGGCCACGGCCACGCCGGGCGCGGATTCGGAGGCGATGCGCACGAAGATGTTGCCGATGCGGTAGCCCTGCAACCGCACCTCGGCTTCTGCTATCAGGTCGGCGAAGGGCGCGGGCCGCAGGAAGTCCACGCGCATGTCCACGGTGGAGACCATGTCGTTGGGGCCGAAGTGGGTCCACAGGGCCACGTTGCCGCAAATGTCCGTCAGGGTGGAGATGACCCCGCCGTGCAGGGCTCCGCGCGACTTGTTGCCCGCGAATTCCTCGCGGAAGGGCAGGCGCAGCCGGGCGTAGCCGGTGCGCACCTCCTCCACCCGGATGCCCAGGTGGCGGTGCCAGTCCACGTGCTGTTCGACGAAGGGCACAAGGTCTTCATGGACGGTGCTCACGGAGCCTCCCGGAGTATTGCGTGCAAAAGGGGCGGGGAACATTGCCCCGCCCCTCTGTATAGCCGATGTATGTCGCGGGCGCCACTGGCGGACCCTGTAGTGCCTGTAGTCCCTGCGCTGCCGGTGCTGAGGTGGTGCCTGTCTGGGAGGTCAGGCAGGTCAGGCAGGTCGGGCAGGTCAGGCAGATCGGGCAGGTCGGGCCGTGGATTCGGCCTTGCGCGGGCATTCCGGCCCATGGTGTCCGCCCTGTTCTGCCCAACCGGTCCGGCTGGTCTGGCTGGCTGGTCTGGCTGGCTGGTCCGGCTGGCCGGGGTTGGGAGTCAGCGCCGTGCGGCCATGGCCTGCAGGCGGGCGATGCGTTCTTCCATGGGCGGGTGGGTGCTGAACAGGCTGGCCATGCTGGCCCCGCTGAACGGGTTCACGATGAACATGTGCGCGGTGGCCTGGCTGCCGTGCTGCATGGGCACCTTCTGCGACCACGCCTGCAACTTGGCCAGGGCGCCGGCCAGGTACAGCGGGTTGCCCGCAAGTCTGGCGCCCGTCTCGTCGGCCAGGTACTCGCGCGAGCGCGAAATGGCGAACTGGATCAGCGAGGCGGCGATGGGCGCCACGATGGCCATCAGAATTGCCACCAGCGGGCTGGTGCCGCCCTCTTCGTCGTCGCTGCGGCCAAAGCCGAAAATGGCCGCCCACTGCATCATGTTGGCGACGGACACGATGACCGAGGCCAGCACACCGGCCACGGTCTGCACCAGAATGTCGCGGTTGGCGATGTGCCCGATTTCGTGGGCCAGCACGCCCTTCAGTTCTTCCGGCGAGAGAATGCGCATGATGCCGTGGGTTACCGCAACCACGCCGTGGGCCGGGTCGCGCCCGGTGGCGAAGGCATTGGGGGCGTCTTCGGGAATGACGCACACGCGCGGCTTGGGAATGCCCGCGTGGGCCGCCAGTTCCTCGACCATGGCGTGCAGCATGGGGGCGTCTTGCGGGGACACTTCCTGCGCGCCGTACATGGAAAGGACGATCTTGTCGGAATACCAGTAGCTGCCGACGTTCATCACCAGGGCCAGGATCAGTGCGATCATGATGCCCGTCTTGCCGCCCATGGCCCCGCCAAGGACGATGATGATGCCCGAAAGAAGGGCAAGCAGCATGGCGGTCTTGATCTGACTGGTCACGGTCTGTGCTCCTTGCGTGGGGTATGCGCGGAGTGGCCGCGCGGTTGGTGTCGGGCGGATGGTGCGCACGCCCGGGCGTGCGTGTTCGCGGGTAAACGGGGCCGCGCGGTCGCGCGGCACGTCTTTCCGTCTGTCCGCCTGCGCAACTATGTAATATCGCAGCGGGAGATGGCAAGGGGGGTGACGCCGCAATACTGCGTCAGGGGACTGTGAAGGAAGATGGCGGCGCTTTTGCCGTGCGGAACGAGCGTGGTGGGGCTTGCCGGGTTGCGGCGACCCTGCATCGTTGTGCTGCGGTGTGGGAGAGGCGGCGCAAAGTTTCGGCAACGGATGCGAAACGCGTGCATCCCGGCCCCCAAAATCCTTTTCGGACGGGGCGCCGGGATGCGTCACGGATGGTGCGTCGCGTGCGTGGGCAATGCAAAAGTGGAGAAGGCTCAGGGATGCAGTGGCTCCTCTAGTGGGTAATCATGCCCGCCCGCAGCATCATGTGGAAGCGGCGCGCCATGGACTGCGGCAGGGGCGAATCCCACATGCCCAGCGCCTGCGCCACGCCCCAGGCCGCCAGCAGCACCAGCACGCACCCGGCGACGATGGACCACGCGGGCAGGCGGCGCTTGCCGGGCAGGGTTACCGACAGGCAGCCCTGCACGGGGCAGGCCGCGATGCATTCGGTGCAGCCCACGCATTCGCCGGACGACACCCGTTCCAGCCGCTGTACGGGCAGGGCGGCGGGGCAGGCGCGCGAGCAGCGCCCGCAGTCCACGCAGGTTGCCGGGTCGCGCCGCACCGCCACCGGAGAAAGGCGCGCCAGCAGCGAAAGCAGCGCGCCGTACGGACACAGCACCCGGCACCAGAAGTAGGGCAGCACCAGCGACCCCACGCCCAGCACGGCGAACACGGTCAGCGCGGTGTTGCTGGGCGCCAGAAAGAACTGGAGCATCCGGGTATCCGCCACGAAGTTGTAGGGCGAAAGCAGAAAGCCTTCTATGGATTCCACGTCCATGGACACCACGGAAATCCAGGCGAATTGCGCCAGCAGCAGGTACTTGGGCAGCGAGAGCAGGCGCGCTGCGCGCGGACCGGTGCGCCGGGCAATGCCAAGCCGCGTGCCCAGCCGGGCCAGCAACGACGAAATGAAGCCCATGGGGCAGATGTACCCGCAAAAGCCCTTGCGCAGCAGCAGGGCCATGGCCAGCACGGCGATGAAGATGAACAGACCCGCCGGGTGCACCGGATCCCACTGGCCGGTAAACAGCAGCCGTTTGAAGGCGATCAGCGCGCTGATGGGCAGAAAGCCTTCCACGGACGGGGGCTTGGGCACGAAGTCTTCGGATTCGCCCATGGCCCAGCGCACGTAGAGGAAAAAACGCCAACCGGCATACAGCAGGAACAGGGCGTAGGCGGCCTGCACGCCAAGGCGGACGCGGGAGGGAGATGGCAGGCGGAACGGGGAATGCGGCACGGAATGCTCCTTGTGACGTTTGAGCATGCTGTCAGGCTGGCAAAACGGGGCCGGGGGCCTTGGGACTGACGGATGGCTGCGACGCCACTGGCGGAATCGGTGGTGTCTGCGCCGTGTTCGCGCCGTGTTCGCGTCGCAGTTGGGACCTGTCTGGGCCATCGGGGTGGCGACGGGGACGCATCCGCCCACGTGCCGAATCTGCGCCCTGCGGGCGGCGTTGTCCGTCGGGCAGGCGACAGTTGCGGCGCGCGCTGCCGGAATTCGCCGCAGTGGCGCTGGCGGCGCGCGGCAAGGCCACGGCATGCCCGCCGCCATCTTGGTTCGTGGCGGCGGATACGTCCGTGACCTGCGTCACAGCGAGCACGGAGGCACGGGGGCACGGGGGGGACGGTGCACCACGCGGGGGAGTTGCGTCCATGCCGTGGCGGCAGCGAAAACCGCCATGCCGCATCAGGAGGGACGCATGGCCCGGCAGGGCCGGAGAGCCACGGGAAAAGGCACCGCAGGGCAGGCGCGGGCCGGACGGGGCGGCCCCTGCCGTCGAGTTCCTGCAAGGCGAGCCATGGCAAACGGGCGGAACATGCCATCCCGCCCGTCGCATCCACCGGTTTTTGCGTCAGGATTACCGGAAAGGGCCGTCTACCCCGCGCGGGTCAGGATCACCCCGGCCACGATGATGCAGGCCGACACGGTGCGCCAGCGGGTCAGGGGTTCCTTCAGCACCACCACAGAGATGGCGGCGGCGAACAGCACGCTTGTTTCGCGCAGGGTGGCCACCAGGGCGATGGGGGCCAGGGTCATGGCCCAGATGACGATCCAGTACGCCCCCACGGACATGACGCCCGCCGCCGAGCCGCCGCGCCAGTGGGCACGCATGGCCGTCAGGCCCTCCCGTCCGCGCATGGCCAGCAGGATGGTCAGCATGATCAGGCCGTCGAACAGGAACAGCCACACGGTGTAGCCGTGCGGCGACCCGCTGGTGCGCGCGCCGATGCCGTCGGTGATGGTGTAGCTGGCGATGAACAGCGAAGTGCCCAGGGCAAAGGCCACGGAGCGCAGGTCGGGCCGGGCCTGGGCGCGTCCGCCGCGCAGCGACATGAGCCAGATGCCGGAAGCCAGCAGGCCCACGCCCGTGGCCGCCCCCGGCGAGAGAGCCTCGCCGAAGGCCGAGGCCATGACCACGGCCACCAACAGCGGCGCGCTGCCACGGGCGATGGGATAGACTTGCCCCAGGTCGCCCGTGCGGTAGGCCTGGGCCAGAAACAGCTTGTACCCGGTGTGGAACAGCAGCGAGGTGCCCAGCCACCCCCAGGCCGCGGGCGGAGGGGGCGTTACGAAGGGCACGGCCAGCAGCGCGGTGGCCGAACCGGACACGGCCACCAGGGTTATGCCCAGCAGGCGGTCCGCACCCACCTTGACCACTGCGTTCCACCCGGCATGCAGCATGGCCGCCGAAAGTACGGCTGCGAACACCAGCGGTTCCATGAAGGTTCCCCTGCTACGTGGATTGGCGCGGACTGCGCCGGATGTTGTCCTTGCCTGCGCCCGACCTGCGCCCGACATGCGCCCGATATGGCCCGGACATCGGCATCGGACCCAGGCACCGGACATCGGCATCGGACCCGGGCACCGGATATCGACACCGGACATGCGCGGACCATGCGTGGCGGACGTGTGCCACGGCAGTGTGCACTCACCCCTCTTCTTCCAACAGCCAAATGCGGACGCCGTCAAGCGTGGGGAATACGGCGGCTGGTGCGCCGTGCGGGGGCAGACAGGAAGACGAGAAGAAGCAGCGCGGCGGAAAATGCGAAACGGACGACCAGGGCCGTCCGTTTCCTGCGGGCGCCGTGGCCGGGAAAACCCGCCGCAGGCCGCATGCCCGTGAGGGCGAAAAGCGTGACTAGTGGTGGTGCGGGTCGTTGGGGGTGGTGCACTTGATGTAGCGCAGAGCGATGGCCACGCCCAGCATACCCGCGATGAACCATGCGAAATCCATGACAGCCTCCTTCTGGTGCCCCGGCGCGGAACGCGCGCGGGTTGTGCGCAATTTCCCAATCCTCAGTCCGAGGTGTAGCGGAAAGAATCAGGAAGTTCAAGGGGCTTGCCGCAGCAGGAGAGAGGGCGCACGCGACCGGCAGCGTGCGACTGCCGGAGAGCGCCGGAGAGTGCCGGACAGTGCCGGAGAGCGCCGGACAGTGGGATCCGGGGGGTGTGCTCCGGGCAGCATATGTCGGGCAGCACACGCCGGACGGCATGCTCCACGACATGTATCGAAGGCGATGTGTGGCGGGCGTGGGGCATCGGGGACGGGGGCTGTCCGGAGGCAGCGGGGCCAGGGAAGTTGCCGAACCCGTGGGGGGAGGGGACGCCAGGATCAGGCCTGGCGCAGCCCAGCCCGGGCGTGATTCAAGCCCGCCTCCGCAAAGCCCCGCTGGGCCTCGTCCACGAAGCGGCGCAGCCGGTCCGGGCACTTGCGCCCGTCCGGGCCTTCCACGCCGGTATGGGCGTCCACCCCTGCCGGGCGCACCCGCAGGATGGCCGCGCGCACGTTGTCCGGGTTCAGCCCGCCAGCCAGGATTACCGGGCGGGGCGAGCGGCGCGCCAGTTCCGCGCTCACGGCCCAGTCATGGGTGAGGCCGGTGGCGCCGTCCGCGCCCGTGGCGGGATCGTGGGTGTCGGTGATGAAGGCATCGGCCAGCGGGGCCAGTTCGCGCACTGTGTCCAGCAGTTCCGGCAGGTTGCCGTCTGCCCGCACTACCAGGCTCTTGATAAGGAACAGGTCCGGAATTTCGCGCCGCAGCCGGGCCAGTTCGGTGGCTGCCACCGGGCCGTGCAGTTGCAGGCGGCGCAGCCCCAGCGCGCGGCAGAACGCCGCCGCCTCGGCCCCGTCGGCGATGTAGGTGATGCCCACGGGCAGCAGGGGTGGCGCGGGCAGGCGCTCCACCTCGGCCACCAGCCGCGCGGCATCGGCCTCCGTCAGGTCTTCCGCGTTCACCGGCAGGCGCAGGGGCAGGCCCATGGCGTGCACCCCGGCATGGCGCAGGGCCAGGGCCTCGGTCATGTCGTGCACGCCCGCCACCTGGATCAGCCCGGCGAAAGGTGCGCCGTGTTCCAGCCGGGGCGCAGCGAAACGCGGGCCGCCGGTCATTCGGATTCGTCCCGCACCACGCCGTCGTCGTCGCGCGGGACGCACCGGGTGACGCGGCCATCGGCCAGACGCAGCACGTGGCTGATTTCCGGGATCAGGTCGCCCTCGTGGTGGGTGACCAGCACCATCTGCACGCCCGCGCGGGCCAGTTGCCCCAGCAGGGCCAGAAAACCGGCGCGGCTGGCCGGATCCAGCCCGGAGCAGGGTTCGTCCAGCAGCAGCAGATCCGGCGCGCCCGCCAGGGCGCGGGCCAGCAGCACCCGGCGCAACTGCCCGGTGGACAGGGTGCGGATGCGCTGTCCGGCAAGCCCGGCGGCACCCAGCATGCGCAGCCAGTGGGCGGCCTCGGCCCGCTGGTCGTCGTCCGGCTCGTCGTACAGGCCGATGGTGCCGGAAAAACCGGTCAGCACCAGTTCTTCGGCGGTCAGGTCATACCCGTAGGTGGCCTGCAACTGGTCGGACACCAGGGCCACCCGGCGGTGCAGCAGGGGCAGGTCGCGCAGGGATGCCTGTTGCGGCGGCTCGCGCCGGGCCACCCCGCAGGACGCCTCGTCCGCGAACCACACGATGTCGCCGCCCACGGCCACGTTTTCCTCGCCGTGCAGCAGGCGCAGCAGGGTGGACTTGCCGGAGCCGTTGGGGCCGATGATGCACCAGTTCTCGCCGCGCCGGATGGTCCAGTCGATGGCGTGCAGCACGTGCACCCGCTCCACGTACACGTCGGCCCGTTCGATGCGGGCCAGTACCGGGGGCAGGGGCGAGGCCGGGTCGGCCTGCACGCCGGATACGTCATTCACGCCGGATGCAGCGGGCACGGTCATGTCCGGAATATCCAGCCCGTCCCCCCCGCACACGCCGGAGTCGGCGGGCAGGTTGGCCATGACCTCGCCCAGCGGGCCTTCCGCCATGATGCGCCCGCCCTGCACCAGCAGGGCGCGGCTGAGGCAGGCGGGCAACTGGTCGGTGCGGTGGGTGGCGAACAGCACGGTCACCCCCAGCGCGGCGGCCTGGTCCACGGCCCCCAGCACTGCGGCGCGGGCCGTGGCGTCCAGCCCTTCGCACACCTCGTCCAGCAGCAGCACGGCGGGCTGGCGCACCAGCGCGCGGGCCACCAGCATCAGGCGCAGCTGGCCCTGCGACATGGCGGGCACCTTGACGTCCAGCAGGTGGGCGGCCCCCAGGCGGCGGGCAAGGTCGCGCGCGGCGGCAATGCGTTCCGCGCCGGGGTCTTCGTAGAGCAGGGGGGTGTCGAAATAGCCGGTGAGCAGCAATTCCTCGCCGGTGAGCAGCCAGCCCTGGCGCACGTAGCGTTCCTGCTGGGCCGAGGACACGCTGGCGCACAGGGCGCGCCCGGTCAGCGGGGACGTTTCTCCGGGGGATGCTTCGCTGGCGGGCGCTTCTCCGGGCGACGTTGCGCCGGGTGACGCGGGCGCGTCGTCGTTCGCGGGCGGATACCAGGTCACCTGGCCTCCGTCGATCTGGTCGGGCCGGGTGGTGCCGCGCACCACGCGCAGCAGGGTGGACTTGCCCGCGCCGTTGCGGCCGAACACGGCCCAGCATTCCCCGGCGCGCAGGGTCCAGCTTGCGCCGTCCAGGGCGCGGCGCCCGCCGAAGCTGACGCGGACGTTGTCCAGCACCGCCAGCGGGGCGGCACGGTCGGCATGGTGCGAAGGTGTGGTGGTCATGATGGAGGAATGGCGGCGGAACCGGCCGGGGGCTGGAGGATGAAAAAACACACGCCGGGGCCATGGGGCGCCCCGGCGCTGTGGGCGGAACGTGTGGCGGCGGCTAGAAGGAACGTTGGTGCATCACACCCTTCTGGAACCACACGCTGTGCGTGTAGCCGAAGCGGCGGGCGTATTCTTCCAGCTGGTCGAAGCCCCAGGCCACGGTGGAGGTGCAGTGCGCGTCCGAGCCGAAGGTGATGGGCAGTTCCAGTTCGCGGGCCATTTCCATGATGGTGGGGCAGGGGTAGATTTCCTTGCACAGCTTGCGCAGCCCGGCGGAGGAAATTTCCATGGCCATTCCCGCCGCGCGCAGGGTGGCCAGCGCGTCGCGCACCCGCTGGCGCGATTCCGGGCGGTCCAGCCATTCATGAAAGGCATCCACCGCGAATATCTTGATGATGTCCGGGTGGGCGGCGATGTTGAACATGCCCGATGCCCCCATGCGGCGCAGGCTGTCGAAGTAGCGCTCGAAGGCGTCGCTGGCCTGTTCCGGCGCAAGATCCTTCCAGTCGTCCACGGTGCAGTCGAAGCCCCAGGTGCCCAGAAAGTGGATGCCCCCGATGATGTAGTCGAACGGGTAGCGGTGAATGGTTTCCGCCGTGAAGGGTTCCTGCCCCGGCAGCCAGTCCATCTCCAGGCCCAGCAGCACGGTCCTGCCGTCCTGTCGGCCAGCGGCAAGGGCGCGCACCTCGTCCACGTAGCGGGGAAAGCCCGCCGTCAGCTTTTCGCGGTAGTCCTTGGGATAGGAATAGGCGAGGGGACGTGGCGAGTGCTCGGAAAAGCCGAAGACTTCCATGCCGCGATCCATGGCGGTGGCGAACATTTCTTCCACGGTGGCCTGCCCGTGGGAATGGCTGGTGTGAGTGTGCAGGTCGACGGTGATCACGGCGGTGTGTCCATGGCCGCCCGGTGGTGGCGGGGCGGGTTGCGGTGAGGGGGAAGGATGTTCCGTGCGTACGGGAGTAGGGGAGGACGGGGCAGGCGCCTGTCCGGTGTGCCTGACCAGTGTTGCTCACCGGTGCGCCTTCCCGGTACGCTTCCCGGTACGCCTGACCGGTGCGGCGGAACGGGCCGCGCGGGCGGTGACTATTCCTTGGGGCGTTCCATCACCCGCACGAAGGCGTTGCGCACGGATTCGACGATCTGGTCGTCGCGCACCGGGTCGCGCAGCACGATGGTGCCGGTCTGGGCGTAGCGCGGGGTCAGGTTGTTCAGCGCCAGCGCGTAGATGTCCTGAATGTCCTTGGGGTCGGGGGTGTACACCGGGGGCTCGCGCAGTACCTGCTCAATGGCCTTGATGACCCGCAGTTCGTTGCGGTTGCGGATGTCGGTCAGGTCGATGTCGCCGATGCGGTACTTCTCGCTTCTGGGCGCCATGGGCGGGCCTCCTGGGTGTGGGGGATGGATGTCCGGGCGTAAGGCGCGGGTTCGCCATGCGTGCGGCATGCGCGCCCCGAAGAACATAGCAACGGCACGGGCTGGTCGCAAGCGCGCGTGGCCTTGCGCGCAATGTGAAACCGCCGCCCTTCGGCCCGTGCGGGCGAAAGGGCGGCGGCATGCGTTCACCATGATGTGCGTTCGATGCGGCGTGCGGCGGGGATGCGCGTGCCGTTGCGAGCATGGAAGCGGCCCGGCGCGGGCACCCCGCCTTTCGGGTTCTGCCGCGCGTAGCCGCCGTTTTCCGCTACTCCCCGCCCTTCAGGCGGCGGCGGATTTCCTTGGCCGCCCTGCGTCCCGCGCCCATGGCCAGGATGACCGTGGCCGCGCCGGTGACGATGTCGCCCCCGGCGAACACGTTGGGGATGGAGGTTTCGCCGGTTTCCTCGGCCACCTCGATGTAGCCGCGCCTGCTCAGCTTCAGTTGCGGCGTGGCTTCCAGCAGGATGGGGTTGGGGCGGGTGCCCACGGCAATGACGGCAAGGTCGGTGGGCAGTTCGTAGGTGTCGCCTTCCACCGGCACGGGGCTGCGGCGGCCCGATGCGTCCGGCTCGCCAAGCTGCATGCGTTGCAGGGTAACGCCGGTCAGGCGGCCCATTTCGTCGCCGTGGAAGGCCACCGGGTTGGCCAGCAGTTCCAGGATCACGCCTTCTTCCTCGGCGTGTTCCAGTTCCTCGTGCCGGGCGGGCAGTTCGTCGCGGGTGCGGCGGTAGACGATGCGCACCGATTCCGCGCCCAGGCGCAGCGCCGTGCGCGCCGCGTCCATGGCCACGTTGCCGCCGCCGTACACCGTCACGTTGCGGCCCTGGTAGACCGGGGTGTCGTAGTCGGGAAAGGCGTAGGCCCGGCCCAGGTTGACGCGGGTAAGGTATTCGTTGGCGGAAAAAACGCCGGTCAGGTTCTCGCCGGGCACGCCGAGAAAGCGCGGCAGCCCGGCGCCCACGCCGATGAACACGGCGCGGTAGCCTTCGGCGAACAGGTCGTCGATCGAAAAGGTGCGCCCGCCTACCCAGTTGGTGACGAAGTCCACTTCCTGGGTGCGCAGGGCCTGCACTTCCTTTTCCACGATGGCCGATTTCGGCAGGCGGAATTCGGGAATGCCGTACACAAGCACCCCGCCCACCTCGTGCAGGGCCTCGAACACGGTCACCTTGATCCCGCGCGCGGAAAGGTACCCCGCCACGGTCAGGCTGGCCGGGCCGCTGCCGATGCAGGCCACGCGCAGTTCCGGGTCCACCGCCGGGCAGGTCAGCCGGGCGGCAAGATGGTCGCAGGCGTCGAGGGCCATGTAGGTATCGGCCACGTAGCGTTCCAGGCGGCCTATGGCCACGGGCTGGCCCTTGGCGTTCAGCACGCAGGCGCCCTCGCACTGGTTTTCCTGCGGGCACACCCGGCCACACACGCCGGGCAGGCTGTTGGTGGACTTGATGGTGCGGTAGGCGCCTTCCAGGTCGCCCTTGGCAAGCTGGCCGATGAAGTCCCTGATGGGCACTTCCACGGGGCAGCCCTTGACGCACTTGGGGTTCTTGCATTGCAGGCAGCGCAGGGCCTCTTCCGTGGCCATCTGCTGCGTGTAGCCCAGGGCCACTTCTTCGAAGTTGCGGATGCGTTCCCCGGCGGGCTGGCAGGGCATGTCCACGCGCGGGGCGATCTTCCGGCCCCCGGCGGGCTTGCGTTCGGCGGTGGCGGTCATTGTCTTACTTCTCCCCCGCGCAGGTACACTTGCAGTGATGGTCGTACGATGCCTTTTCCTGCGGCTTGAAGGCGGCAAGGCGCTGGCGCAGTTCGTTGAAGTCCACCTTGTGGCCGTCGAATTCGGGGCCGTCCACGCAGGCGAAGCGGGTTTCGCCGCCCACGCTCACGCGGCACGCACCGCACATGCCGATGCCGTCCACCATGATGGAGTTCAGGCTGACCGTGGTCTTCACGCCGAAGGGTTCGGTGGTTTTGGCCACCGCCGCCATCATGGGCACGGGGCCCACGGCCACCACCTCGGACACGGTCTTGTCCGTTTCCAGCCGCTGGCGCAGCAGGTCGGTGACCAGGCCCTTGTGGCCGAAGCTGCCGTCGTCGGTGGACACCAGCACTTCGGGGCAGAAGGACGAAAGTTCGTCGTAGAACAGCAGCAGATCCTTGCTGCGGGCGCCGATGACGGCCACGACATGGTTGCCCGCCTTGTGATGCCCCTTGGCGATGTGGTGCATGGCCGCGATGCCCGTGCCGCCGCCCACGCAGATGACCGTGCCCGCCTTTTCTATGTGGGTGGCCTTGCCCAGCGGGCCGCACAGATCAAGGATGGAATCGCCCGCGTCCAGGGTTTCCAGCAGGGCGGTGGATTTGCCCATGACCAGATAGACGATGGTGATGGTGCCGCGTTCGGGATCGGCGTCGGCGATGGTGAGCGGGATGCGTTCGCCCTTTTCGCAGACGCGCAGGATGACGAAGTTGCCCGGCAGCGCCTTTTTGGCGATGTGCGGCGCGTCGATGACCAGCTTGCTGGTCTGGCCGGGGATCAGGCGCTCTTTTTCCAGTATCTTGCAGGGCATGCGCGTGCTTCCTTCCTTGCGGGATTGGCTGGCTGCCAGGCGTTGTCGCAGGTGCCGTGCAGGCACGGGGTGCGCCGTGGCGGAGACGGTTGCCGGGGCGTCCGGAAAAAACGGCCGCAACCGGTTGAACGGTCAAGGACCTTCGTAAGTTCTGCGCCCGCTCAATGCAAGAAAAATGCGGGTTGCGCGGGCGCCGGGACGCATGTAAATTAGTGTATCGCTCTTGGGGCCACATAGGGTTGGCGGACCACCCGCAAACGTATCGGCATGCACCGGTTCGCACCGGGGCCTTGCGACGTGCCGGGGGCAGGCGTCAGGAATAAGGCAGTCGGGAATCTACCATGGACATCGGTGACGCAACCTCGTCACGCGGCCTTGCCGCGTACAGCCGCGCACTCACCCGCGATGCGGGCGATGCGCTGGGGCTGCTTTCCGCCAAGCGTACGAAGACAGCCTTTTCCCTCGGCCCGCTGACGGTCAGCTACGAGACCGAAACCGCGCCCACGGCGCAGGACGCAGCCGTACAGGCCGCCGAATCGCTGCAACGCATGCGGGCGTTCAACTTCGCTGACAGCCTGCAAACGCAGCAACTGCTGGCGGAACTGGCCCCCGCGCAAGGTGCGCCGGACGGGGACTCCGGGGCCACGACGCCGCTCGGAACCAACCCGGATGCAGCTGCCGCCTCCTCCGCCTCGGGGGCGCTGACCGGAGAGACGCCCCCCACCCGCACCCCCGCCGCAGGCGCTCGCGCCTATGCTCGCTCCGCTTCCCTCGTGCACGGCACGCCCATGATCCAGACCGCCGTATAGGCCCGCTCTCCACTGTTCGTCTTTTGGTGCCCGGCCCTCTTGCCGCCTTGGCTTGCAGGCGTTCTGGCGGCGTTTTCCGGGCGTGGTCGAAGTTGTTCGCGATTGACATTCGTTATCATTTTAGACCAGAACGGCCTTGTGGCGTTTTCCCGCGCCCGAGGCCGTTTTCGCATCCGGTTGCTGCGGTCCTACACCCTGAAGCCCAGCAGGGCAGCGCAGTTCCGGGCCTGCGTTCCGGCAGCAGCCCCGTTGGTTTGCAGCCGTTCCCACATCAGGTTCTGTACGGCCCACCAATCGAAGTCGGGCGCCACCTCGCGGGTGCGCTGCACGGCCCCGCACAGTCCGTCCCAGTCCGGCGCGGGCGCGGCCAGCAGTTCCAGCAGGTGGTCCCGTATCAGTTGGTGCAGCCCGTGCCGTTGCCGGGGTGACGGTTGCAGCGAGCGCAGCAGCTCCAGCCCCTGCCGCCATGCGGCATCACTGCCGGATTCGTCGCCGGACAGGCTGGCCGCCGGTGGCTCCGTCACCAGCGCCAGTCCCAGATGCGGGGCCATGTCGGCCCACAGGTGGCTGGCGGGCATGTCGTGCTGGGCCTCTTCCCACGGGTCCACGAGGGCCAGCGCCTGACGCGCCAGCGCGGCGCGCCGGGGGGACTGGTTGCGTTCCTCGCCGTGCAGCAGGGCCAGCAGCAGGGCCTGTCGGGCGTTCAGGGGCAGATCGGCCACGGACAGGGATGTTTCGGGCGCATGGGGTTCCGCCGCAGGGCGCACGGTGATGCGCGAGGCGCGGGCGGACGTGGACGGTCCCGGCGGTTGCCAGGTGAAGCGCACGGCGCGGCCTTCCGTTTCCAGCGGCAGGCGCAGGGCGGCGGTGCCGGTAATGCTGTCGGGGCCAATCCCGCCAATCCCGCCAGACTTTTCGGGCGCATCATGTGCATCATGGGCATCAAGGGCATCAAGGGCATCAAGGGTCACGTCCACCTCCGCGCCCGGCCAGGCGTGGGTTGCCGTGGCTCCCGGCTCGGGCAGACCGTGTTCCGCGCGCAGCCGCCACAGGGCCTGAAGCACCAGGCTGGCGTCCGTGCCGCGCCGGGGCAGCACGGTGCGGGACAGGATGTCCGCCCCGGAGCCTTCCTCCGGCTTGTTGGAAACGGCATGGGCCAGGTGCTCCGCAAAGCGGGGCAACAGGTCCGGCCCGCCGGTGGCGGTGCACAGGTCCAGCGCGCGCAGGGCGCAGGTCATGGCGTTCACCGGCTCGATGCGCGAAATTTCGTCGAAGAACCAGGCGCAACTGGCGAACGACGCCAGTCCCGCCTCCTGCATGGCCAGCAGCTTCCACGCCGCGTCGGCCTGCCGCCCGGCGATGCCGGGGGCCAGATGCGCGGCGGCAAAGGCCTCGCGCGCGGATGCATCGCCGCTGCGGGCCAGCACCTGGCCGTAGGCCAGCAGGGCGGCCTTGGGATTGCGGAACAGCCCGGCCCCGGCGGCGGCGAAGTGGGCGTCCAGCCCCTGCTTGAGCGCATCCAGCCCCTGACGCAGGGGGCCGCGCCAGCGCTGGTTCCAGCCGGGATGTCCGCCGTCGGTGCAGCCGCAGTCGGACCGCCAGCGTTCCACGCCGTGCGCGCAGCTCCACGACGAGGGTTCGTGCAGCAGCACCCGCATGCGTGGCGGGTTGCGATGCAGGAAGGCCGCGAAATTGGTCAGCGCCACACCGTCGCGCCCGGCGTAGCCCTGGGCCAGCACGTGGGCCAGGGCCATTTCGCCGAAGGTGAAGTGGTGGCCGTAGGTTTCACCGTCGGTGCACACGGCCAGCAGGCAGTTCCGGTTCGCGCCGTTGGTGCCGCCCGCGCCATCGGTGCCGCATTCCTCGCCTGGGGGCACGGGCAGGGCACGGGCCGCGTCGGCCAGCCTGCGCCAGAAGATTTCGCCGTCGCGCAAAAGTTGCTCGAACGCCACGGCCCGCGAGATGGGGCCGTTGTAGAAGAAGATGTCGATGCTCCGGCCGGAGGGCAGTTCCGCCCGGTAGGGCTGGCCGATGTCCAGCGAGCCTTCGTGCACCGGTTGCCATGCGGCATGGGCCTGGTCGATGCCGTCCAGCGCGGCCACGGCACGGGCCTGGCGCGGGGCCAGCACGGTGAAGGCGATGCCCGCCGCGGCCAGCGTTTCCAGCGTGGGGGTATCCACGGCGGCCTCGGGCAGCCACATGCCTTCGGGCGCACGGCCGAAGCGCGCGGCAAAGTCGGCCACGGCCCACGCGGTTTCCACCTCGCGGTCAAGCGGGGTGGCCAGGGGCATGATGACGTGGTGGTAGACCTGGGCCATGGCGTTGCCGTGCCCCCAGCGGGCCGCGCTTGTGCGGTCGCCCTCCACCATGCGGCGCAGGGTGTCCGGCGCGTGGCGGTCCATCCAGCGCAGCAGGGTGGGGCCGGCGTTGAAGCTGGTCCATTCGTAACAGTTCAGGATGTCGCCGATGCGTCCCTCGCGGTCCAGGCGGCGCGCCCATCCCAGCGGGGCGTAACTTTCGCGCAGGATGCGGGTGTTCCAGTCGGTGGCGGGGGCTGCGCTGCCTTCGGGCAAAATATCATCCAGCCACGGATCTTCGCGGGGGGGCTGATAGAAATGGCCGTGGATGCACAGGTTGCGGGGCATGGGAACCTCCTGGTTTCCGGCAGGATACACCGCCCTGCGCAACGGGGAAAGGTGCTCCACCCGACCATGGGGGCACAAGCAGGGTTTACGGGGGCGCAATGCAAGGCTATCATCACGCCGCAGCCAACCGGGGGTTCGCCGTGAACGTCGATACGGAAATGGTGAAAGATTTCCCCGTGCTGGGTGAAAAACCCAGACGCGGGGTCTTTTCCACGACGGCCGATATGAAAATCGGTTTCGGCGGAACGCGGCGTACCGTGCAGCAGAACGTGATGATCTACGTGAACCAGCGCGAGGACGGCCGCTACGACGCCCAGGCGCTGAACGACAATCACGTGCCCACCGGCGAGACTACCATCCTCACCTACGAGGATCTGCTCCTCGACTACATTCCCGAACCCGGCGTCTACCACGAGAAGGTCTATCCGGCCATGCGCGAGCTGGCCGGGCACATCGCGCGCGGCGAACGCCACCGCGAGCGCGGCGAGACCTGGAGCGCCGAATTCGAGTTCCAGAACGCCCTGGCCATCGACGAGCAGAACGTGCGCGCCACCTTCGGGCTGGGCCTCACCTACCTTGCCCGCGAAGACCTGGACAAGGCGCGCGAGGTGTTCCAGCGGCTCATTGCCCTGCCCGGCGCCTTTGACCCGCGCCACAAGCACATGTTCAACAATTTCGGCATCAAGCTGCGCAAGAACCAGATGTTCGGCGAGGCGCTGCGCTTCTACGCCCGCGCCGCGCAACTGGCGCCCAAGGATGACCACCTGCTGTACAACATCGCCCGCACCCTGTTCGAATCCGGCGACTACGAGAAGGCCAACGGCTTTCTGTGCCGCGCCCTGGCCCTGAACCCCCGGCTGGAAGAAGGACAGCAGTTGCGCGCGATCATCGCCTTGCGCAAGGGGCGCGAGGTGGGGCACCCCATGGACATGCCGCAGGAACTGCTGCTGAACGATCCGTGCGATGTGCCGGAGGCGTTGGCGGATTCCGTCGAAAGCTATTAGCTGCAAGGGCGTTGCGGCCTGCGAGAATACCACGGGGCGGCGTTCGGAAGAACGCCGCCCCGTTTTCATTCGGGCGAAGGCAGTGGAGAATCCGAAGCAGGCCTAGTAGGGCGCGCCCAGATTCATGGCCGCATGCACGGTGGCCCCGAAGAACACCGCCCGGCCCGCCAGTTCGCCCAGCAGCACCAGCGGCCCCATCCAGCGGGGGATGCGCGGGCTGCGGATCATCACCACCAACGGCACGATGATGCCCAGCACCAGCCGCGCCCAGTACAGGGGCGACGCCAGCCACGCGCGGGCGGTCATCTGCATCACCGTGCCGCCCGACGCCCACACGCAGGGCACGATGACGTACACGGCCAGCGCCGCCGCAAGGCTGCCCAGCAGCACGGCGCGCAGCATGGGCTGGCTGCCCTCGCCCGCGAACCAGCTGCCGAACGAGGCCCCCAGCAGCAGCGCCGACAGCAGGAAGAACCCCAGCGGCGCGGCGTTGTGCACGGCGGGCATGGCGGGCGGGGCATAGGTCATGCCCGAGGTGTACAGGGCGACAAGGCCCACCAGCGCGGCGGCGGCGCGCAGGCCCGCGCCCGCCTTGCCGGTAAGGGCGGCCACGGCCAGCAGCGCGGCGAACGCGCCAAAGGCCAGTATCTCGCGGCTCAGCCAGGCCTTTTCCAGATGGGCCATGGTGCGCACCGCCCCTTCCGGATGGCCGAGGTGGAACAGCGAGGCCAGCAGGGCCACGCCCATGACGATGGTGGCGGTCAGCCATTCCGTGCGGCTTCCGGGGGCGTTTTCGCCCGTGCCCGCTATGGTCGGCGTGGTCGCGCAGGCTCCGCCAGCGCAGCCGCACGAACGAACGGCCAGCAGCAGGGCCATGCCCACGGCGGCCTGAGACAGCACGGTGAACAGCACCAGGGGAAGTTCGATGTTCTGCATGGCTACCTCCTCACCACGCGGGGCGTTCTGGGCATGATGAAGCGGGTGGACGGATTGACCTGCGGCATTTCCGGGTACCCTGCGGGGTACTGCACGGCGTTGGCGGCGTCGGTCGTGGACAGGGCGGCGATGTCCACCAGACGCAGCGCCCGCACCGGGCAACTCTGCACGCAGGCGGGCTGTTTACCGGCGTCCAGCCTCTCGTGGCACAGGCTGCACTTCTCCGCCTTCTTCAGCACGGGATTGTAGCGCGGCGCGCCGTAGGGACAGGAACGGATGCAGTTGCCGCAGCCGATGCAGCGGTCCTGATGGTGCACCACCACGCCGTCCTCGCGCTTTTCGTACGCCTTCACCGGGCAGGCGTTGAGGCAGGCGGGGTTTTCGCAGTGGTTGCAGGCCAGCGAGAAGAAGGCCCGCTCCCGGTGGGGGTAGATGGCCTCGTCCAGCGGGTACAGCTGCCGCCAGACCACGCCGGTTTCCTGGTGGTAGTAGTTCTTGCAGGCCATGGCGCAGGTGAAGCAGCCGATGCAGCGCTCCACGTCCACCAGAAACGCGCGCTGCCGGGGAAGGGAAGTCTTTTGTGTGGTCATGGGCGGCCTCCTATGCTCTCGCCACGTCGGCGAACTGGTCGTGAATGGCCACGCCGGGCGCGCCGGTCTTGTAGGCCCCCATGTCCGCCGATTCGTCGTCCACAAGGTTCTGCACGTTGAAGTTCAGCTTGCGGAACCACGCCTCGTACATCAGCAGGCAGTCGCCGGGCACCGTGTTGGTGATCTTGGCGCGCAGCTTCACCTCGCCGATGGGGTTGAACACCCGCACCGTGTCCAGGTCGGCGATGCCCTTGGCCCTGGCCAGCGCGGGGTTCAGGTAGACGAAGGGTTCCGTCTGGAATTCCTCCATCCAGTCCAGATTGGCGAACTGCGAATGGATGGCGAACTTGCTGTGCGGGGTCAGCAGACGGTAGGGGGCGTAGGGCTTGCGGCCTTCCTTGTACTCCGGCAGGGCCTTGTGGCCGTGGCTGGCGCACAGGTCGGACCGGAACTCGTACTTGCCCGAGGGCGTCTTGAACTTGCGGTCGCTCCACGAGGCGGACGACGGCATCTTCGCCTTGGCCGGGCCCTTGCGCAGGTCTTGCCAGTGGGTGATGCCCAGAAGGTCGTACACGCCCTTGTTGAACTCCTTCTCCATCCACTCCTTGGTGTCGATGTCCTGCGGGTAGGTGCAGGAGCCGGGCGACAGGCGGTTCATGTGCTTTGAAAGCAGCGCCGCGATTTCGATGTTCGACTTGGCCTCGTGCATCGGGGCGATGGCTTGCTCGTTCAGCGATACCCAGTAGTGCCAGTAGGATGCGTTGACGGTCCATTCCTCGAACAGGGTGGTTACCGGCAGCACGATGTCGGAATGGCGCACCGTTTCGGTGAAGAACTGTTCGACGCTGACCACCATTTCCAGCTTGTTGAAGGCCTTTTCCAGCTTGTTGCGGTCGAAGTCCTGCGCGAAGGGGTTCTTGCACGACGACCACAGCACGCGCACCGGCGGGTTCTGGGCGTCCAGCAGTTCCTGGGCGGTCTTGTTGATGTTCAGGGCGCGGTCGGTGTAGGCGGCGGCTGCCGCTGCGCCCGCGGTGACGTCGAATTCGCCCTTGGGGCCCGCCTTGCCCGTGAAGCCGATGGAACCCGCCGGGGCCTTCTGGATCATGGCGTGGTAGTTGAAGCCCCAGGTTTGCAGGTGGCCGTAACGCGCGCCGCCGCCCACCTTGCCCACGTTGCCGGTCATGGCCACCAGCGCGTCGATGGCGCGAACGGCGGCCCCGCCGTTGACGTGGCGCTGCATGCCGTAGCCTATCCAGATGGTGGCGGGCCTGGCGGTGGCGAATTCCTCGGCCACGCGGCGGATTTCATCGGCGGGAATGCCGGACTTTTCCGCCGCCCATTCCACGGTGACGTTTTGGCGCAGGTAGGCGGCGAATTCCTCGAAGCCCACGGCGTTGTTGGCCACGAAGTCGCGGTCCACCAGGCCCAGGTCAAGCACGTGCCGGGCCATGCCCAGCGCCAGCGCGCCGTCGCTGCCGGTTTCCGGCTGCCAGGCCACGTCGCCCTTGGCGGAGGTCTGGGTCAGCACCGGGTCGATGACCACGATCTTGGCCCCCCGGTCGCGGGCGGCGTAGACGTACTTCATGGAATGCACGGAACACCACGCCGGGTTGGCGCCCCAGATGATGACGTAGCGCGACTTTTCCATGTCTTCCGGGTCGTTGCACCACATGTCGCCCAGGTCGTAGTTCTGGGCGTCGATGCCGGCGGGCCAGCAGGGCGTGCCCACGAGGCGGGTGGTGTAGCCCAGCGAGGACATCATGCCCTCCACCCCGTAGTTGGTGATGCCGAAGTTGCCGGAATACTTGGTAAGGGCAAGGCCCAGCAGGTTGCCGTCCCTTTCCTTTATCTCCAGCAGCTTGCGGGCGATGCGTTCCATGGCTTCGTCCCAGGAGACGCGCCGCCAGTTGCCGCTGCCGCGCCCGTCCTGGACCATGGGGTACTTGATGCGGTCGGGACTGTAGACGCGGCGGGGGTAGCTGTAGCCTTTCACGCACAGGCCGCCCGCCGTGTAGGTGGATTCCGGCGCGCCTTCCACGAACCTGACCACCCCGTCCCTGACGTAGGTGACGATGCTGCACGTGTCGTAACAGTTGCGCGGGCAGGCGTTGCGAAAGATCTGGAAATCGGCCTTGTTGAAGGGCGCGGCGGACGCGTTGCGGGGCAGCAGCAGCCCGCAGGGCAGCGTGGCCAGCGCGCCGGATGCGATGAGCCCCTTGAGGAAGCTGCGCCTGCTCATGGAACAGGACGACGCCCCGCGCGAGGGGGTGCCATCGGGGCAGCCGGGGCCGTTGAGGCCAGTCGGGCCAGTCGGGCCAGTCGGGCCAGCCGGGCCGGTCGGGCCAGTCGTTTTGGACATGATGACCTCCGTGGGTTGCATGATCTGCGGGAATAGGTGCCGATGCGTCGGTTACAGGGAAGGTGCCGACGCCTCGGCGGTTGCTTCCGGGGTGTGACGATGGGCGCAGGCCGTGGCCGCATCTTCCTGCCAGCACAGCAGCATGGCCAACGCACGGGCAATGGCGGGCGGTACGTCGGGTTCGGACAGGGCGTGCTGCACGAAGCGTGGCACCCATGCCCCCATGTGCTCCGCCACAAGCCAGCGCCATGCTTCCTGCGCCTCGGTGGCGAGCGCAGGGGGGGAAGGCTGCGGGGCGGAAGAAGACGGCGCGGTGCCTGCCGCTTCGCGCAGGGTCAGCAGGGCCAGGGCGGCGTCCAGTTCGAAGCTCAGGTGGTCGTCGGGCGTGGCGCCTTCGTCGGGTACGGCATACCCGAGGGCGTGGTACAGGTTGCGGACGTCCATGGTGGACTCGCCCATCAGGCGGGGTTCCGTTTCCAGCCATGCAGAGGCGTACGGCGGGGCGGGCACGGCCATGGGGCCCACGAACAGCCGGTTGAAGGCGTATTCGGTATCGCGCCAGTGGCCGGGGGCATCGATGGTGTCCACGCCGGGGGGGGCGCAAGGGGGAGCGCCGCGCACGGCGCGAGGACACCCGAATCTGGTGCGGCACGCATCCAGCGCCAGCGAGGCTGCGCGTATGTCGTCCGCACCCCGCGCGGAGAACAGGTCGCGCAGGGCGCGCAACAGGCACGCATCGCGGGGCGTGCCGGGCGTGAGGGAAATGTGATCCATTGCGTCTCCTCGGTTGTCCGGGCCGCACGCGGCGGATGCGGACAGTGGCCTGTTTTTGGACATATGCAGGCTAGTCCGGGAGCGGTAACGTCACAAGGCTATGAAATGGGGTGATAATGGGTAGGGGGTACTACCCGATGCGGAGCGGAAGCGTCCGGATGAGGAAGGGGGTGGCCAAGGGCGTGGCCGGAATGGAGGGGGCAACCCCCTGCGCGGGCAGGTGTTCGGTCGGTTGCGCCAGCAGGAGACGGCAAAAGGGACGGCAGGCCATGCTGGCCGCACGGGCGGATTGCCTGGCCTTGGGCGCGTCAGGCAGTGACGAAGAAAATCATGCCCGACGCGAGAAAATCATCCGTTCATCCCTCAGCGCCGGAGGGCTGGCGCGGGCCGGGGGCGTTGCGCAGGAAGACGCACAGGCTGGCGTCCTTGCCGTGCAGGCCCAGCTTGCGGCGGATGTTCTTGCGGTGGGTCTGCACCGTTTCCACGGACAGGTTGAGGGCGCTGGCAATGTCCTTGGTGGGGCTGCCCGCCTGAATGAACTGGCAGATGCGCATTTCCGCCGGGCTCAGGCGCAGCAGCAGCGGATCCGGCCCGGCATCGTCGGGAGCCAGGCGCAGCAGCTGGTCGCGGATCACGGTCAGGTAACCGCGCCGCACCTCCGGCTCCATGTCCGCTTCCAGATGGTCCAGCGCGGGCAGCAGCATGGCGTGCACCTTGCGGGCCACCTCGCGGTTGATTTCGGCGCGCTCGCCGTCGATGTTGCGCAGCACGGTACGCAGGGTGATGTTCATTTCCTCCAGGTGGGCCTTTTCATTGCGCAGGGCCTCGGTGCGTTCGGCCACAACCCGTTCCAGCGCCTCGCGCTGGTGCACGTGGCTGGTCACGTCGGTAAGCATGACCAGATACCCGTCGCTGGCCAGACTGACGGCGTTGAGCGGCGATATGCGCATGCGGAACACCTGCGCGGCACGGGGCGGCCCCGCTTCGGGGCGGTTGGCGGCGGCAGCGGCAAGCTCCACGTCCGGCGCGGCGGCGGGGGTGATCTCGCACGAGACCCCCAGGGGGTAGAAGCGCAGCAGGTCCTGCATGCTTTCGCCCTCCAGCCCCAGCGCCGCCCAGATGGGCAGCCCCGGCACCGCGCGCCCGGCCAGGTGCTGCTGCGCGATGCGGTTGACGCTGGTGATGATGCCCGCGGCGTCGATGGCCAGCACCATGTCCGAGGTGGAATCGAGAAAGTTTTCCACCTTGCATTTTTCAAGCGTGAGCAGGCGGTTGGCCTCGTCAAGCTGGGTGGTGTCCACCTCTGCCCGGCGTGATTCCCAGTGGCGGGTGAACAGCACCGCAAAGGCGTCGCCGTACAGGCGCACCACCTGCGCGGCGGCATCGCGGGCGCGGCGGGGTGCGGGCATGGCCTCCACCACGTCCAGCACCGCGTGCACGAGGGTGTGGAAGCAGCCCAGGAACATGGCCTCGGTCACGCCGCGCATGCGGTGGCGCCGGGCCGAGGCCAGCAACTCATGGCCCCAGCCGTGCGGGGCGGCGGTGGGCATGCCGTCTTCGATCTCGCGCACCAGGTCGCCGAAGGTGGGGGCAAGCCCGGCGTGCAGCGCGGCGCGCAGGGGGTGCAGGAACCCCAGCAGCGAATCGATGCAGTCCTGCCGCTTGGCCGTGGTGTGGCGCAGGTAGCCCGCCTCGCGCATGCGCTCGGACCAGCGGGCCAGGAAGAGTTCCATCTGGCCTTCGATGTCCAGCAGCACGGGCCGTGCCGCCGTGAAAGGCGCCGTGTCGGCGGCATGCGCGTCGGCCTTGGAGGTGGCCGGGGATGCGGCGGGAGTGCGGTGGCGGTGGTTGGTCATGGAAACTCCGGAAGGTGTGCGCCCGGTTTTGCAGCCACAGGGGGCCATCGGGAGCGGGCGCAAACTGGCGGGCACGATCGGCGAATGCCCGAAGCATGATCGGCAGGGCAGGGGGGCGCGGGCGGGGTGAAAGCCAACCCGCTGCGGCATACCCGATGGGTACCCGGTGCGTTGCGCCCCCGCGCGGCTGTGGTATTCTTTACCCAAGTCACGCGTGGGCACAAGGGCGTGTCTGGCGGAAAGCGAGCGGAGGTCGTGGTGGACGAACGCAGGCAATATGCCGGGGGCGGGCGTAAAGCCGGGAAACCGGGGGGATGCCCGTCTGTCGGGCCGTTCTGGCGGTTCCGCATCGCCTGGCCGGTCGCGCGCCGTGGCGGAGGGCAACGGTGCGCCGTGACGATGCCGCGCATCTGGCTGGTGGCGGCTGTGCTTGCCGGGACGTTGGCCGGATCGCTTGCCGGAACGTTGGCAGGATTGCCGGGGGCGGCTCCGGTCGTGGCGGCCGATGCGGCTGCCCCTGCCGTGATGCCCGCGCGGGATGCCGTCCCGGTGGGCGAGCCGTGCCCGCTCACCTCTCCGGAACATGTCGCGCGGCTGGTGGCCCCCGTACTGCCCGATCAGGGATATTCGGAAGGGCAGGGGGCACTGGGCAAACCGGGGGCTGCTTCCGCCACTGCCCGTGTGGGCGCGCCCCTTGCGGTGGTGGTGGCGCTGGGTGGGCCGCCCCTGCCTTCCGGCGTGTTTCCGGTGGTGAACATCGACAAGGCCGCCGGGCCGGAGGGCGGGCGGGTATCTTCCACCACCGGGTACCCGGAGTCGGAAGTGCGCTTCAGCGCGCCGGGCCGCTACGAACTGGACCTGACCGTGACCCTGGTGGCCCGCTCCAGTTGCGGCGGGGCCAAGGCCCGCACCGTGATGGAGCGCCGCGTGCCGGTGGAGGTTGCGCCGTAGCCGTCCCCCGTCGGGCTGATGCCGGGCCGCTGTTGCCCGCGTATGTCCGACCATTTTTTCGCGTTTTCCCTCTTTTTCTCTCCCCGTCCGGGCGTGTCCGTTCCCTTCACTCTCCAAGGTTTCGCGGCGTCTGGCGTGGGCGCTCCGGCGCTGCGTCCGCTTTTTCGCCGTGGCCGTGGCCGGGCGGGGCGGGGCGGGGCGGCCTGTGCACCTGCCGGACGGGCGGGAGCCGTACAGCAGCTGGCCCACGCCGGAAGAACACGTGGTGTGCCGGAAGGATGCGGGGCAAGGGCAGGGATGGTGGCGGGCCCACGGTATGCGGCGTGCCGGAAGCTTCCGCAGGAAGATGCGGCCCGTGCCCTTGTCAGGGGGGGAAAGGATTGTTATTTAGCAAAACTGGAACGGCGTAGTAGAATCTCGATGTTTTCCCGGCCCCGCCGGAATGGCTGTTCCGCACAAACGTTACAGGAGGTTTCGACATGCTCGGACGCACGGTCTCCGCACCCACGAGGGCGCGGGCTGAAACCGTCAACGCCTTCATGCGCGGTGTATACAACTGGATGTTCGTGGGGCTTGCCGTGACGGCTGGTGCCGCGTGGTTCACGGCGTCGAGCCCGGCCATGCTGCAACTGGTGTTCGGCAACAGCTTCGTGCTGATCGGCCTGATCCTTGCCGAACTCGGTCTGGTCATGGGCATCAGCGCGGGCATCGCACGCCTTTCCGGCGGCGCTGCCACCGGGCTTTTCGTGCTGTACAGCGCGTTGAACGGCATCACCCTTTCCGCGGTGCTGCTGGCCTACACCGCAGGAACGGTGTTTCAGGCCTTCGCCACGGCGGCGGGTATGTTCGGCGCCATGTCCCTTTACGGCCTGACCACCAAGAAGGACCTCACCTCGTGGGGCAGCTTCCTGTTCATGGGCCTCATCGGCATTCTCATCGCCAGCGTGGTGAACATCTTTGTGGGCAGTTCGGCCATGTCGCTGGTCATCAGCGCCATCGGCGTCATCGTGTTCACGGGCCTGACCGCCTATGACAGCCAGAAGCTGCGCATGATGGGCGAAACCGCCCCCATGGACGATGCCACCGCCATCCGGCGCGGCACCATCCTGGGCGCGTTGACGCTGTACCTGGACTTCATCAACCTGTTCCTGATGCTGCTGCGCTTGTTCGGCTCTTCGCGCGACTAGCGGCGGGCATCGCCTGCCTGATCGACAGTGACTGCCAGGGGGGGCCGCAAGCCCCCCTTTTGCATGGGCGGCGCAAAGCCTCCCTTCGCATGATGACGGCACGGCGTGCCATGCCCGTGATACAGCGCGCCAACTGGCTCTGCCTGTTCAGGCTGCCGTGCCCCGTACTTGCCCGGTCTTTGCCTGGTCCTAGCCTAGTCCTTGCCCCGCCCTTGCCCTGCCCTCGCCGTGATGCAGCCCGCCCGGCCCTCCGTCCGCATTCCCCCGGCGACAAGCGCGCCCGCGCATGATAGACTTGCTTGCATGCGCACATCGTTGCCCTTTCCCGGATCAATCGGGGCGGCGTCATGAACATCGCCGCCGTGCAGAAAACCTGCGCCCCCCTGTTGCGCCCGCTGGGCGCGGCCTATGCCGCCTGCATGGCCGCGCGCCGCGCCGCGTACGAGGCGGGCGTGCTGCCGCGCTTTGCCCCGCCGCGTCCGGTGGTATCGGTGGGCAACATCTGCTGGGGCGGCACGGGCAAGACCCCGCTGGTGCACTGGCTGTTGCGCTGGTGCGGGGCGCACGGGCTGTCCGCCGCCGTGCTCACGCGCGGGTACGGGGCGAAGCCCCCGCAACTTCCCCTGCTGGTGCGCCCCGGCAACACGGCGGCAGAGGCGGGCGACGAACCGCTGATGCTGGCCCGTCAGAACCCCGATGCCGCCGTGCTGGTGGACCCGGTGCGACGGCGCGCCGGGCACTGGGCAGAGGCGCACCTTGCCCCGCACCTGTACCTGCTGGACGACGGCTTTCAGCATCTGGCGGTACGCCGCGACCTGGACATCGTGGTGCTGCGTCCGGTGGACCTGACCGGTGAATGGGGCCGGACCATTCCGGCGGGGTCGTGGCGCGAGGGTACATCCGCGCTGGGCAGGGCGCACGCCTTCTGCGTGAAGGCGGAGCCGGACCTGTTCAATGCACTGGGGCCTCAGCTGGAACGCCGTCTGGTCCGCTACGGCATGCCGGTGTTCAGCTTTCGCCTTGCGCCGCGCGGCCTCATGCGGGTGGGCCGGGGGCTGGACCCGCGCCCGGCGGAACAGGGGGCGGCCACCCGTGCGCATCTGGACGGCGCGCCCTACGTGCTGGTTACCGGCGTGGGCGAACCGGCGCAGGTGCACGCCACGGCCACGCATTTTTTCGGTTATCCGCCGCTGCGCCACCGCATCTTTCCCGACCATCACCCCTACGGCCCCGGCGATGTGCGCCAGTTGGCGGGAGAGGGGTGCGCGGTGGTGTGCACCCCCAAGGACGCCGTCAAGCTGGCGCCGTTGTGCGGCGAAGGTGCCGGGCACGAGGGGGCCAACCAGCCGGACCTGTGGGCCTTCGACCTGGTGACCGAATTCGGACCGGCATTGTGGTCCGCGACCAGTTTTTCCGAATGGTGGGCCGCCCGCTGGGCCGGGCTTTCCGCCGCCCGCCGGGCCTGACGCCATACCGCCCGTCCGGCCTGACCTGTCGCGTCCGTCACGGTTGGTCGCCCCTTGCCGGGGGCGCCGATCCGGAACGATCCGTCAGGACGGTCCGGCAGAACGAACCGGCAGGGCGAACCAGCAAGACGAGGCTGACGGCAACCGGCGGCAATGGGCACGGGTCTTCGCAGACCGCCTGGCCGCCCCGGCAGCCCGCCCGCATTCGACATCTTTCACTCCGGCATGCCCGGAAAGGACATCCATATGACAAAGAAGAAACGCGAGGAAAGCTACGTGCTGCCCGACGCCAACGATCTGGCAACCCTGTTCCGCGAGGCGCACCGCCCGCTGAAGATCGACGCGCTGATGCGCATGCTGGGCCTGCACCGCCGCATGAAGAAGGAACTGGAAGACCGCCTGGACGACCTTGTCCGGCAGGGGCGCATCATCCGCCTGCGCGGCGGGGCCTGGGGCCTTGTGGAACAGCTGCGGCTGGTCACGGGCACCCTGTCCATCCAGCGTTCTGGCATGGGCTTCGTGCTGCCCGAGGAAAAGGGGCGCGACGACATCTACGTGCATCCCTACCAGATGGGCGATGCCTGGCACGGCGACAAGGTGGTGGTGGCCCTGCTGCCGGGCCGCCATGGCAAGAACCCGGAAGGGCGCATCGTGCGCGTGCTGGAGCGGGGCCGCAAGGAAATACCCGCCCGCGTGGTGCGCCGCATGGGCAGGCACAGCCTGCTGTGCCGCCCGGCTGACCCGCGCATGGCCGTCAGCTTCGTGGTGGACATGAGCGCCGTGGAAGAGAAGGCCGAAAAGGGCGACCTTGTGGTGGCCGCACCCGGAGAAAAGGTGGAGGACGGCCTGTGGGCCGCCACCGGGCTTGCCGTGCTGGGCGCCGACGACAACGTGCTGGTGCAGGAACGGCTGGTGAAGATCAACCACGACGTGCCCACCGACTTTCCGCCCGAGGTGCTGGAAGAAGCCCGCGACCTGCCCGCCGTGCCCGGCCGCGACGACATGGAAGGCCGCATCGACCTGCGCCATCTGGAGTTCGTCACCATCGACGGGGCCAAGGCCCGCGACTTCGACGACGCCGTGTACGTGGAAGAGCAGGGCACCGGCTACCGCCTGTGGGTGGCCATCGCCGACGTGGCCCATTACGTGCGGCCCGGCTCTGCCATGGACCGCGAGGCGCAGGCCCGGTCCAACTCGTACTATTTCCCGCAGTCGGTGGAGCCCATGCTGCCCGAGGCCCTTTCCAACGGCCTGTGCAGCCTGAACCCGCGCGTGCCCCGCCTGGCCATGGTGGCGGAAACCTTCTTCTACGCCGACGGCACCCCCGGGCGCAGCAAGTTCTATGCGGCCATCATCGAGTCCAAGGCCCGCCTGACCTACGGGCAGGTCAACCGGGCGATCATCGAAAAGGACGAGAAGGAGCGCCGCCTGCTCACCCCGGTGCTGCCCCTTCTGGAACGCGCCGAAGCGCTGGCCCGCCTGCTGAACGCCAAACGCAGCGAACGCGGCAGCCTGGACTTCGACCTGCCCGAGCCGGAGGTGATCTTCAACATCTACGGCGAGACGGTGGACATTGGCCGCAAGGTGCGCCACTTCGGCCACCAGATCATCGAGGAGTTCATGATCGCCGCCAACGAGGCGGTGGCCCGCTTCCTGACCGAAAAGAACGCCCGCTTCCTGTACCGGGTGCACCCGGAGCCGGACACCGAAAAGCTGGAAGGGCTGTTCAAGGTGCTGGGCCGCACCTCGCTTGCCCAGCACCTGCCCGGCAAGGCATCGGCCAAGGCGTTGCAGGGCGTGTTGCAGGCGGCCAGGGGGTCGGACCAGGAGTTCCTGGTCAACCGCATGGCCCTGCGCACCATGATGCAGGCCCGCTATGCGCCCGACCACGAAGGACATTTCGGCCTTGCCTCCGAGTGCTACTGCCACTTCACCTCGCCCATCCGCCGCTACGCGGACCTGGTGGTGCACCGCGCCCTGCGGCGCACCCTGGGACTGCCGGTGAACGGGCCGCTGCCGGGCGAGCGGGCCCTGCTGACCATCGCCGACACCCTGAACACCAACGAGCGCGTGGCCATGGAGGCCGAGCGCGAGATACTCAAGCGCATCACCGTGCTGTTCCTGTCCGAACGGGTGGGCGAGGAGTTCACCGGGGTCATTTCCGGCATCATCGACTTCGGCTTCTTCGTGGAATTCAACGAGGTGATGGCCGAGGGCATGGTGCGGTTGTCGTCGCTGGACGACGACTACTACGGCTACCTGCCGGAGCGGCAGGAACTGGTGGGCGAGCGCACGGGCCGCAGCTTCCGTCTGGGACAGACCGTGACCGTGCGTCTGGCCGAGGTCAACGTGGCCCGGCTGGAAGTGAATCTGGCGCTGGCCGGTCCGGACGCCGTGGCGTCCACGGGGGCCAAGAAGCCCCGGCCCGCCGGGCGTGACCGGGGCGGGCGGGACTGGAATGCCGGTCGTGCCGGCGGTGCAGGCCGTGGCGACCGGGGGGCACGCGGCGGGCGCGGCCCTGGCCGTGGCGAAGAGCCAAGGGCGGGTCGCGAATCTGGTGATGATGCCGGACGCGGTACGCGTGGTGATGCCGGACGCGGTACGCGTGACGCCATCGGTCGCGGTGACCGCGCGGCGGCCACGGTGCCGTCTGCCGCCGCCCATGCCGACCGCACGTCGCGCAAGGCCAGGGCGCGTTCCACCACCGACGCGGGTTGGGACGATCCCATGCCCACGGAATTGCCGGAACCGTTCGAGAACGCGCCGCGCAAGGGGCGGGGCGGCAAGGCAGGCGCAAAGCCCGCCACCCGCAAGGGGGCGGCCCCGAAGCCCGCTGCCTCGAAGCCCTCCGCCAAAAAGACCTCCGCCCCGAAGAAGGCGGGAGAGGAAAAGGCCGCCACGCCGGGCAAATCCCCCAAGGCGAAGGAAGGCAAGACCGGCAACGCCACGCCTGGCAAGGGCAATGCCCCCACGAAGGAAAAGCCTTCCGGCCAGACGGCCAAATCCGATACGGTCACCAAATCCGATACGACCGCCAAGCCCGGCAAGGCCGCCGCAGCCGAAAAGCGCGGCGCGGCCAAGGCCGCTCCGAAGAAGACGGGCGACGCCAAGCCCGCCAAGCCCGCCAAATCCGGGAAGGCCGGAAAGGGCACCGAGAGCAGCGGCAACGCGTGATCGCGTTTGTCCCCGGACATGAACAGCAGCCGCCCCGGAGGGAAACCTCCGGGGCGGCATTGCATTGCGGAATGGGCGGAAGGGGGCGGATGCCGGGCGCGGCGGGCTGCCGCCATGGCCCGGCTACAACCGGGTGATGCCGAAGCGGGACAGCAGTTCGGCCAGGCGCTGGTTCAGGTTTGTGGTGGAGCGCGACAGCAGGTCCAGGCTGATGTACAGGGCAAATTCCACCCGGAACGAGGCGTCGGTCCACAGCGAACCAATTTCACGGGCCAGTTGCGGCTCTATCTGCAACAGGTGCAGCAGCGATTCCAGTTCCGTGGCCGTCTGCGGGCGGAACAACTGCATGGTGGGCCTGCCGGGGTCCGGCTGCCACAATTTGTTGCGCCGGATGCGCGTCAGCCCGGAATCGAACAGGGTCTCCACGGCTGCCACCGAGGTGCGCCGTTCCTTGCGGGTGCGGATGTGGATCTTGCCCATGTCCTCGCCCGCGCGGCGGCGCAACAGGGTGACGAACTGGAATTCCAGCAGCGATTGCAGGGCCCTGCCCAGGCACGGCAGCGAAAAATCACCCAGGGTGCGGCGCACTATGGCCGTTTCCTTGGGCGAAAAACCGTCCAGCGCGCGCAAGAAGTCCTCGCGCAGCAGGTTCAGGGTGATGGCCACGCTGCAAGCCATGCCCACCACCTGTTCACGCAGGAACTGCACCTGCTCGGCGTTGACCTCTGGCGCGGGTGTCGCGGGGGCCTCGCCTTCCGTGCCGGGGGCCTCGCCCGGCGCGCCGCTCGTGGCGTCACCCGGCAGGCCGCCAGACAGCAGGAGCGTTTGCAGCTTTTCCATTTCCCGGGCTGCGGGGTCTATGCACACGATCTGGCTGATGAAATCGATGTCGCCCGAGGCAAAGGAATAGTCGGGCCTGGCGGCCATGCCTTGCAGGATGTCGTGCACCAGCTTGCGCGCCTTGCGGCTGGCGAAGTCGCGCGTCTCGAACTCGAACAGGGTCTGCACGCGCGTCTTGTCCAGCGGTTTCGGCGTGCGGCACAGCCGTTCCAGCAGGGCGTCGAAGGGGTAGCGGATGACCAGCAGCGAACGTTCCTTGGACAGGGTGAACGCTTCCTGCGTCATGATGGCGTCATAGGCCTCGTCCACCATGCGCACCACGAAATGCTCGAAGTGCTTGCGCCAGAACTGCTCGTCCAGTTCGGTGGATTCTGTCACCGCGTCCGAGGGGCCAAGGGCATCTTCGCCGTAGGCGCGAACCAGGGTTTCGATGAAATTGTCGGTGCACAGGGCCGTGGTGTACACCACGCCCTGCACGCATTTCAGCAACTGGGTTTCGGTGTTCACCAGCCGCGTGCGCACCTGGCTGGAATCGCCACCGCCCGGCTTGGCATACTGCCCCAACTGGGCCACGAATTCGCCCACCAGCTTGCGGATGTGCCCGTGCAGCGGGTCCACGGCGCCGCGGGCGGCCATTATTTCGATGATGGACCGCTGCTGCGTTTCCAGCAGCGGGTATTCGTTGATGCGGTCGCTGTTGGTGCGGATGAGGCAGAGCAGCACCTCACGCTCCACCACCTCGCGCACGGCGCGGCGGTCCTTGGTGGCGGCAAGGCAGGCCACGTAGGCGGCCAGGCGCTCGTCGGGCGGCAGGCCTTGCGTCGGTTCATGGTTTCGCGCGTCGGTCATGGCAGGTTCCTGCGGGCGGCATTCTGCGGGGGGACGAAACTGGGTGTAATCCCCCATTCGCACGTGGGGGTGTTCACGTCTCTGTCCGTTGGCGGGCGGCTTGTCAACCGGATATCATGGCCTTAATGGCCGAGCGATATCATGAAATCAGCTCCCGGGCCATGGCTTCGCCCTGTCCGCCGCCCCCGGCCATGCGTGCCAGCTCCTTGCGGATGTCCTCGCCATCCAGCCTGCGGCACAGGGTGAAGGTGGCATTGTCCGCCACCTCCTTGCTGACCTGGAAGTGACGGCCAGCGCGGGCGGCCAGTTGCGGCCAGTGGGTGATCAGGATCACCTGCCTGCGTCCGGCCAGCGCGGCCAGCCGCTCGGAGACGCGGTTCAGGGTCAGCCCGCCCACGCCGGAATCCACTTCGTCGAAAATCAGGGTGGCGGTTTCGTCGCGGGCCATCAGCCCCACCACCGCCAGCAGAAAGCGCGAAAGTTCGCCGCCGGAGGCTATGCGGTCCAGCGGCTGCGGCGGCTGGCCGGGGTTGGGCACCCACATCAGGCGCGCCCGGTCCTCCACGCAGCCGGGCCACGGCTCGTGCGGGGTGAAGTCGAAGGTCACGCGCACATGTTCGGAAAAGCCCAGGCCCGCCAGTTCGCCCTCCAGCGCCTGGGCCAGCCGGATCGCGGCTTCTTGCCGGGCGGGATTCAGTTCAGCCAGCACGGCGCACAGCTCTTCCTTCCGGGCCTCTTCCTCGCGCTCCAGGGTGCGCAGGTCCAGACGGCATGCATCGAGA
Organism: Nitratidesulfovibrio sp. SRB-5; assembly: GCF_019931275.1. NCBI lineage: Bacteria > Pseudomonadati > Thermodesulfobacteriota > Desulfovibrionia > Desulfovibrionales > Desulfovibrionaceae > Nitratidesulfovibrio > Nitratidesulfovibrio sp. SRB-5. The sequence continues at coordinate 6,965 of NZ_JAIOTY010000006.1, read as the reverse complement.
AACGAAAGATTTTCCTCGATCTCGCGCCGCAGGTCCACGATTTCGTCCAGGGTGCGGCGAAGTTTGCGTTTCAGCTGGGCAAGTTCGTAGAGCCGTTTTTCGATGGCTTCCACGTCCATGTCGTCGTCGCCATCGGACGCGGCGGGGGCGGGGCGGCGGCGCAGGCGGCGTTCCAGGTCGGACAGCCCCTGCCGGAAGGCGGAGATGGTGGCCACGTCGCCAGCCCAGCCGGAGGCGTCGCCGGACCCGGTGGTGGCGTCGCCGCTGCCCGAGCCGTGCAGGCGGGCCAGACCGTCCAGCGCCCGTTCCAGCAGGCCCAGGGCCTCGGCCACGCCGGGGCCGTCCTCGCCGCGCAGCACGGCCAGGGCGCGTTCCTGCGCCTGCTGGGCAGATGCCACGTCGCGCAGGGCGCGGCGGCGTTCTTCCAGCCGGTCTTCCTCGCCCGCCTCGGGGGCCACCTTGTCGATCTCGCGCTGCTGGAATTCCAGCACGTCGCGCCGGTCTTCCAGCGAGCGGGCGCGGGCGGCCAGTTCCTCGCGTCTGGCGGCCACCTCGCGCAGCCCCTTCACCGCATCGTCGCGAGCGGCCAGCAGATCGGGCCGGTTCAGGAATTCGTCCAGCAACCGGGCCTGGAAGGCGGGTTGCAGCAGCTTCTGCTGACCGTGCTGGCTGGTGTGCACCACCAGCGAGGCGCGCATGTCGCGCACCGCGTCCTGCGAGCTGAGCCGGTCGTTGATGAACAGGCGGCTGCGGCCCGTGTCCGCCGTCAGTTCGCGGCGCAGCACCATGTCGCCGTCGGGCAGGGCGAACAGGGCCTCCACGTGGGCCTTTTCCTTGCCGGGGCGGACCATGTCCGAGGCAAGCCGGTCGCCGATGAGAAAATTGAGCGCCTTGAGGATGAAGCTTTTGCCCGCGCCCGTTTCGCCGGTAAGGGCGTTGAGGCCGGGGGCGAAATCCAGTTCCATGTCCTCGATGAGCGCGAGGTCCCGAATGCGCAGGTATTCCAGCATGAGGTGTCCTTGCTCAGGTCCGGTCGCCGCCGTCCGCCGGGGGGGCGGCGATGGCGTCCGGTGAAATGTCGGCTTCGGCGTCCGGTGGCGTGGCGGATGGCATGGCCGGCGATGCGGCGGGGGCCACATCCAGTCCCCGGCGCAGGTGCCCGCCGGGGGCGTACCCGTCCAGCAGGCGCAGGAAGGCCCGTTGCTGCCCTTCCGCCGTGGCGCGGCGTCCGGCCTCGGCCAGTTCGTGCAGTCCCTGCTCGACGCGGTAGGCGCGCAGGCAGGTCAGACCGTACTCCGCCTGGGTGCGCCACGGCGCGCCGGGTTCCAGCGCAAGGCGCGCCAGAATGCCGAGCCTGTAAAAAGTGAGCGCCTTGCGGCGCGAAGTCAAGCGCTCAACCCCCCGCATCCATTCAAGGTCGCCGCCGTTGTGGCGTTGCGCCAGCACCAGCATCTCGAAGGCGGCTTCCGGGCAGTGGCGCTCCGGATCATAGGTGAAGCCCGGCTGGGCGTCGCGGCCTTCGCGGCGCAGCAGTTCCGCCCACAGCAGGCAGGCGTGGTAGACGGACTGCGGTTTGTCCGGCTGGCGCAGTTGCCGGGCCTGGTGCAGGCGGTACCAGAAGGGTTTGGCGGCCTTCAGGTCGCCGCGTACCAGGGCTGCCCCGGCGGCGGCAACGTTGACGTCCAGATCCTCCGCGTGGGCACCGGTGGCCAGCAGCCGGTCGAGCACGTCGGCCAGGGCCGGTGTTTCGCGCACCGGCAGCGGCGTCTGTCCTCTGGGCGGTTCCGCCACGGCACGCAGCCGCGCGGCCATGCTTTCCGGCGTTTCGGGCAAGTCGTCCAGGGCGTTGGGCACCGCGTCCGGGGGCAGGTCCAGCACGTCGGTGCGCATGCGGTGGAACAGCGTCAGCCACAGGGCTTCGGCACCCGCCATGCCGGTGGCGGCATTGCCCGGCGTCGAACCTACGGCCTCCAGCATGGTGGCGGCCCGGTGGTCCGGCAAATGTTGCGCCTGCACCCGTTCCCAGGCGGCCCGGCCAATGCGCTCGGCCACATCCGGCCTGCGCAGCAGGAAGCGCAGTTTTTCCAACAGGTCCAGACCGTCGGCGTAGACCACCATTTCGTGCCCGTCGTCGAACAGCGCATCCTGGTCCGGCCCCACGTCTGGCGTGAGCACGCAGGCCCCGCACGAGGCCCCTTCAGTGAGGCGAAAATTGACCTCGAACCCGATGGATTCATTGGGAATGATGCGCGTATCGCCGTAGAGGGCCAGCATTTCGGCAAAGGGCACGCCCTGTCGGGCCTGCACGCCGAACCGGCCCCGCAGAAGTTCGGCCAGCCAGCCGCGCAGGGGGCGGTGCTTGTCCAGCACGCCCACCATGGAGACGTCGTGGCCGCGCCCGGCGTGGGGCTGCCACGGGCGGGCGTGCCCGCTCATGGCCAGGTGCACGGCCTGCGGATGGCGCCACTGCGGCGGCAGCGCCCGGAACAGCGAAAGGTGGGGGGTGAACAGCACGTCGAACAGCCGCGCGTAGTGGCGATGCCAGTGCATGTTCAGATGGCTGTCGATGGCCCAGTACGCCTTGCGGCAGCGCAGGGTTTCCAGCTCGGCCAGGATCACCCGAGCGCCCAGCGTTTCCTGCTGCACCAGCAGATCGGGCGCGAAGCCGTGCGCATCCAGCAGGGCGGCGATGTCCACGATGCCGCCGGGCGGGTGCAGGTCCAGCACCTCGTGCCCCATGCGCCGGAAGCTGGCGGCCAGGTGCGTGCCGACGCAGGCGATGCGCATGGCCTAGCGCTTCAGGCGCGGGTCCAGCAGGTCGCGCAGGCTTTCACCCAGCAGATTGTAGCCGAGCACGGTGAGCAGGATGGCGCAACCGGGAAACACCGACAGCCACGGGGCTATTTCCAGCACGTCCTTGCCCTCCAGCAGCATGTTGCCCCAGCTGGGCATGGGCGGCTGCACGCCAAGCCCCAGAAAGCTCAGGGCCGATTCGGTCAGGATGGCCCCGGCCACGCCCAGCGTGGCGGAAACCAGCACCGGGGCCACGGCGTTGGGCAGCACGTGCAGGCAAAGGATGCGCACGGGCCCCGCCCCGGCCAGCCGGGCGGCGGCGATGAAGTCGCGCTCGCGCAGGGACAGGGTTTCCGCGCGCACCAGCCGGGCCACGCCCATCCACGAGGTGAGCCCGATCACCGCCATGATGTTCAGCAGGCTGGGCTCCAGGAAGGCGATGACCGCAAGGATCAGGAAGAACGAGGGAAAGCACAGCATGATGTCCACGCAGCGCATGATAAGTTCGTCCGCCAACCCGCCGAAATAGCCCGCCGCCAGCCCCAGCGCGAGGCCGATGGCAACGGAGATGCCCACCGAGACGAAGCCCACCCACAACGATACCCGCGCCCCGTGCAGCATGCGCGAAAGCACGTCGCGGCCCAGGGCGTCGGTGCCCAGCGGGTGCGCGGAAGACGGCGGTTGCAGGATGGCCGTCAGGTTCAGCGCGGTGGGGTCGTGCGGGGCTATCCACGGGGCCAGCAGGGCCGCCGCGGACATGGCCAGCACCAGCGACAGGCCGGTGGCCAGCATGGGGTGGCGCGTCCAGAAAAGCAGCCAGCGGCGGGGTGAGATCAGGTCGGCGGCGCTCATGCGTTGCCCCCGTCGCCGTTCCCCGCGCCGTCACCGCCCGAGCCTCCGGTGAGCCGGATGCGCGGGTCGGCCAGGCCGTAGCACAGGTCCGCCAACAGGTTGCCGACCAGCGTCAGCACCGCGCCCAGCACCAGGTTGCCCATGATCAGCGGGTAGTCGCGCGCCATGACCGCCTGGTAGAACAGCTGCCCCAGGCCGGGCAGGGCGAAGATGGATTCGATGATCACGCTGCCGCCGATGAGCCCCGGCAGCGAAAGCCCCAGGATGGTGATGACCGGCAGCAGCGCGTTGCGCAGCGCATGGCGGAAGATCACCGTGCGCACCGGCAGCCCCTTGGCCCGCGCGGTAAGGATGTAGTCCTGCCGCAGCACCTCCAGCATGGAGGCGCGCATGAACCGCGAAAGCCCGGCAAGGCTGCCGAAGGTGTAAATGAAGATGGGCATGGCCAGGTGCGCCATGATGTCCCATGCCTTGCCCAAGGGCGACATGGCGGCATGGTCCAGCGATGTAAGGCCGGAAAGCGGCAGCCATTGCAGGTGGATGCCGAACAGCAGCATCAGCAGCAGCGCCAGCCAGAAGCCGGGCATGGCAAAGCCTATGAATACCAGCACCGTCATGGCCCGGTCGAACAGCCTGCCCTGCCAATGGGCGGACGCCACCCCGATGGGAATGGCGCAGAGCAGGGTGAGCACCAGCGAGGCCACGTTCATGCCCACGGTAAGCGGCAGCCGTTCCTTGATCTTGTCCCACACCGGGCGCGGGTCGCTGGACATGGAATTGCCGAAGTCCAGCCGGGACAGGCGCCCCAGCCACTGCACGTACTGCACGTGCAGCGGCTTATCGAGCCCGTACAGGGCTTCCAGCCGCTTGCGCGTTTCCGCCCCGGCCAGCGGGTTCATGGTGGTCTGCATGTCCGTGGGCGAACCCGGGGCCAGATGGATGACCCAGAAGCTGATGATCGTGATGCCCCAGAACACGAAGAGCATCCACGCCAGCTTGCGGGCCATGCGACGCAGCATGGCGGCCATGCGGCCGGGGCGCGGCGCGGCATGGCGGTGGCCGTCCGCCGGGGTGTCTGTGGTGGCGGGCGGCGCTGGCGGGGTATCGCGAAGATCGCTGGTCACGTCGTCATTGTCCTTGAAGCCTTGTGGTGGCGGGGGGCGGGGGCCGTCCCTACGCCTCGTGCTCCATCCACCCGCGCAGGTCGCGCACTTCCTCTGCCCAGCGCTTCGAAAGGCGCACCTCCATGAACTGGCGGTATACCTCGTCCAGGAAGCCAAGGCAGGTTTCGATCAGGTAGATCTTTTCCAGCAGACGGGCGTCGGGATCGTCGTCGCCGCCCTCGCCATCCTTTTCCACGGTGGGGGTCTTCAGGCTGTTGAGGGAAAAGTCCTCGGCCCGCAGGCTGACCTGCCACGAATCGGCCTCGCGCTCGAAACGCAGCAGGGCGCGAGTCACCTTCTTGCCGGTGGTCAGGCCCATGCGCGCTTCGCGCAGGGGCGACATGGAGCCGGAGACGGTGGCGGTTTCCAGGCTTTCGCCTTCGCCGCCCTGCACCGAAATGCGCTGTTCCATGTGCACGCCAAAGGGGCTGCCGTCCGGCATGCGGAACGAACCGGGCGCGGTTTCGCTGCGGTACCACAGCCAGGTCAGGAATTCCTGGCCCAGGATCACGTCGGTGGTCTGGCCGAGATAGGGGGTGTCGCTCATCGTATGTCCTTGTCCGGCGCGCCTACCCGGCGAACCGGGTGGGTTCCAGCGTGTCCAGGCGGGTCATGGCGGCCTCGTCCAGCATGGAGGCGGCCAGCGCGTAAGGCGTCAGCGGTTCCAGGTGCAGGTCGAAGGTCAGCGTGAAATAGTCGGAGAACAGGTCGATCATTTTCGACTGCGTGGACGCAAAATAGATGATGCCCGTGTCGATGGCCCACAGCACGTTGAATTCCGCGGGGATGGGCAGAAACCGCGACATCAGGCGCAACCGGGTCTGTTCCTTCAGTTCCTTCTTGCGCTCGCGCGAGATGAACTTCTTGCCCTGTTCCTTGTTGCGGGCCTCTTCCTCGCGCAGGGCAAGGGACAGGTGCTTCTTCAGCACGGCGGCGGGAATGCGCCTGGTGTCCTGGCGCAGCGAAAAGGCAATGTATCCGCCCTTTTCGGGCGGTGCGGTGCGCCAGGCCGTGTCGAGCATGTCGTCGAAGCACACCCAGCCCCAGGAACGTTCGTCGGAAGTGTTGTCGATGTCGCGGAAGCAGAACTGCTTCAGCTTGTCGGGCAGGGTGGGCCAGAGGGTGGCGGGCACCGGGTCCGCGATGCGGAACCGGGTGAAGCTGCTGCTGGCGTTAAGAAAACCCATTGGTGTCTCCCTTGGTTGCGGATTGGGCACATACCTAGCCTATCTTGCCGTGGCGCGCCACCCCGTGCCCCATGGTGCGCAGGACGGGACGGACGGGGCAACCGGGGCAGTCAGGATGGCGGACCAACAGGGATGGCGGGACAACCAGGATGGGCAAGGCTGTCAGGATGAGCGGGCCGGCCAAGGCAGCCGGAGTAGTCGGACCAGCCGGAGTAGTCGGGCCAGTCAGGCCATTCAGGACGGCAGGGCAGGACGGAAAGGCCGGAGGGCAGGGGCGGCACGTCCGGCACGGGCATGCACGCCAAAGCCGGGGGGGGGAGATGAAAGGGGCGTTTCGTTGGTGCATACATATATAGGGGGCAGGGGCAGCGCCAAGCAGGACGCGGTCGGCAAAACGGATTGGGTAGCGTGAATGCGCCAGCGGACCGGCAAGCGGGTGGCGAGCCGAGAAGAAGATGGCACGGCAGGGACCGCTCGAATGTCCCGGTGCGAAGGTGAAAAGCATCCCTTGCAGGTGGTCCCGAAGGCGACCACGAACGCCGCATGGGCATGAGCGCCCCCGGAAGGGGACATTCCGATGTAATGCATGCCTGATTTTATGTCTGAATTATCGGTGTGTTGTATGTTAATTTCAAGAAAATGAAAAAACGGTGTTGACTTCATCCGGGTTTCGCGTAGAAACCACCTCCGCGCCGAACGGAACCGGCAACGCCTTCTGCAAAGGGGCTGCGCAGGACCGGGCGGGCAAAAGGTCGACACGGCCATCGCGAAAAAAAACGCGAAAGGGTGTTGACGGATGTCTCCGAAAGGAGCATAGCTGAAAGTCCGCCCGCACGCACAGCGTGTACGGCAGAATGGTTCGGGCACTGGCCCGGCCGACGGTCGCAAGGCTGCGGTTCTTTGACAAGTAAATAGCGAGTCGGGAAGGAATCAGCCTTTACGATAGTAATCAATCGTACGGGTGCCTCAA
>NZ_JAIOTY010000005.1 GCF_019931275.1 Nitratidesulfovibrio sp. SRB-5 | reverse complement strand
ACAGGGATACGAGAAATCGCATCCCTACCCATCACGCGAAAGGCCCCGGTGAGAAATCACCGGGGCCTTCGTGCGTTCAAAGGCACAGGCACAGGCACAGGCGCGGGCACGGGCACGGGCACAGGCGCGGGCATGGGCGGCTTGAAGCACGATGCGCAAGGGCGCTGGGCCATGGAGCGGGAAGGCTTGAAGCTCAGGGCCACAGCGCAAGGCGCAGAGCACAAGGAACATGGCGCAATGCGCAGGGAACTGGGCGATAGCGCGTGAAACGGGAAGGCTTCGAGCGCATAGCGCATGGGGCAGGAGGGCTTGAAGCTCAGGGCTCACAGCGCCGGGAGCTGGGCGACAGCCGTGAAGCGGGAAGGCTTGATGCGCAGGACGCACGGCGCAGGGCCATGGGGCGTGAGCTTGAGGGGGGATGCATAGCGCATGGGCGAGGCGGGATGGCTCGTGGGAGCGACAACGTGGATTCGGATGGCGTTTCCACGTGCCCGACGCGTGGCATGGGATGGACGCCGCATGCCCCGTCAGGGGGGGGCAGAAGGCTTTTCGCGTCGAAGGCATGGTGGTAGGGAACAGGGGCCTTCAGCCCCGACATGAGGGGGCCTGCCACCGTACCTGTAACCTTGGATTTTTTTATGACATCTTCACAACCCGACAGACCCGTTGCCTTTGGTGGCAGCCTGAACCTTGAGGACGCGCTGGCCGTGGCCCTTGATGCCGCCAAGGCGGGCTGCGCCGTGTTGGCGCGTGGGCGTTCGCGCCTGGCCCGCGTGCGCACCACCACCAAGAGCCCCGGCGACATCACCACGGAACTGGACGCCCGTTCGGAGGCGGCCATTTTTGCGCGCATCCGGCAGGCCTACCCCGACCATGCCCGGCTGGGCGAGGAGTCGGGAGACAGCGCTGGTGATTCCGGCGCATCGCCGTTCCGCTGGATCGTGGATCCCTTGGATGGCACGGTAAACTACGTGCACGGGATTCCGTATTATGCGGTGTCCGTGGCGCTGGAAGTGGACGGTGTGGCGGTGCTGGGCGTGGTGGCTGACCCGGGCAGACGCGAGTTCTTCACCGCAGTGCGCGGGGAGGGGGCGTTTTGCAACGGGCGCCCGTTGCATGTGGCTCGGCGTACCCGACTGGACGAGGCGGTCGTGGGCACCGTGGTGCCGCCGCCCAAATGGCCGGGCATGGAGGGGTATCTGGAGCAGTTCTGCGCGGTGGCCCGTTGCGCGGCTGGCATGCGCCGGGGCGGTGCCGCCGCGCTGGATCTGGCCTATGTGGCCGCAGGACGGCTGGACGGCTTCTTCGTGGTCAGCCTGAAACGCTGGGACCTGTCTGCCGGTGCCTTGCTGGTGCAAGAGGCGGGGGGCGCCGTGGCCGATATCGACGGCCACCCGGACCCGCTGCATGCCAACCGCCTTGCCGCCGCCAACGGTACCTTGTTGCCCGCGTTGCTGGAGCGGCTGCGGTCCCGCTGAGACGATACCCTGCGATGTACCGGAAAACAGGGGAGAGGGCTGCCGTGGCTGCCTTCTCCCCTGTTTTCCGTTCGTGTCCAGATTACCGGTGCAACAATATATGCCGGGCCGGTCTCTGCGACATCGCTGCCGGTAAGCCCGCGCCATGGCGTCTGCGCTTGGACGTTTCTGAGCAAAACTTGTTTGTTCGGTACGCTTTTGTCCGGATGCCTTTGCCGGTGCGCCTTTGCTCGGGACGCTTTTTTCAGGGAGCTTTTGATCGGGACGCTTTTGTCCGGAGTGCGCCTGGCAGGAACACTGCCGTCCGGTTTACTCCCGCCCGGTGCGGCCCGTCCGAATGGCAAGAACGGTCTCAGCTTGCCTCGCGCCCCCCGCCAGCCAGCGACGGGCCGTGCCGCCGCAGCCACACGCCGAACCACAGCGCGTTCCCCAGGCAGACGATGCCGGACAGCAGCAGCGTGGGCGACGGACCCAGCGCATGGGCAACGCTGCCCCCCAGCAGCGAGCCGAACGGTCCCATGCCCAGGAACATCATGGAATACAAGGCCATGACCCGGCCCCGGTAGGCGTCGGGCGACATGATTTGCAGCAGCGTGTTGGCCGATGCCATCAGCACCACCATGCACATGCCCACGGGCACCAGCGCCACCAGCGCCGTCCACACCGAGCGGCACAGCGCGAACACCGTCAGGCTGGCCCCCAGTCCAACAGCCCCGTACAGCGCCCATCGGGACAGCCCGTCGCTGCTGCGGCGCAGGGCAAGGCACAGCGCGCCCAGCAGCGCACCTGCCCCGGCGGCCCCCAGCAGCAGGCCCAGTGTCCTGGCGTTGCCGCCCAGCACCTTGTCGGCCACCACAGGCATCAGCACGGAATAGTTCACCGCGATGAGGCTGGTGGCCCCCACCAGCAGCAGGGTGGTGCGAATGCCCTTGTGGCGCGCGGCAAAGCCCAGCCCCTCGCGGATGCGCTGCAACGTGGAAGGGCCGGGCGGCGGGGGCACGTGGACGGGCAGGCGCATCATCATCAGCCCAGCGATGACGGGCACAAAGCTGATGCCGTTGAGCAGAAAGCACCACCCTTCGCCCGCGGCGGCCACCACCAGCCCCGCCAGGGTTGGCCCGACAACACGGGCCGCGTTGAACATGGACGAGTTGAGGCCGATGGCCGTGGGCAGATCGTCGCGCCCCACCATGTCCATGATGAAGGACTGCCGCGTGGGCACGTCGAAGGCGTTGACGATGCCGAGCGCCGTGGCCAGCACGAATACGTGCCACACCTGCACCACGTCGGTCATGGTCAGCGCGGCGGCAGTCAGCGCCAGCAGCATGGAGGCCACCTGCGTGGCCACCAGTATGGCGCGCCTGTCGCGCGTGTCAGCCAGCGCGCCGCCGAACACGGACAGCACGAACAGCGGCAATTGCGCGGCAAAGCCCAGCGCCCCCAGAACGAAGCTGGATTCGCTCAGCCGGTAGACCAGCCACGACTGGGCCATGGACTGCATCCAGGTGCCGGGCAGCGAAATGGCCTGTCCGGCGAAGAACAACCGATAGTTGCGGTGGCGGAATACCCGCAACGGACCGGTGGCGCGGGGATCCTGGTGATCGGGAAAGGGAGGCATGCTGCGTCCGTTGCGTCGTCGTGCCCGGCGCGTATCAGTTGGTGGTGCGGGCGCCCTTGGCGGCCTTGGTGCCTTTCTTCTTCGCCGGGGCCGCAGTGGTGGTGCCCGTCTTGCCGGTCTTGTCGGTCTGGGTAACAGGGGCCGTCGCGTTGGAGGAGCCCTGCGGTGTGGCGGTCATGTCCGTCGTGCCGGTGTCGGCGCTTGCTCCCGGTGCGGATTGCGAGGCTTCCTGTCGCGCGGCCTGCGGAACCGCCGTGGATGCTTCCGGTTCGAGTTGCGCGGGCACGCCGGGCTGGAACTGCGGGTGGGCCTGCATCCACTGCGCGGCCATGTTCTTGGAATGCACCAACTGGTCGGGCGTCATGCGTTGCTGCACCTCGGCTGCCACCGAAGCCGCGTCGCCATCGCCGAACAGCACGGCACGGGTCAGCCAGGAATGGGCGGTGACCATGTCCGCCTCGGCTCCTTCCCCTTCCGCCAGCATGCTGCCCAGCAAGGTCATGCAGCGCGGGTGGCCGCCCTCGGCGCATTGGCCGAACAGTTGCAGGCTGCGCGGGTAGTCCTTGGGCACGCCTGTACCCTCGTGATGCAGGATGCCCAGGTTGAGCAGCGAGTGCAGGTCGCCCGCCTTGGCGCCCATCTGGAAGTAGCGCACGGAGCCAGCCATGTCCGGCTCGCTTCCCTGGCCCCGGTAAAGCATTTCGGCCACCAGCCCCATGGCGTCGGGGTTGCCCGCGTCGGCGGCTTCGCGCAGCAGGTGCAGGGCCTTGGCGTCGTCGCGCGGGGTGCCCATGCCGTAGCGGTAGTGCACGCCCAGCCAGAAGCGTGCGCGCACCACCCCAAGGGCGGCGGCGCGTTCCGTCCAGCGAAAGGCTTCTTCCTGGTTCTCCGGCCCGGCCAACCCCTTGCGGTGGTATTCGGCCAGCAGGTCGCACGCTTGCGGGTGGCCCCGCTCCGCCGCCAGCGAGAGCCATTTCTCGCCCTGCATGAAGTCGCGCCGGGTGCCGCGCCCATAAGTGTACAACACGCCCACCAGGGCCTGCGCGTTGATGATGTCCTGCTCGGCGGCGGACATGGCCAGCGCAAAGGCCTTGGCCTCGTCCTTGCGCACGCCGGTGCCGTCCAGGTACAGGCGCGCCAGCACGTCCTGCGCGGGGCCGAAGTCCTGATCGGCGGACTTTTCCAGCCACGTTGCGGCCCGGGCCGGATCGGGCTGGCCGTCGGCCCCCTGCAACAGGGCCATGGCAAAGGCAAACTGGTCCTGCGGGCGAGTGGGGGCTTCCACGCTGGTGCCGTCGGAAAGCTCCACCAGTTCGCCCACGGGGGCGGCAGCGCGGCTCTGCGGTTGCGGCACGGGTTCGGGCTGGCGGTTGCTGGCCATGCTGTCAGGGGCGACCACAAGATCGGGGACGGCAGGCTGCGCGGTGTTGGCAACGGCATCAGCCGTGGCGGCGCCGGTATCCGGCTTGGTGGCGCCTGTCGTGCCCGTGGCGCTCGTGCCCGCATCGGGCGCGGAAGTTTCCTGGTCCGTGGCCTCGCGGATGTAGGTGGGGCGTTCCGGCAGGCCCGCCGTCCCCTTTTTGGGGGGCTTGCATCCGCCCAGCAGCAGGCCCGCCGCCAACAGGGCGACAAGCGCCAGGTGTGCCGCGCGGCGCGGGGAGCGCTGCCGGTTGGAGATTTGCGAAACAGGGGACGGACGAAAACGCGCGGCGATGCGGCGGGCTGTGTTCATGATGGCTCCGGATGTGCGGCTGCGGGCGGGCACGCCGCGCGGGCAGTTGGAGGGCCCCGCGCGCGGATGTCCGCGCCGAAGCAGGGGCATAGCACGCGCCGGGGTGGGGGTAAACGGGCACGGGGGGCATGGTCCGGGCTGGTGCGGTGGTGCGGAATAGGAGGCACGCGGGCAACGCTGCGCACTGCGGCATCGCGGGCCGCCAGACTGACGGTGTCGTTTGATCAGGTTGCTGCGGACGGGTGCTGCGAAGGAGGGGGGCTGCTGGCGCCCTTTGGCGGCGCGGCCTCAGCGAACTCCGCCGCCCTCGCCACTGCTGCGGCCTGCCGCGCCGCCGACCGCCCCGGGCCGTCCCCCGCGCGCGTGTTCGTGCCCGCCTGCCTCGCTGGTGCCCATGGGCAGTTGGCCGTTGGCCGCCGGGCGGTGCAGGCCGCTTTCGCCGCCAGCGGGAATGTGCCCGCCGGGTTCACCGCGCAACGGAGCATGGGCACAGCCTTCCCCCGCCCGTACGGCGGGGCCGCCCTGCTCGCCGTGTTCGCCGCCGTGTTGCCGTTGCCAGGCGGCCAGCCCGCCTTCAAGGTAGCGCGCGGCCACTCCGCGCGCCGTCAGGCGCGACTGGATGCCCCGGCTGGCCTCTCCCCCGCCCGCGCAATACACCACGGCGCTGGTGCCCTCGGGAATGGAGGGCAGCCACGTGTCCGCCATGGCCGGGTCGCGCCACTGCGAACCGGGAATGGCCTCCGGGTGCAGGTCGCGTTCGCTCCGTCTGCGCACGTCGAGCAGCAGCATGCGCTCTTCGCCGCACAGGACATCGTCGAGTTCGCGAGGGGTGATGGAGCGGACCATGGGGCCTCCCTTGGCTGCGGTGCGGGCAAACGACCCGTGGTCCGGGCCGGGGCGTCGGTGAAACAAAGCGCTCAGGACGACTGCGGAAACAGGGTGAACTGGTCGTCCATCATGGTCATGGGCACGTCGTCGCGCCCGTGCAGCACGCCCTTGCCCCGCGCACCCCACGGGCACACCTTGACGCACACCCCGCATACCGAATGCCCGATGAGCGGGCGTTTGGCGAAGTCCCCTTGCAACAGGGTGCGGCAGCGCTCGAAGTGCAGGGCCTCGTCGCGGCTTTGATAGTGCGCGCCCGGTTCGTTGGGCAGCGCCGTCCCCTTGATGGCTCCGGCGGGGCAGGCATCGGCGCAGCGGGTACAGTTGCCGCAGCGGTTCATCAGCGGGTGGCCCGGTTGCAGGGGCAGATCGGTGAGCACCGTGCACAGGCGGATGCGCGGGCCGTACAGCGGCGAAATGGTCAGCAGGCTCTTGCCCTGCCAGCCAAGCCCGGCGGCCACGGCCACCGCCTTGTGCGAGATCATGCTGGTGCAGGCCTCGGAATCCAGCGCCTGCGAGGCGGGCAGCGGCAGGGCGCGTCCGCCCGCTTCCTGGATCAGCAGGGCCAGACGCAGGGCGGTATCGTCCAGTCGGGTGTTCACGGCCCGGTAATGGTGGGCGTAGAGCGGGGTGGGGCCGTCCACGATGTCGTCCAGCACCGGGTCCGCTAGGCGTACCCCCAGGCTGATGGCCCGGGTCCACCCGTCCAGCAGGTTTTCCGGCTGGGTGGGCAGGGTGCGCAGACGGTCCAGGTCGGCCACGCCGAACAGGCTCGCCCCCCATCGTAACGCCGCTTGTCGCAAGGAAAAACTGTCCATGGCCATGTCTACCTCCGCAGCGTACTGCCCCCATGGATGGCATGTTTTCCGTCCGGGTGCAACGGTCTTGCGTGCGCTTGCGACAGGTTGCGTCCACGTGGTCGTACGTACCGGGATGTCAGGGATTGTCACGAAAATACATTGCGGGTGGACATGGGCTGTTTTTTGACTTATATTGTGAAAATGGTGTGATCGGTTGTATTCATTGCGTGAATGAAAAGCTGATCTATGCCGATCATGAACAGCATGCTTTGATGTCCGGGAGGATGTTGAGTGTACGGGCAAGGGCCAAGGAATGCCTGCCCGTGCACATATGAGTTCGGTCTGATGCGTGCAACCGAAAAAGCGTGATTTTTCGGTGCGCAATATTCAGGATGCAGTCGTTGTGCGCGGCCTGTGTATCCTCTGGTGTGCCCTTGCGGCCCGGCAGGATGATGGCCGTGCGTGGTCATTGCCGCAGCCAGTTCCGCGCCAGTTGCTCAGCAGCTCCGCCGGGTTCCGCACCGGTTCGCATATCCGGGCCGCCTTGCTTGCGGGCCGGGCAGACTGCGCGTGCAGCGCGGGGAAGCCTTTGCGGGCCAGCTTCGGCCTGCCCTGCGGGTGGGCCTGCCCGGCAAGCCGGTCATGACCATGCGGCGCAACCGTGTGCCAGCCAGTCTGCATCCCGTTCCGTCCTTCCTCCCGTGCATCTCCATGACAGCATGATGATGACAACACGACGCGCGCCCTCGCCGGGTGTGTGCCGATGATGCGTTCCGCGCGCTGGTCTTCCGTGTCTCGTCCCTTTTCCGGGGGGGGGCGCGGCAGTATGGCCGAGCGGTCGTTGTCGGCGCGTTTACCGGTCCTGCATGGGCCGGGCGCCCGTGGCGCGTAGCAGCACAGGAGGCAACATGGCGAAGATAGAAATCCGCGACCTGACCAAGATATTCGGCCCGGGGCCGGAAAAGGCGCTGACCATGGTCCGCGCCGGCAAGCCCAAGGACGAGATATACAAGCGCACCAGGCACGCCGTGGGCGTCAACCGCGCCACCTTCGAGGTGGACGAGGGCGAGATAGTGGTGGTCATGGGCCTTTCCGGCAGCGGCAAATCCACCCTGGTGCGCTGTCTGAACCGGCTCATCGAACCCACCGACGGCACGGTGCGCATCGACGGCACCGACGTGACCACCCTTTCGGTGAAGGAACTGCGCGCCCTGCGCCAGCGCACCTTCGGCATGGTGTTTCAGAATTTTGCCCTTTTTCCGCACCGCACCGTGCTTGAAAACGCCGAATACGGGCTGGAGGTGATGGGGGCAACCAAGGCCACCCGGCGCGACAAGGCGGCCGAGGCCCTGGCCCGCGTGGGCCTGGCCGGGTGGGAAGCGGCCCGGCCCGGCCAGCTTTCCGGCGGCATGCAGCAGCGCGTGGGCCTGGCCCGCGCCCTTGCGCTGGACCCGGACATCCTGCTGATGGACGAGGCCTTCAGCGCGCTGGACCCCCTGATCCGGCGCGACATGCAGGACGAGTTGCTGCGCCTTCAGGACGACGTGCGCAAGACCATCGTGTTCATCAGCCATGACCTGGACGAGGCGCTGAAGATCGGAGACCGCATCGTGCTCATGCGCGACGGGGCCGTGGTGCAGGTGGGCACGCCGGAAGACATCCTGACCAGCCCGGCGGACGACTACGTGGCCCGCTTCGTGGCCGATGTGGACATTGCCCGCGTGCTCACGGCGGGCACGGTGATGAAGCGGTCCGAGGCGGTGGCGGTGCTGGGCGTGGACGGCCCGCGCACGGCCCTGCGCAAGATGCGCAACCACGCCATCGCCACCCTGTTCGTGCTTGACCGCAACCACAAGCTGGTGGGGCTGGTCACCGCCGACGACATCGCCGAGCACCTGGCGGGCGGCGAGCGCGACCTTGCGGCCATCATGCGCACCGACTTCAGCACGGTATCTACGGATACTCCCGCCTCCGAACTCATTCCCCTCATGGCCGGGCTGCCGCACCCGCTGGCCGTCACCGACGAGCGCGGGCGGCTGGCCGGGGTCATCGTGCGCGGGCTGCTGCTGGGTGCGCTGGCCGAACGGGGAGGGAACGCCTGATGGAGGTGACGAACATGACGGGCCTGACGAACATGCTGAACATGACGGGCGCCTTTCCGCGCATTCCCCTCGGGCAGTGGCTGGAAGCGGCCATCGACTTTCTGGTTACCCACCTGGCCCCGGCCACGCGGGCCTTTTCCGCCGTGACCGAAAGCGGCCTGAACCTGCTGGAGGCGGGGCTGGACGCGCTGCCCCCGCCGCTGGTCATCGCCTTCGTGGGGCTGGTGGCGTGGCGGGTTACCCGCAAAAAGGGGCTTGGCGCATTTGCCGTGGCCGGGCTGGCCCTGGTCTGGAACATGGGCCTGTGGCAGGCCACCATGAGCACCCTTGCGCTGGTGCTGGTGGCCACCCTGCTGGCGGTGCTGGTGGGCATTCCGCTGGGCATTGCCGCCGCCATGAGCGACCGGGCCCGCGCCGTGGTCATGCCCGTGCTGGACGTGATGCAGACCATGCCCGCCTTCGTCTACCTGATTCCCGCCATCCCCTTCTTTGGCCTTGGCAAGGTGGCCGCCGTGTTCGCCACGGTGATCTTTGCCATGCCGCCCGCCATCCGCTTCACGTGTCTCGGCATCCGGCAGGTGCCCGCAGAGCTGGTGGAATGCGCCGAGGCCTTCGGCACAGGGCGCTTCCAGCGGCTGGTGAAGCTGGAACTGCCCCTGGCCGCGCCCACCATGCTGGCGGGCGTGAACCAGACGGTCATGCTGGCCCTGTCCATGGTGGTCATTGCCGCCATGATCGGCGCGCGGGGCCTTGGCGGCGAAGTGTGGAAGGCCATCCAGCGGCTGGAAATGGGCAACGGCTTCGAAGCGGGCATAGGCATCGTCATCGTGGCCATCTGCCTTGACCGCATATTGCAACATGTGGGGAAGCGGGTGGGGAGCTAGACCCCGCCCGGCCCCGCATCACATCGCCGCAGTGCGCGGCATAACCTCCAACAGAGGAGCACCACATGAAGAAGATACTGCTGATGACCATGGCGGTCCTGCTGCTGGCAACGCAGGCCGTTGCGGCCCCTGCGCCCATGGCAACGGACGGCAAGCCCGTACGCCTTGCCTACGTGGAATGGGATTGCGCCACGGCCAGTACCCATCTGGCCAAGGCGGTGATCGAGGACAAGCTGGGCCGCAAGGTGGAGGTGCTGCCCGTCAGCGCCGCTGCCATGTGGATGGCCGTGGCCACGGGCGACGTGGACGGCATGGTCACCGCATGGCTGCCCGTGACCCACGGCGACTACCTGAAGAAGGTGGACGGCAAGGTGAAGGATCTTGGCCCGCTGGTGGGCGGGGCGCGCCTTGGCTGGGCCGTGCCCGATTACGTGCCGCTGAAGTCCATCGAGGAACTGAAGGCCAATGCGGACAAGTTCAAGGGCAAGGTCATCGGCATCGACCCCGGTTCCGGCCTGATGAAGCTTTCCGAAAAGGCCATGCAGGAATACGGCCTGAACAAGCTGACCCTGGTGGAGGGCAGCGGGGCCACCATGACCGCCGCGCTGGATGACGCCATCCGCCGCAAGGAATGGATCGTGGTCACCGCTTGGTCGCCGCACTGGATGTTCGGCCGCTGGAAGCTGCACTATCTGGAAGATCCCAAGAAGGTGTTGGGCGAAGAGGAGCGCATTCATACAGTGGTGCGCAACGGCCTGGACAAGGACATGCCCGAGATCTACGCCTTTCTCGACCGCTTCCGCTATGCCGACGCCAACCAGCTGGAAACGCTGATGGCCTGGAATCAGGAAAAGGGCGCCGACCTCATGGGCAACGCCCGGCGGTTCATGAAGGAACACCCCGAACTGGTCAAGGAGTGGCGGGGCCAGTAGGGGGAAGGGAGAGAGGGTACAAATGGAAGCGCGGCGGATAACCGTCGCGCTTTTTCGATTGCCGCACCGGCGGAATGCGCAGGCGAGCCAGCCCGCTCCGCCCGTACCATGGCGGGTTGTTTTTTCGGGGGCCTTGACGTAGCTGTACGTTGCTTTCATTGCCTGGCATTGCACGCCATCCCCTGCGCCGCCGTGCGCGTGGGTGTGCCGGGCAGGTGGCGCGCCTTTTGGCGGATGCCGTCGTACAGGCGCCCATGGTCATCCGAAACGGAGCAGGACTGATACCGTGAAACCGACAGAGCGCGATCTTGCCATGCTGCGGGGGGCCGAATTCCGCAGCAGCTACAGGTTTTCCCTGAGCTGTTCCGACCAGACGGCCACCCGGTTCGACTACATACTGCAGCGGGTGGCGGGAAAAAGTGTCCTGCACGTGGGGTGCGCCGACCACGCGGAACTGCTGGAAAAAAAGATGCGCGATGGCACGTGGCTGCACGGCTGCATCACCGGCGTGGCCGCGCGCTGCCTTGGCGTGGACGTGAACGAACACGCTGTTGCGGAACTGAACACCCGCTACGGGTGCGACAACGTGGCCGTACTGGACATGTTCTCGCAGGACGAACGGCTGGCCGGATGGTGGGACTACATCGTGCTTGGCGAGGTGCTGGAGCACATGGACGACCCGGTGGGGTTCTTGCGCAGGCTGCGCGAAACCTACGCGGGACGCGCCGGGGCAGTGATCATCACGGTACCCAACGCCTTTTTCTACAAGAATTTCAAGTTGGCGTTGCGTGGGCAAGAGGTGATCAACACCGATCACCGCTACTGGTTCACGCCCTATACGCTGGCCAAGGTTCTGACCGTGGCCGGTTTCGAGGTGCGGGATGTCCGTTCCACGCAGGATTCCAGCCTGAAGTTCATGCCCAACTTCACCTGGGCGCTGCTGCGCCATGTGCCCCTGCTGCGCAGCAACGTGGTGGCCACGGCGGCATTCGAAACCGGCAGATAGCCCGTCCGGACAGGGGCGGATCAGCCGCCCCCCATCCGTCGTTCCATGCGTGAATGGATGATGGACGCCCGCACCTGCACCCCGCGCGAGGTGCCCGTGGGTGACCAGCGCAGGGGATTGGGCAGCACCGCCGCAAGGCGGGCCGCTTCCCACGAGGTAAGCGCGGCGGCGGACTTGCCGAAGTGGTGACGCGCGGCGGCCTCGGCCCCGAACACGCCATCGCCCCATTCCACCACGTTCAGGTACAGTTCCAGGATGCGCTTCTTGGACAGTTCGCGCTCCAGCCGCCAGGCCATGATGGCCTCCTTGGCCTTGCGTGACAGGCTTTTTTCCGGCGTGAACCACAGGTTTTTCGCAAGCTGCTGGGTGATGGTGCTGCCCCCGGCGGCAATGCGCCCTTCCTCGATGTTGCGCAGGAAGGCCTCTTCCATGCCGTCCAGGTCGAACCCCTCGTGCTGCCAGAACTTGTCGTCCTCGGCGATGGTCACGGCCAGCACCAGATTGCGCGAGATGTTGCCAAGTCCCACCCATATCTGGCGGTAGCTGGGGCCTCGCCCCTGCCGTGCCCACTGCTCCTGCCGGTATTCCATGAACGAGGTGGCGGCGGGATTCTGCTTGGCCAGCGTGGCGACGGGCGGCCACACCGCGTAGCGGGCGATGTCGCCCCCCATCAGCAGGGCCACCAGCAGTACCAGCCGTACGGCCAGCGGCCAGCCGGAGCGTGGCGCGCGCGGGCGCGTGGGGCCTTGCGGCATTTTTCGCGCCGGAATGGGCGACATGGCGGGCGGCTGCATGCTCAGGTAGGGGGAGGCGCTTCGGTCGGTGCCTTCCGGAGATGCGGCGGTAGCCCCGTGTTGCCCGGTTTCCGGATTGCCGCCTGCATGGTGCTGCCTGCCGTCGGCAGCTTGCGACCTGCCCGGCGCGCCGGATTTGCCGTCCGGGGGAGCCGGGCCAACTGTTCCGGCTGTTCCGGCTGTTCCGGTCTTGTCCGGCGAACCCGCCGCCTTGCCGCCCTTGCGCCCCAGCATGGCGCCCACCACGTGGGCGATGATCGCCCACAGGCCACGCGCCATGCGCCACACCGACACTGCCAGCCAGCGCAACGCGCCGTATATGCCGCGTGCTGTAGCAGTCGTGCCCCGCACCGTACCCAATGCCACCCCGCGCAGCGCGCGGCCCACCAGCCAGCCCACGCCGTGCAGCGCGCGACCGGTCAGGCCGCCTGCGGTTTGCGGGGCGGGCAATTGAATGTCCGGCAGATCGGCTGCGGACGTGGAAGGGGCATGGCCCCTGCGTGAGGGGTGGTGGCTGGACATGCAGGGATGCTATCCGTGCCGCACCGGGCGCGCAAGGGACCTGTGCAGCCATTTTGTCCCTCGCGTTGCGGGACGGCCGGTACCACGATGAAGGGCGGATGCCTTGCGGCATCCGCCCTGTGTGCGTTCATCGGATCCGGTCATTGGGGGCATGCTTCGCCTGGCGCATGCGGGGAGAAGGTTTTTCCGCGCCAGCCTCGTTTCCTCCAGCCCTACAGCCCCGCCGCCACCACCATGTCGGTGATGGGGCCGCGGCTCTTGCGCCCCCGCAGCACCAGATGCGCGTAGCCGGGGTTGCCGCGCAGCAGGCGCACCAGCCAGTTCAGGCCGTTGTTTTCCGGGCTGTTGAAGGGGGCGTCCACCTGCTGGGTGTCGCCCATGCAGATCACCTTCACGTTGCGGCCCATGCGGGTGAGCAGGGTGCGCAGATCCTCGCGCGAGAGGTTCTGGGTTTCGTCCAGGATCACCACGCAGTCTTCCAGGTTGCGGCCCCGCGTGTAGTTGATGGGCAGCACCTGGATCACCTTGGGGTTCAGGCGGCTGAGGCTGGTGCCGTTGGGCGTGGCCGCCAGCGCGTTGGGGGCGCGGCGGTGCTCGTTGTGCAGCTTCAGCATCAGGTCCACGATGTATTCCATGTACGGGTCGGTCTTTTCGGTCAGGTCGCCGGGCAGGTAGCCCAGCTTGGGGCCGATTTCCACCAGCGGCTTCGAGATGAAGATGCGCTTGTGGCGCTTTTCCTTCAGCACCATTTCCAGCGCGCAGCCCAGCGCCAGGAAGGTCTTGCCCTTGCCCGCCGTGGATTGCAGGCTGACAAGCGGAATGTCCGGGTCCAGCATCAGGCGCATGGCCAGCGCCTGGTACACGTCGCGCGGTATGATGTTCCACGGGGTGGGGGCGAACTTGACCTCCTGCGTGGCCAGCGCGCGGTCGTGGAACACGGGGTATGCCCCTTCCCAGGTGAAGCTGTTGGGCACCACGTCGGCGGGCGGCATGAAGCCGGTGTAGCGTTCCGATTCCGAGCGGAAGGGGATGGAGCAGCGGTATTCCTCGCTGCGCAGGCCGGAACTGGTGTCGGCCATGATGCGCAGCAGCCGGTCGTTGGAAACCAGCACCACGGGTTCCTCGCGCGGCACGGTGGCCAGCAGCGAGCGGGCGTCGGCGATGATGTACTGGTCGGGAGATGATTTGACCTCCGGCGCGGACGAGGGCAGGGCCAGGGCCTGGTAGTCGCCGGTGACCACCCGCAGGTGCCCCCGCAGCACGGCGGCCTCCACGGCGGACACGGCGCGGGACACCAGATGGGCCTTGGCGGGCTGGCGCTTCAGCTTGTCCAGCTCTTGCAGCACGGTCTGCGGCAGGTAGCAGGCGTTTTCGTTGTCGCTGCGCAGCTGCTCGATGCAGCCGGGGTCTTCCAGCAGGACGTTGGTGTCGATGACGTAATGCTTGCGGATTTCGCCGGTGGGGGTGCGTGTGGCGCTCTTGCGGCGGCCTGCCGGGGCGGACATTGCAGATGGGGACGGGGCAGGCGTGCGGGCGGTCCTGACGCTTGTCTTGCCTGGGGGGCGGGGCGCCGTGCGGGCGGCGTTCCTGATGTCTGCGTGGTGCGACTGGCGGTGTTCCTCGAAATCCTCCAGTGACGTGAGCTTGATCTTGCCGTTGCGTTCCGGCAGGGGCGGGGCCTCTTCCAGCATCGCAGAAGGCGCGGGGGCGGATGTGGCGCCGGTGACGGGGGCTGCCCGTTCCTTGCGGCGCTTGCCGTTGCCTGCGTCCACCTTCTTCTTCGCCATGGGTGCTCCTGGGGTTGGGGCCACGAGGCGGATTGGGCGGGGCGACGTGCGCTCCGTAGTCCGAGGACTCTAGAAATTCTTTAGCGCGCTTTTCGGGAATACGGAAGCACCCCCGGAAGAGCGTTGGGTGAGGATATGGTGACGGCGGTGTGACGCGCGTTGCGGCCCGGTGGCGGCGCGGCGTGCTGGCGCGGATGGCGGGATATGCGCGGGCGGCCCGGAAGGAGAAAAAGAACGGGGCGCGGCAGGATGGCGACAATGGCGCAGAACCGGGAGCGCGGGGCCTGAACGTGGCGGAAACGCAAGTCGGCCCGGCGCTGGGCCGGGCCGGGCCGTCGGGAGTGTGGCAAACCTGGGCGATCTGATGCTGCGGTGATCCGGTGACCCGGTGAACTGGTGAACTGGTGAACTGGTGGGCAGGGGGCAGGGCAGGCATGGGGCGGCCTGCCCCCGGCGGCATCAGTCGAAACTGCGGTAGAACACCGCGCCGTCGCCAAAGGCGGGCTCCACCGTGGCGGCGGGAAAGCGCGGGAACAGCCGCTCCGCCGCCGCGTGGGCCTCTGCGGGCCTGGCGAAAAAGCGCGGCGGCATCAGGTAGAAGCGCAGCCCCCGGTCGGGCTTCCACACCGGGGCCAGCACCACGTCGCGCTTGCCGCCGCCCCTGGCGCGCAGGGCGCGGTAGGCTTCTTCCATCGTGGCGTGGCTTTCCAGCAGCAGGGCGTACTGGCCGCGTCGTTCCATGCCCGGCTCCATGGCCAGGGCGGGCAGGGCCAGAATGGTATCGGAAGGCAGACGGTTGGGGTTGGTGATGGCCGGGTTGGCCTGCATCACCGCGTCCAGCACGGCGGCGGACCGGCCATACACGGTGTCCAGCAGGCCGAGCAGGGTTTCACCGCGCGGCAGCACCACCAGCCCCAGCCGGGCAGGGGGCGCGGTCTGGCTGGTGGGCTGGGCGGCGGACGCCGGGTATCCCGCCGCCGGGGCAGGCGCCACGGGCGTTGCCGCCAGCGGGCGGGACGCGGTGCCCGCCCGGCCCTGCGAGCTGGCCGGATTGACGGGATTGGCCGAGTTGGCAAGACCGGGTGCGCTGGACGAGCCGGGTGCATCGGCTTGCCCCGCCGACGTGCCGGAGTCCGATGCGGTTCTCTGGTCGGACAACCCCAGCAAGGCCAGCAGTGGTCGGAACATGCCCCCCGTGTCGTCCTGCGTGGCGACATCCGTGCGGACTTCGGCGGTGGCGGTGGCGGGGGCGGGGGCGGCATCCTGTCCGTTTCCGGATGCCCACGGCAGGCGCAGTTCGCCGCCGGAGGGTACGCGCCCGGTCAGCACGCCGACACCCAGCAGCACTCCGGCCAGCAGCACGGCGGTCAGCGCGGCATACCCCACCACGCGGAGCGGACTGGACCCAGCCCGCCCCGCGCTGGTCGCAGGCCCGGTATCCAGCCTGCCGCCCAGCCCCGCGTCGCGGTGGGCAAAGGCCAGCACCTCGCGCCAGGTCACCCGGCGGCGGTTGTTGATGAGCAGGTTCATGACCAGTTGATGGCACAGGCGCATGATCTTGCGGGGGTAGCCGCCGGTGGCGTGATGCACGGCCAGCAGCGCGGGCAGGGTGAACAGCCGCTCTCCGGCGGGGCCGCCCGCAAGGCGTAGCCGGTGGCGCACCATGCGGATGGTTTCGCGCCGCGAAAGGGGGCGCAGGGGCAGGTATTCGTTGATGCGGTCGCGGAAGTTGGGCAGCGCGGCGATGGTGTCTTCCAGTTCGCGCTGGCCGAACAGGATGATCTGGAGCAGCTTTTCGGTGTTGGTCTCGAAGTTCAGCAGTTCGCGCAACACTTCCAGGCATTCTGGCAGCAGCTTCTGGCCTTCGTCGATGCACAGCACCACGATGCGCCCCCCTTCCCGCTGCCCGTGTTGCCCTTGCGGATCGGGAAGGCCGGGCTGCTCCTGCGTCAGGCGCAGCAGCGCGGCCTGGATGCGCTCCACGGCCTCGCGCCGCAGTTCGCTGCCGGGGGCCGTGCGTGGGGTTTCGGCCAGAGCGTGCGCGGCCCCCGGCGCGCGCCCTTGCGCGGGCGCGCTGCTGACCGTGATGTTGGCCGCCATGGGGACGAGTTCGGCGTCGTCCCTGAAGGCGCCTGCCTCCCAGTTGGCGACCATCCCTCCGCCGACTCCCGCGCCGGGTGCGCCCCCCGCGCCTGTTCCGCCATCAGGCCCGGCCAGCAGTTCGCACAGGTGCAGGGCAAAGGCCTCTGCACTGGCAAAGCCGGGGTCCAGGATCAGGTGCGCGGTCACTTCCGGCTGTTCGGCAAAGGCGCGCAGCAGGCAGCGGCACAGGGTGCTCTTGCCGGTGCCCACCTCGCCCAGCACCACGTTCAGCCCGCGCCGCAACCGCACGGCGATTTCCAGCCGGTGCAGGCACAGCTCGTGGCCGGGCGCGCGATAGTACGAGAGCGGGTCTGGCGAGGTGGAAAACGGCTCGCGCGAAAGCCCCAGCAATTCAAGGTAGTTCATGGCTTGTCTCCGGCACCCGTGATTCCCGCTAATCAGAAGTCGTCATCCGCGAAGCCCGCCGCGCTATCCGCGCGCGCCACCGAGGTGGCGCCTGCCCCGGCCAGATACGGCTTGAAGCGCGGCTTGTCGGCCACGTGCACGGCGGCGTCGCGCGGGTTGATCAGCCCCGCGCCCAGCAGCCGCAGAATGTCATCGTCCAGGGTCTGCATGCCCGCGTTCTTGCCGGTTTGCAGCACGCTGGCCAGCTGGTAGGTCTTGCTTTCGCGGATCAGGTTGCGCACGGCGGGCACGCCCAGCATGATTTCCAGCGCGGCCACCCGCCCCGGCCTGTCCGCGCGCGGAAAGAGCACCTGCGAGATGACGGCCTGCAGGGTTTCCGAAAGGCTGGTGCGGATCTGGGCCTGCATCTCGGACGGAAACACCTCGACGATGCGGTCGATGGTCTTGGGCGCGGATATGGTGTGCACCGTGGACAGCACCAGATGCCCGGTTTCCGCCGCCTCCAGCGCCAGGCTGATGGTTTCGAGGTCGCGCATTTCGCCCACCAGAATGATGTCCGGGTCTTCGCGCAGGGCACCGCGCAGGGCGGCGGCAAAGCTTTTGGTGTGGCGTCCCACCTCGCGCTGGTTGATCAGGCACCCGCGCGGCTCGTGCACGAATTCCACCGGGTCTTCGATGGTGATGATGTGGTCGCGGCGGTGGGCGTTGGCATGGTCGATCATGGCCGCCAGCGTGGTGGACTTGCCGCTGCCGGTGGGGCCGGTCAGCAGCACGAGGCCCTTGGGCAGCATGGCCAGGTCGCGCAGCAGCGGGGGCAGGCCCAGCGCCTCCACCGAGGGGATGTTGCCTGGAATCTCGCGAAAGGCCGCGCCCACGCCGCGCTCGTGACGGTAGAAGTTGGCGCGGTAGCGGGCCATGCCGGGCACGGCGTAGCCGAAGTCCAGGTCGCCGCTGGCGGCGAATTCGTCGCGCCGGGCGGGCGGAATGATCTCGTCCAGCATGGCGGCAAGGGTGGCGTCGTCCAGCGCGGGGTGATCCAGCCGTTGCAGCGTGCCGTGCACGCGCACCATGGGCGTGCAGCCGCTGGAAAGGTGCAGGTCCGAGCCGCCAAGCCCGTGCAGGATGTGGAAGAACTGGTCGATGCGTGCCATGCGTGGTTCCTTGCGCCGCGCGGGCGGCGGTGGGGGATGTGTGCGCCGGTTCGAGGCAGATCGGGGTAAACCGGGGCAGATCGGGGCAGATCGGGGTAAATCGGGGCCGGTTCCCTGCCGGTTCGAGGCCCGGTTCACGTATGGTCGAATCCGGCTGCATCTTCGTTGGCCGGATCGGGGCGGATGCCCGCTCCTGCCTTCCGGATGCCTTTTTCCGCCTGCCCGATGCCGCCTCAAAGGCTGGCCCGATCCTATGCGGATGGGCGGAATAATCAAGTATCGTATACTAATGGCGTGTCGCGGCCCCTTCTGCTAGAAGTCGCTTGCGCAACGCAATGAAGGAGCCGAGACACCATGCCGTACACCGACCCCGCCGTCTTTCCGTGGCTTGCGCTGGTGCTGGGCCTTGTGCTTGGCAGTTTCTACAACGTGTGCATCCACCGGGCCATCGAGGGCCAGTCGCTGCTATGGCCGCCGTCGCACTGCCCGCACTGCGCCGCGCGGCTGCGCCCGTGGCATCTTGTGCCCATCCTCAGCTATCTTGCGCTGCGCGGACGCTGCCATGCCTGCGGCCAGCGCATCAGCCCCCGTTATCCCACTGTCGAGGCCGTGTCCGGCTTGCTGGCCCTGCTGCTGGCCTTTCGCTTTGGCGCCACGTGGCCCTTCGCCGTGTACATGGTGTTCGGCGGGGCGCTGCTGGTGGCCTCGTTCATTGATTTCGAAACGTTCATCCTGCCCGATGTCATCACCCTGACCGGCGCCGTGGCCGCCCCGGTGGCCGCCGTGCTGCTGCTGGGCATGCCCCTGGCCGACAGCCTGATCGGCGCGGTGGCGGGCGGCGGCGCGTTCTGGCTGGTGCTTGCGGGCTTCAAGCGGGTGCGCGGCATTGACGGCATGGGCCTTGGCGACGTGAAGCTGATGGTGCTCATCGGCGGACTGTGCGGCTGGCAGGCCCTGCCCGTGGTCACGCTGTTGGCGGGCCTTTCGGCCCTGCTGGCCGCCGCGTGGTTCCTGCGCCGCCGCGAAGAGGGCCAGTCCGCCCGCGAGGTGGCCATTCCCTTCGGTCCGTTCCTCAGCCTGGGGGCCATGATCTACATGCTGTACGGCCCGGCGCTGGTGCGCTGGTGGTTCGGATTTGTCACCGGAAAGCCGGTCTGAACCGTCCTGATTCGGAAACAGCCCCGGCCAGCAGCCATCCTTTTTCCAACGGGCGAAAAGACAAGTTGGAATAGCCGCTAGGGGCTGTTTCTAAATTAGGCATTTCGTTCGTTGGCAAGGAAAACAAGCCCGCCATGAGGGAGTATACTCTTCTCGTATTCGACCGAAATGGCGGGTGAAGTTTGACGATGCCAACGGGCGAAAGGACAATTTAGAGACAGCCCCTACCGCGAAAGCCGGGCATAGGTATCCATCACCTTGGTCACGTACTGCTGCGTTTCCGGTATGGGCGGAATGCCGCCGTGCTTCGCCACCCGTTCCGGCCCGGCGTTGTAGGCGGCCAGCGCCAGCGGCAACTCGCCGAAGCGGTCCATGAGCGATTTCAGGTAGCGCACGCCGCCCTCCACGTTGGCGTCGGCGTCGAACGGCGCGGAAACCCCCAGGTCGCGCTGGGTGCCGGGCATGATCTGCATCAGCCCCTGCGCCCCGGCGGGCGAAACCGCCGTGGGGTCGTAGTTCGATTCCACGGCAATCACCGCTTCCACCAGGCGCGGGTCCACGCCGTGGCGCGCGCCGTGCTTGGCGGCCAGCCCCTTGATGCCCACCGGCCCCACGGCCTTCACCAGTTCCTGCACCCGAAACCGCCCGAACACACGGTAGCGTGTGTCGCCCTTTGGCTTGTCGGTCAGGTGCACCACGCCGTCCTCGTCCACGTAGCGGTAGATGGTGACGACTTCTCCAGCGGATGCCGCGGCGGCGGGGCGGACAAGGCCGCCGATACCCCCGGCAGGTACGGCAAGGGCCAGCGTCAGAGCCGCCGCCAGCAGGGCCATGCGGCTCCGCCCGCGCCATCTAATGGGCGTGGCTGATGCTGCCCCGGTGGTGTATGGTGCCGCATGGGGGCCGGATGCCGGAGCGGGCGTCGAATGTGGCCTGAATGTCATGTGATGCATGGGAGGTGTCGATGTTCTCACTGCGTAAGCCGGGTGCGCCGCTGGCGGCATTGCTGGTGGCCGGGTTGCTGGTTGCGCCGGGCGTGGCCCTTGGCGGCAAGGTCTACATCTGGACCGACGAAAAGGGCGTGAAGCATATTACCGACAAGCCCCCGGCGCAGGCCCCCGCCGACATGAAAAGTCTTTCCGCCACGCCCAGCGAGGGGAGGCCCGGTGCCCCCGACGCTGCTGGCGGTTCCGGCGTCGCCCTGCCCGGCATGGAAGGTGCGCACGTGGTGGATGGCGTGCTCGTGGGGGCGGACGGCCAGCCCATACCGGGGCCGGACGGCCAACCACTGCGTTTCGGCCCCGACGGTCAGCCCCTGCAACCCGGCGTGCCCGGCATCGGTTCTGATGGTCAGATGCTGCCCGCCGTGCAGTCCGGGCCGGACCCCAAGGCGGAAGAGCGCGAGGCCCTGCAACGCCGCCTGGAGGAACTCCAGAAGGAAAAAGAGGCCTACGACCTCGACAACCGGCGCGCCCGCGCCAAGGGCGACGGCTACGCCAAGCAGCGTTCGCGCTACCACCAGAACGAGGTGGAAGGCCGCATCAACGAGGTGGAAAGCCGCCTCAAACTGCTGGACGCGGGCAGTGAATCCTCCGGCGGCGAGGGCGCCCAGTAGCCGGGGCAGTCATCCGTATCGCCGGTTTTCGTCGCTGTTCCGCCTTTTCTCGCGCCGGGTACCATCGCCGTCTTCCGGCTGCCCGCCCTGCCCACATCGCCACGCTTGCGCGCCCCCTGAACCATCGGGGGGCGCGCCTGTTTTCCTGCGTTGGCTGCGTTACGCACGTCACGCAACACGATATGTGCGTCGCCCGCGCGCCGTCCCCCGCCCGGTGCTTCCCCCGTCGCTCACATCACCCCATGCCCGTTGCGCCTTTACTGCTGGATGGGCGGCAGAAAACCCTTGCCGCTGCGCAGGTCCAGTTGCAGGCCGAAGTCGTCGAAGTAGATGGTGTCACCACTTGCGCCGGACGTGGCAAAAGCTATCCCTTCGGCAATCGAGTCCGGCAGGTTGTTGGGGTCATAGGCCGGAGATAGCAGGTTGGGGCTCGTTATGATGGTTCGCCTGTCGGTGCTGTCCCCAAGACGTTCGCTCAGACTGCCTGCGCCAACAGTGTTGACCCCATCCCATTCGACAATGGTGAAGTAGTCCGTGCTGCTCGTCCATTGCTCGTAGTCGTCGGGAATCCAGTTGACGGTGGCGCCCGATGATGAAAGCCGCGCATTTGAACGTCGTATATTGTCATAAGGAATGCTGTTGCCGGATATGGATGCTCCACTGTCGGCGTAGTATACGCGGATGTAGTTGGTTTTGCTGCCCATGACGGCGCTGCTTCCGGGCAAGGTGGTCACGGTGGCGTGAGCCACGTTGTCTACGCTCAGGGGCTGGCTGGCCGTGAAGTCTCCTTGGCTTGTATCGATGTTTGCAACCACAAGTATGCCTGCGGCGGAACCGTCGGACCATGAACCGCTGGTGACGATAGGCTGACCAATGACGCGGGCCTTGGCGCCCGTACTGCATGTCACTGTATCACCATAATTGATGCGCTTCGTGTTTCCGGCACCGTCTGCGCCGCCGCCGTTGCGGAATCCGAGCGGTTGCCCTTCCACAAGGCGTGTCAGCAGGGTCGGCCATTTGTTCAGCGAGTATGTGTGCCTTCTGCTGGCGTATTTGTAGGTGACAATATTCGATGCACTGCTCGGCAGGGTTTTGTAGGCCAGCCAACGGAAAACACCGTTGCGTCGTTCCCACAGCAGGATGGCGGGGACTGAATACCGTTCCCATGTATAATTTTCGCTTTGGTCGAAAAGCGGTCCCGGAGAGTCGCTATTTATGTAGTTGGGGACAAGTTGCTGAGGGGTGTCGCCTGTCAGTGCAATTTCGATGACGAAAGGAATTAAGCTGACAAGGGTGTACTCCATCTTGAAGCGGACCAGAGAAATTCCGAATGTGTCAAGATCGTTGCCGTTGTTACGGCCTCTGAAAGTCATGCCTGCGAAGAACTCGGGCTCGCTGGCCTGGTTCGAAGCATAGGTTTTGAATTGCAGATCGTAGCTCAAGAAACCTTGTGAATCCAGCCAGCCACGGTACAGGTTGGTGCTTGTCTGGCCCCAGTTGAAAAAAATCGTACTCCACTGGTTGCGGCCCGTCAGCCACGAGACGATGGCCCCCACGATATTGGTGGCCGCCGTTTCCATTTGCGTCACATCAAGCGCCTTGTTGGTGCCATCCACTTCGACAGCCTGATGCCTGCCAAGGTGGCCGTGCTCTGCGTCACCTTGTGCTGAGAACCACTTGCTCAGGTCTTCGAAGGTGTCTTGAAAGCGTTCCTTGTTGAAACTGCCGCCTCCCAGAACCCATCCGATGGGTACGTTGTAGATGACCTCACGCGGTAGGCCACCGGGAGGCGTACCCGTTGAGTGCAGGCGCAGGTACGCTTCCAGCGTGATGTTGGCGTTGGCGGAGAGCGAACTGTTGCTGGGCCAGTTGGCTGTTTCGTCCACAAGTCGAATGTCTTCGAGTTGTACGGTATTATCTTGCGTGGTCTTGCGGCGGTATACATACGCCACGGAACCGGTATGCACTGAGCCGTCGCGAATAGTGAACATGCCATTCACGTCGGGAAAGGCAGCGGCATGCGTCGTAGTAAGGCTCAGGTTGCCACGTTCAGATATCGAGGTGGCGGTGGCTGGGTGGGCGCTCAGGAATACATCGGCCCCGGTTGCGATGGCCGGATTAGGTGTGGCGCTCAGAGTGAAAACTACGTTGCTGCCAGAAACCGCAATGTTGCTGTAAGTGTAAAAATTGGCCGCAGTCCCTACGCGAATACGCCCTGTTGTGTTGGCGGGCAAAGGTGGCGGGGTGCCATAGGCCTTGGTGGTCAGTGTATTTCCGGAACTGCTGACGACTTCATACCAATAGGGTTCCACCCCCAGAGTGAACGAACCCGCGTTGTTCAGCAGGGTGTAGGTGGACCCGTCCATGGTTTCCAGTAAGTCCTTGCGGGCCTGCTCGTCGCCCGCCGCAAGAAACATGCTGCCCGCAGCGCCAAAGCCCGATTCCGCAAGGTAGTAGGCTTGGTCGCCCTGCACGGCTGAAATTTCGCCCATCATGGATCCGGTCATCATGGGCACCATGGTGGCCGCCAGTACCGAAAAGGCCAGGATGGTCACGATGGTGCTAAGGAGCACCGCCCCACGCTGACCAGCGTTACGGGCAACATCCATGCTAGCGCCGATGGTCGCCTGCGCGGCGGCGCGTCCTCTGCGCAGGGCACGGCCCGCCACCGCCACCAGCAGGGCGGAAAGCACCACACAGGCCACCAGCCACCCTGGCGCATGTACGGCCAGCCCCGCCAGCGCGGCAACCGGCGTCAGGGCGGCCAGGGTGGCGGCACGCAAAGGCTCGTGCGCGGCAACCACGCGGGCCATGTCCGGCCCCACGGCGTAATAAGCTCGCACCAGTGCCCGCCCACCGGACCATGGCAGCAGCAGCCTGTCGCGGAACTGGCGCAGTTGCACTACCACGGGGTGGTCGCCATTGCCAGCCGCCGCCGTTGCAACGAAGCACACGTCGTACCGGGCCAGCGATGGCGGCGCGGAGTTGGGGCTGGCCCCGCCCCGGTTTTCGTTGTTGCGGGGCACGATACGGTTGACGAACTGGCGCGTGGTGCCGCCCGGCGCGGTTAGGGTGAAATCGACATCGATGGCGGACAGCAATCGGGCATCGGTGTTGGCGGCCCACGAGGTGGAGGAGGCGTCCTCTTGCCAGTAGGTCAGGCTGAAGGCGGTCACGTTGTCGATGAGCGTGTCACCGTTGGCCGCGCCACCACGGCCATCCGCAATGCGTATCGCCCGGGCGTTGGACACGTACTGGATGGACCGGTCGAACTGCGCTGCGCCTCTTGCGCCCACGTTGCGCAGCACCAGCAGCGTGGAGGAACTGTTGGCCGGTATGTCCACCAGTTCAACAATCTCGCGGGTCAGGCGGTCCATGGCCAGTTGCGCTTCCTGCGCCAGGTCACTGGCCTCGCGCGCTGTCACGAAGCTGCGCGCCCCGGTGGCAATGCCCACCCCGGCCACGGCGGCCAGCATCCCCACAAGCATCAATACCACAATGATTTCAATGAGGGTAAAGCCCTTGGCGTTCATGGCATGTCCCCCCTAGCGCGAGAACAGGGTGGTGGCGGTCGAGTCGCCTACCGCTATGGTCACGCGCAGCATGTCGCCGTTGCTGTCGGACTGTTCCGTGAAGTTGGGGGCACTGCCCGCAAAGCGGATGCGCCGGTTCACGACCACGGTGTACGAGCCGGTGGTGTAGCGATTGTTGGTCTGTGTGCTGCCCGCCGTACCGATGCGCCCCGTGATGGTGGCGATGGGGTCGCTTTCCGTGGAGTACAGCGCCCGGTAGTCTGCGGTCATGGATTCGATGATGTCGGTCAGTTGTGCCTGCGTTACCGCTAGACCGTAACTTTCCGTGCTGCCGCGCAGGGCCGTGCCGGATACGGACAGCATCATGAGCCCCATGAGGGCCGCCAGCACAACCGTGATGATGATTTCGATAAGCGTGAATCCTGCGCGCAGGTCGGCGCGTGCTGGGTGCCTTGCATCCGTGCGGTGGGTGTGCGGATTCATTGCAGGTACCCCGTGTTGCGCACCACCACGATGCTTGCGGTCTGGCCAAGATAGCTCAGAGAGATGGTAATACTCGAACTCGGCAGGGTGCCCGTTGCGTTGGGGCAGGGCCTGCCCCACTGGTCGAAGCTGAAGGTGGTGGCCCCGGTGGTGAAGGTGGCCCCGTCTTCCAGGGTGATGATGCCGGTGGCCGGCTGACCGGGCAGGATCACGCGAGTGCCGGTATTGCCGTTGCGGAAGATGGCATAGGTGGTGGTGGAGAGTATCTGCACACCGAACACCTGATCGCTGTTCATGGATCGGGTGCGGGCATAGCGCAGGTGGCTGCGCACGCTGGCCTCGATGCCGCCTAGTTCCATGGGGGTCTGGTTGAAGAAACGCTCTGTGGCCACGGCGGTGATGACGGCCATGATTACCAGCACGGCCACCACTTCGATGATGGTGAAGCCGCGCTGCCCGGTTTTGTAGTGTGCAGGAAGCAGAGCAGGGGAAAAGAGGGCAGCCAGTTGTGCCGCGTGTCGGCCATCGGCAGCGCGGTAGGTGCCGTGGTCGCCTTGGGGGGGCGTGGCTGGGTGCTGTGTGGTGTGCGTCGTCATTGTGCGTGCCCGGCGGGTTGGAGCCCGCCCGTAAGGCGTGGAAAATTTGTGGTCATCCGTGCCGCTGCGGCGTGCCCCCGTGCCCGCCGTGCCCCCCGGAATATAACCGCCTGAACGATGCCGTCCATGTATTGGCACCCTGAAAGTGCGCGCGCTACCGGCTGGCAAACTCCCGCAGCACGTCTTCCAGCCTGCCCTCGTCGGTAAGGGTGTACACCGTCTCGCCGTGTTCGTCCGTCCGTGCCGTGCCGGAGGGGCCGAGATCAAGCCGCGTGGCATTCCCAAGGGGGACATCCGCCGGATGGGCATCCGACCGGGCCAGATGCCGGGCTGCTTCCGGGGTGTAGTGGGTAGTGCCAAGGCCGCGATCCACCAGCGGCGATTCGTGGTCCGGCAACGTTTCTTCCTCCGGGGCGGGGCGAAACACGTTGGACGGGGCGGAAAAACGCTGTGGCCTGTTCAGGTAGTCGTCGTAGTAGGCGTCCATGGTGAACATGCCGTCGCCGCGCCCCATTTCCATGATGCTGTGCAACTGGGCAAACTTGCCTTCGCGCACCAGCATGCGCACCGGGTGGGTGCCGATGAGCATGGACAGCACCGGCACGCGGAACCGCGCCACGGGGTGCATGCGCAACTGCTGCACCATGATGGCGTGCAGGGTGGACGACAACTGGTGCCGCACCAAGTCTTGCGCCTCCAGCGGAAAGGCGTTGCAAAGCCGGTACAGGGCTTCTTCCGGCGTGGCGGAATGCAGCGAGGCAATGACCAGATGGCCCGATTCGGCGGCGGAAAGGGCAAGGCGGATGGTTTCCGCCTCTCGCAGTTCGCCCACCAGAATCACGTCCGGGTCTTCGCGCAGCACGTCCAGCAGGCCGCGCTCGAAGCTGGGAAAATGCGCCCCCAGTTCCCGCTGTTCCACAAAGCCCTTTTTGGAGGCAAAGCGGTATTCGATGGGGTCTTCCAGGGTGATGATGTGCGCCGGGCGGTTGCGGTTTATCTCGTCCAGCATGGCGGCCATGGTGGTGGTCTTGCCGCTGCCCGTGGCCCCGCACACCAGTATCAGCCCGGCCCGCAGGCGGGTGAATTCTTCCAGGGATGGGTGCAGGTTCAGGTGGGCCAGGGTGGGGATGCGCCCGGCCAGCAGCCGTACGGCCAGGCTGAGGCCCCGCGTGGTGTTGAATATGTTCACCCGCACCCGGATGCCTGCCACGGAATGGGCGAAGTCCACGGACCAGCGGCGGCGCAAAATGTCTGCCCGGTGCGGGTTCAGCAGGCTGCGCGCCAGGTCGTCCACATCGGCAGGGGAAAGCACGGTGTCGCGCAGCATGCCGATGTCCCCGTCCTTGCGGTACACCACGGCATGACCGCCGGTAAGGTGCACGTCAGACCAGCCCATGGCTACGGCCTGGGAAATGATGCGGTGGAACGTTTCGTTCATGGCGGGCACCTGTGCGTAGAGGGAGGGGAGGGCGGCGGCGCGAGTGCGCCGCCGCCAGATATGCTATTGGCAGCTCGGGACACGCAGCGTGCGCGTTTGGCCAGGTGAAGGAACGTTGGCTGCGTCGTTGATAAGGGTTATTGTTGCTGTTGCAGCCGAGGTGAAGGTTGTAGGCACACCCGTTACAGTCCAGCCACCGATGAGAGTGCCAGAGTCAAAGATTTGTGCGTTGTTCGTCCCCATCGCGGTGAGGGCAGCAGTGCATGCGCCGTTGGCATTGAGAAGCGAATCTGCGAAGAGCTGATTAACCCGAGCCTGAACTTCTGCAGCAGCGGCGTCTGTTGCACGGTTAGCCGCATTCGCAGTCAACTCAAAGTATTTGGGCACAGCTACAGCGGCGAGAATGCCGAGGATGACCAGCACAGCGATGATTTCGATGAGGGTGAAGCCCGCTTCCTTCTGCCGATCCTTCTTGTTCTGGGTCATGGGATGTTCCTCCTGATGCATGGTGTTACGTTGTACTGCGGTGCTCAAATCCATCCGGGTTCCGGACCTTCCGTCCCCCTCCCTATCTGGTGCCGCTGCGGGCACGCGCTGCCCCCCCCCGGGTATACGCGCCCTGTATCGGCATGCCTGGGCTTTGTTGATGTTATCCACGCTTGCCTGCCATCTGGGTCAGGTCCCACATGGGCATGAAGATGGCGAGGGCGAAAAAACCCACCACCGCCGCCAGCACCACGATAAGCACCGGCCCGATGGCTTCGGCCATACCTGCCACGGCGTATTCCACTTCCTCGTCATAGTGGGCGGCCACGTCTTTCAGCATGGAATCGAGGCTGCCCGATTCCTCACCAATGGCTACCATGTTGATGACCAAGGGTGTGAAGAATTTTGCGGATTTCAACGGGTCTGCAATGCCCCGGCCTTCCTTCAGCTTGTCCTGTATCTTGCGGAATTCCCGCGCTATGGCTTCGTTGCCAATGGTGTTGGTCAGCACGTCCAAAGCGTCCAGTACGGAAACGCCGCTTGACTGCATGATGGAAAAGATGGAGGCGAACCGTGCCATGACTGACTTCTGGAGTACTGGCCCGGTAATGGGCATACGCAGCAGCAGATTGTCCCGCCAGAATTTGCCGATGGGGGTGCGACTCCACCATTTGTAAACTACGATCAGTGCAGTCAGCACGACCAGTAGCAAGGGCCAATAATCAGTGATGGCATGGTGCATGCCGATGGCAATCTTTGTTGGTAAGGGTAACTCAATTCGAGCTTTGGCAAAAATAGTGACGAATTTGGGAATGACCATGTTCAACAGCACGAAGAAGGCGATGGTCAGCGCCCCCAGCACCATCTTGGGGTAGCGCATGGCGGACTTGATGTCGGAACGTATCTTGTGCTCGTGCTCCAGCAGGTACACAAGCCGTTCCATCACGTCGCCCAGAGCGCCGCTGGCCTCCCCGGCGCGCATCATGGAGCAGTACAACTCACTGAACACGCGGGGGTGCGCCTTGAAGGCGTCGTACAGGGTACTGCCGCCCATGATGGCCTGGGTCATGTCCGCAGCAACGCGTTTGAGTTTTGGACTCTCGGTCTGGTTCTGCAACACCTGCAACAGCTGGGTAATGGGTATGCCCGCCTGGAACAGGGTGCGGAACTGCTTGGTGAACAGGATGAGTTCCTTGGGCTTCACCGGGTTCAGGATGTCGCCCAGCGCGCCGAACTCGAAACTGGCCCCCTGCGCCTTGACCTTCATGGGCACGTAGCCGCGCGACAGCAGCAGGGCACGGGCCGTGTCCGGAGATTCGGCGTCGATGGTGCCTTGCATGTTCACGCCGTGTTCGTTCAGCGCGGTGTAGACGTAGGTGGGCATGTACGTGCCTGTTAAGTGCGTTGTCGGTTAGCTGTGAATGTGCCCCGTGGCCGTAAATTCTCTTCTAGCTTCTTCGGATGCCTTTCTCCAAAGCAGGATTTTTGTTCGTTGGCGAGGAAACCGAGTCCACCGTGAGGGAGTATACTTTTGTGGTATTCGACCGAAGCGGCGGACGAAGGTTGACGAAGCCAACGGGCAAAAGGACGCTTTGGAGTGCTACAGCATGACCGATGTGGCCGCCTCCTCAACAGTAGTGGTGCCGCGCAGAAT
This sequence comes from Nitratidesulfovibrio sp. SRB-5, assembly GCF_019931275.1. NCBI lineage: Bacteria > Pseudomonadati > Thermodesulfobacteriota > Desulfovibrionia > Desulfovibrionales > Desulfovibrionaceae > Nitratidesulfovibrio > Nitratidesulfovibrio sp. SRB-5. The sequence continues at coordinate 50,916 of NZ_JAIOTY010000005.1, read as the reverse complement.
CTTCATGGCCGCGTCCTGCTTCAGGTTGCGCATCAGGTTCGTCTCTATGGCCGCATCCGCGATGGCCTGCGTGGAACTGCGCCGTATCACCAGATCCTGAATCATCTGCGTCATGGGCAGTATCTCGAATACCCCGGTGCGCCCCCGGTAGCCGGTGTGCGCGCAGTGGTGGCAGCCACGCCCCCTCAGGTAGGTGGCCCCCGGCGTGTCCGGCGCAAGGCCGAAGGCGGCCAGCGCGGCGGGCAGCGGCTCGTACGGTTCCGCGCAGTTGGTGCACACCCGGCGCACCAGCCGCTGCGCGAACGAAACCAGCAGCACGGAAGAAACAAGAAACGGCTCTATGCCCATGTCGATGAGCCGTGTCACCGCGCCCGCTGCATCGTTGGTGTGCAGGGTGGACAGCACAAGGTGGCCGGTAAGGGCGGCCTGCACGGCAATGGCGGCGGTTTCCGCGTCGCGTATTTCACCCACCATCACCACGTCCGGGTCCTGCCGCAGGATGGAGCGCAGGCCGCTGGCAAAGGTCATGCCCGCCTTGCGGTTGAGCTGTACCTGTCGGATGCCCCGGATGCGGTATTCCACCGGATCTTCCAGGGTGATGATGTTGATGTCCGGCCTGTTGATGCTTTTGAGGATGGCGTACAGGCTGGTGGACTTGCCGCTGCCCGTGGGGCCGGTGGACAGGATCATGCCGTAGGGCTTGTGGATGGCCCCTTCGATGGTCACGTGGTCGCTCTGCTGCATGCCCAGCATGTCCAGCGTGTAGTCGCGCCCGCTCATGTCCAGCAGGCGCAGCACCATGTTTTCGCCGTAGATGGTGGGTATGCTGGAAACACGCACGTTTATCTCGCGGTTGTCCAGGTGCATGGTAAAGCGGCCATCCTGCGGCACGCGGGTGACGGCAATGTCCATGTTGCCCAATATCTTGATGCGCGAAACAACGGCAGGTGCCACGCTGCGCGGCGGGGCCGGGGCCTCGCGCAGCTTGCCGTCTATGCGAAAACGCACCTGCACGCTGTCCTTTTCCGGGCTGATGTGCACGTCGCTGGCGCCTTCGCGCACGGCCTGCGCCAGAATGGAGTTGACCAGCCGCACGACGGGTGCAAGGTCGGCCTGGTTGGCCAGTTCGTCCACGGCCACATCGCGCTCGGCGGCGTCGGTGGCGCTGGTGGCGGCGGTTTGCAGGTCGCCCAGGCTTTCGATGACGCCGTCAAGGTTGGTGAACATGCCGTAGATGGCACTGAACAGCTGGTTGTACTCCTGTTCCGTGCAGATCAGCGGTTCCACCTCGCTGTTGGTGGCAAATTCCAGCGTGTCCAGCGCGTCGATGTCCAGCGGGTCTACCATGGCCACCACCAGCACATGGCCGTACTGTTGCAGGGGCGCCGCGCTGCACTTCTGGGCAACGTCCAGCGGCAGGCGTTCCGCCATGTTCAGGCTGAGCGGGTGCTGCTGCGGGGTGTACCGTTCTATCTTCAGCTGGCGGCTTATCACTTCCACCACGTCGGCTTCGCGGCACAGGTTGGTCTTGGTCAGGTACTGGCCAAGACGCAGCCCGCTTTTCTTGTGTTCGCGCAGGGCGGCCTTCAGCTGCTCGTCGGTAAGCAGCCCGGCCTGCACCAGCAGTTCGCCCAATCGTACACGCTGACGCACGGTGGTCCTACCTTGCTTCGGGGTGATGGTGTTGCGTCATGGGTTGCGGCCCGTGCGGCTACTGGCGGGGCAGCAGCTGCTGATCGACCGTGGGGGCCTGGCCCAACTGGCCGGGCTGCACCGTGATCTGCTGCGTGGCGCCCTGCTCCGCCATTTCGCGGTAGGGCAGCACCGCCGGAGTGATGAAGATCAGCACTTCTTCAAGCTTGCTGGCCTTGGAATCGCTGCCGAACAGCCAGCCCAGCCCTTCCACGTCGTGCAGGCCGGGCACGCCGCTGCGGCCCGTGCTCTTGCGGTCCTTGGTCAGGCCGGAAATGACAATGGTTTCGCCGTCCTGCACGATAAGGGTGGTTTCCGTCTGCTTCTTGATGATGAAGGGGTTGCCTTCCACCGTGCGGGTAAGGTCCACTTCGTCCTTCTTTACCAGCACCTTCAGCTTCAGGTTCTTGTCGTCGATGACATGGGGAGTGATTTCAAGGCGCAGCACGGCGTCTTCAAATTTCACTTCGCGGTCGCCCTGGGCGTTGGTGGAGACGTAGGGCACCTTTTCGCCGTTTTCGGTGTAGGCCATCTGGTTATCCAGCGTGGAGATGGACGGCGATGAAAGGATGTTGATCTTGCTGTTTTCCTGCAAGGCGGAAAGCTGCATTTCCAGCATGTTGCCGCCAATGGTGCCGAACATGAGGCCCAGCGAGCCCGCGCCCGACTTGCCCGTGGTGTCGATGGGGAAGTTGATGCCGTTGCCTTGCCCGCTGATGCCGGGAGACCCGAAGATGGGCGTGTAGCTGCCGTTGTACGGGCTGGTGCCCGCCGTGCCGCCGGTGCCGCCGGGGGTGACCCACAGGTCGTTGCTGCCCGCCATGTTGCCTACCCGATTCACGCCGCCCCACTGGATGCCCAGTTCACGCGCGGTTTCCTTGGTGGCTTCCACGATGTGCGCCTTGAGCTGGATTTGCGCGCGGGGCTTGTCGAGGTTGGAAACCAGGGTCATCAGCTTGTGCTGGTCGTCTTCCACGGCCTGGATGATCAGCGAGTTGGTGAAGGTGTCTACCACCACCGAACCCACGGGCTTGTTCTGTTCGTCCTTGGAAAGAAAGCCTTCCAGGTTCTTCTTCAGTTCCGCAGCTTCGGCGTAGCGCACGTCGAGCACGGTGGTGATCAGCGGGCCCACCTTGCGGCCCTTCAGCTTCTGGGCCATGCGCTGGTTTTCCAGCGTGGTGCGTTCAAGCTCCACCTTCTTGTCGGCCATGGTCATGACCTTGATCAGTTCGCCCTGCCACGCGTAGTCCAGCCCGTTGCTGTCCAGCATGCCCTTGAACACGTCGGACCACGGCACCCGGTTGACGTTGACGTTGACCGAGCCCTTCACGCCGGGGCTGAGGATGATGTTCTTGCCCGCGGCGGCGGCCAGGCTGCGCAGGGCCACGCCCACGTCCACGTTGTGCAGCTTCAGCGTTACCGGCACGCTGGGCAGGGGCCGGGCCTGCTCCACCTGTTCTTCCGCCACCTTGTCCTGCTTCAGCACGGCGCGGGGCTTGATGTCGCGTGTTTCGCGCGAGGGGGAGTAGCCCGTGGAGTTGGTGGCCATGGTCTTCCATTTGTCGAAGAACGGGTCGGCTTCTTCCTTGCGTTTGGCGCAGCCCAGGGTGCCAAGGATGAATGCCGCCGCAAGCAGGACGACGAGGGCCAAGGGAACGTGTCTTCTCATGGAGCGCATCAGAATTCTCCCGTACTGCTCGCAGGTTACAGGTCGTCGCCCGAGTAGGGAATTTCCCTGTCGGTCACATCACCCGGCGATGCCAGGACGACCTTGCCCGGCGTTATCGACTTCACCACGTATCCGGTATCCGCCACGGTTTCACCCACGCGGTATTCAAGCCCGTCCAGAATGGCCAGCACGCTGTTGCCGATGGCCACGTAACCTGTGTAGGCGATGTCGTGCGCGGCGGACTTGCCGTCCTTTTCGCCTGATCCGCCCGTGCCGTCGCCCTTGCCCGGCACCGGGTGGAAGGGGTTTGGCGCGGCCTGGCGCACCGCCGCATCCAGCACGTACAACTGGCTGGGGGTGATGACCGCTTCGGCCAGGGTCTTGCGGGCCTGGTCCACGATGGCCTGCGGGGCGCCTGTCGCATCGGCGCCGGGTGGCAGCAGCCCCGCCAGAGGGGAGGGGGCGCCTGGTGAGGCAGACGCGGTGCCGCCGTCTGCCGGTGCCGACAGGCTGGACGAAACTCCAGGGGCGCTGGCCGCCGGTACGGGCCGCGGCGTGCCCGACGGCAGCAGCAGGATGACCGCCGCCGCAATGGCCGCAACGCCCGCCATGCCGATCAGTATCTGTTCCCTGCGGGTCATGCCGTCACCCACCAATGCGCGTTGTGTTGCCGTTTACCTTCACCCAGATGGACACCTTGTAGCCCGGCCACTGGGTGCCTGCCGTCACTTCCATGGATTCCACGCGGTCCAGCCACGGTTGTGCCGTGACCTGCATCAGAAAGGCGCGAAACGATTCCAGCGGTCCGTCCATGACCCCGTCCAGCCGCACCATGTTGCTGCCGCCCAGCACCGATTCCGCCAGGGGGACAAAGCGCACTCCCTTGAGCGAGGCGTGGTTGCCCATGTCCTGCAAGGTGCCGATGGCCTCGGTCAGGGCGGGCGGGTTGGGCGCGGCCAGCGCCGTGCGCCGGGCCAGGGTGGTGTCGAAGCGGGCGGCGTCGGCCTTCATTTCGGCAATGACCGGGGCGAAGGTCTGCTGCATGTGCAGCATGGCGCGAATCTGCGCCGCTTCTTCGCGCACGCGGGCCGTCTCTCGCATGGCGGGCACGATGAGCAGCAGCGTCATGCCCACGATGGCCACAAGGGACAGCACGGGAACGAGAAAGGGCGAGGTGCTTTTGGATGCTTGCATGGCTGTGCCCGTCACACCAGTTTGAGGGTGGCTATGAACTGCAATGATTCCGTGGTGGTGCCCGTTTCAGGGGCCTTTTTCTCCACCGTGACGGAAAGCACCATGGGCGAGCGTTCCAGCCGGTACAGAAAGTCCGCCAGCAAGGCTTCGCGTTGCAGCATGTCGCCCGCGACCACCCCGGTGACCACGGCCATGGCCGTTGCCTCGGCGGCGGCGTCGGCCTTGCCCTGCGGCTGCGCCGACCTGGCCTTGGCATCCTTTGCGCCGGGTATCTGGCCGTGGTCCAGCTGCGTCAGGCGCAGGCCGGAAAGCCGCACCCCCGAAGGCGTGACGGCGGCCAGTTCCGACAGCAGGGCCACGGGCATCTGGCGGCGGCTCATGGATTGCACGGCCAGGCGCAGGGCCCTGCCCTTGGCGGAAGCGGCCAGCAGTTTGGACTTGTCGGTGGTTTCGCCATAGGCGGTCAGCTGCTGGCGCAGTCCGTCGCGTTCGTTCCGGGCTGACAGCAGCGCCGCACCCTGGATGCTGGCGAAGACGGAGGTGCACAGCACCACCACCATGCTGCCCACGGCCACGGCCAGGCGGATGCGTTCGCGCTGGCGGGCCTGCTTGCGTTCGCGAAAGGTGTTGACGCAGTTCTGGGTGCGCTCGTCGCTGGACAGCGAAAGGCCGACGGCCCACTGGGCCTCGGCGCAGTCCGTCGGCAGCTTGGCCATGTCCAGTTCGGCCCCGGGTGTGGCCGGACCGCGCTGGCTGTTCAGCGCCGTGCACGGAATGCCCACCTGCCGCCCGAACTCGTCCACCAGCGGTTGCAGGCAGCCGCCGGGGGTGGAAAGGAACATGCGCGATACGGCGGGGTAGCCGAGGGTGTTGGCGAAGTGGTCCATGGTGCGTTCGAGCTGGCGCACCAGGCGCTCGACGGCGGGGGCGATGCTGGCGCCGATGTCCGGTACGGGCAGGGTCACGGGGGATACCGGCATGCCGGGCTCGGCGGGCACCGGCATGGGCTGGCCGGTGGTGCCCCGATCAGTGCCCTGCCCCGTGGAGCCCTGTCTGACCGGGGCTGGCAGGGTGCAGGAGCTGTCGCGCAGTAGCACGGTGCGGGCTTCGGCATCGGAAAGGGGGGCGGCGGTACCGGCGGTGGATTCCACCAGGGCGCGGGCCAGGCTGGCGAAGCCGGTCTTGACCATGCGGCTCAGCACCACCTGCGACGAGGAATAGATGTCGATGCGGGTCGATTCCTCGTCGATGTGCAGCACCGCGAACTGTTCCGCCGCCGGGTCCAGCCATCCGGTGGTGAACAGGTTGTGCGAGGCGATGACCCGCGTGGCCGCGCCTGCAAGGGCAAACCCCGCGCGTTGCACGATGTTGCGCACCTCGCCAAGTGCGGCGCGCACGGCCAGCGTGGCGGTGACGGGCAGCTTGGGCACGCCCTTTTCGATGATTTCGTTGCCGATGGTGCAGTCGAACACCGATTGCCGCTCGTCGAACTCGCGTTCCTTGCGGGCGGTCCAGAAGGCCACGTCGTCGCGTTCCTTGGCCGAAACCTTGGGAATGCGGAAGTGCCAGTGTTCGGCGTGTTCGTCGGGCAGGGCGACCCATACCTCAAGGTCCGGGGCGGGGCCGCAGAAGTCCAGGATCTGCTGGCGCAGGAAGGAGGAAAAGGCGTCGTCGCCGGGCCGGATGCCGGCGGGAATGCGGAGGGCCTGCACCCCCTGCAATACCGGCAGGCCGGTGCGGCCATGGCGGCTTTCCGCCAGGTACAGGCAGCGGCCACGCCACTCCACGCCCAGCACGCGGCGTTCCTTCAGCGGGCGCAGCAGCGGGATGTTCCACTTGCCGGGGCCCGTATGCATTGATTGGACGGGTTCTTGCCGGGGAGCGGGGCGCGCTGCATCGCCCTTGCGAATGAGTTCGAGCAGTCGCCCGGTGGAGGACGCATTGGCGTGCAGACCCATGGAACCACCATCCCGATTACGGTTTCGCGGGGGGCCGGGGCCACCCGTTGTTGTCGTGCCGTATCGCAAGGCCAGGTCGTACCGCACGGATGCCCACCGCCGTGACGATGAAGGCATACCGCGAGATCAAGCCCGGCCGCTCGCCATGACCCGCCATACCGAGAATGGTAGCGGTGGGTTATGACGGTGAGGTGTCCGTCCGGTTCTGCTCGTTGTGGATGCATGGAATGCGCCGGGTCGAAAGGCCCCCCCCTGCGGCCCGGCGTTTCCCCCCTCTAGCGGCTCTGACCTTGCAACGATAATTTGTTGTCGTGCAAGCGTGTTATAACTTTTCTAGAAAAAAGACCACTCATCAACACACGGTTCGCAGCGAAATCTGTTCGGTTTGCCGCACGGCATTCCGAGGTGCGCTGCATGAAGGAAAGGCAACGGTGGCGCCACAATAACCGGAGAAAGAAAAAAAACAATCACCTTATAGCGAAGGGGCGGGTGATATTTGGGGTGATTTTGTGCGGGGATGCGGTGTTGCTACCCGCATCCCATGGTGCAACATGCCGTACACGTTGGCGAAGTGATGCACGGCACGGGGATGGCGAAATCCGCGGCACCATGATCTGCAAGAGTACGGCAACCATGCGGGCTTGCTGTCATGCTGTCGGGCGGGCGGGATCGAACAGGGTGACCGCGTTGCGCAATTCCTGCTGGTTGGTCACGCCGAGCTGCCGGTAAATGTTGCGCACGTGCGTCTTGAGGGTGTTGTACGAAATGTTAAGCCTGTCGCAGATTTCCGGGCCGCTGTGCCGGTCCGCCAGCAGCAGGGTGACCGCCACCTGCTGACGGGTGAGGCCCATGCGGCGCAGCGAATCGGCAAGGCAGGCAGCGGGCGGTGCCGACGGATAGGAGCTCGGGGCCGCTTCGCTGGGCAGGACGGGGCGGGCAGGGGGAACGGGGGCGGCATTGGGGGCGCTGCCTGCTGCGGCGGTCGATACGGTGTCCGCCATCGTGTCTGGTGGCGCGGCCGGGGGGACTGCGCAGGGCTGATCCGCAAGGGGCGCGGAGTGGGGTGCATGCGACGCGTGCGGTTCGCCCGGCGTGCCGGGTGCATCAGGTGCGCCGGATGTGCGGGATGTACTGGATGTGCCGGATGGGGCGGAGAGGGCAGAGGGAGCAGGTGTGCGCGTCATGCCGGGGGCCCCAGCGTCATGCAGGCTGAAATGTGCGGGTACCGGCAGTTCCGCGCCGTCCGCGCCGATAGGGGCGGGGGTACGCCAGGTGCTGGTGGGCATGCGGGGCGGCGGGGATGTCTGGGCAGCCGGAGCGGCAGGGGGCGAGGGCATGGCATGCCCGCGCGATGCGTCTGGTTCAATGGCCGCGTCATGCGCAATGGGGCTGGCTGCGGTTGCCACGGATGGTGCCGCGTCCGGGGGGATGTCTGGGGCGGTGCCCAGAGCCACGTCCGGTGAACATTGCGATGCCCGGTCAGCCCTGCTGCCCGACATGCCAGACACGCCGAAGGGGCCGGAACAGCCGGGCATGGCAGACAGGATGGTCCGCAGGGCGGCATCGTCGTCACATTCGGTGTCGCCGTCGTCGCAGACCGGTTCGTCCGTGTCGTTATCGGGCACGTGTCCCGGCAGTCGCCAGCCCATGTAGGTGGCCGGGTCGGGCCGTACCACCAGCATGATGGATATGATGGCGCACACCGCCGCCAGCGAAAGCACCTGGATGTGGGCGATGTCCGGCGGCAGCAGCAGGCCCAGCACCATGAACAGCAGGCTGCCCGCCCACTGCGAACCGAACAGCAGCGCCCAGTACAGGGCCAGGATGCGGGCGCGGTTGCGCCCGGCGTGCAGGCCCGCGCTGTGCAGCAGCGACGAGTACATGAACACGTCCAGCAGGGCGCTGCCCGAAAGCTGGATGAACATGGGCACGCGGGGCATGCGCTGGCCCAGCAGCATCAGCGTGGCAAAGCCCAGCCCCAGCAGAGGCAGGGCCAGCCGGAACAGGTGGCGCGGAGCCAAGGAGGGAAAGACGCGCAACAGGATGGCCGCGCACAGGGCCACCCCGCAGAACACCGCACTGGAGGCAATGACCGTGGCGTCGCTTTCCGGGGGCAGTTGATCCAGCAACTGGTAGAACAGGCCGCAGGCCGCGCTGGCCAGAAACAGCGCCGCCAGCAGCGTGGCGGGCAGGGGCCGCAGGGGGGCGGGGTCCTTGTCGTCGTCGGTTTCCGGCAGGGTGATGTTGCCGAGCAGCAACCGTGAAAGCACGGGCAGTCCCGCACCCAGGGCAAGCCAGGCGGTCTCGCCGCCAAGACCTGAAGCGGACACGGCCAACACCGATTCCGCCACAAAGGTGGCCATGGCGAAACACAACGCGATGTCGAGGCCGGACAAGGCCGCCAGCCGCACGCCCCAGCCATGGAAAAGCAGGACGGCACCGGCCACGGCCAGGGGGCCGGTAACCACCTCCAGCGCCGCGCGGTGCATGTCGACCCCCGGCACCAGCCCCAGCAGCGGCAGCAGCAGGGCTGCCAGCGCGGCGTCATGCACGCGCGAAAGGCGCGTGGCGTGCGGCAGCAGTGCCACGCAGCGGGCACACGCCAGCATGGTGACAATGGCGATGGGCATCACCCATTCGCCGGAGCTTTCCGGCAGGGCCAGCGCCTGCGGCAGGTGCGCGCGCAGCAGGCCTGCCCGCAGGAGATACCATAGGCAGGCTATGGAAACCCCCAGCCCCACGCCGCCGCGCAACAGCCAGGCGACGGAACGCAATGGCTGGCGAACCGATGGAAACGGCATGGCACTCCCCCCCCAAAGGCTGCACCATCAGGAATGAATTACCTCAAGTCATGCACGATTTTTTCGTTTGCAGCAACGATGTTAGAGAAAACGAACCGTACGTGAGGTTGAATATGGAGTGAGCAGGGCAGGTATGAAGATGGCTGGCGGGGCTGGCCGGGGAAGGAGAGCGGAAAGACTGTGGGACAACGGGACGTGAGGGCCTGAAAACGCAGAAAGGTCCCGGCGAATGCCGGGACCTTTACCGTCGATGGTGCCGAAGGGGAGAGTCGAACTCCCACGGGGGAACCCCCACTAGACCCTGAACCTAGCGTGTCTACCAATTCCACCACTTCGGCGCAGGAGGGTCTTCTAGCCAAACGCCGAGTGGTTGGCAAGCGTTTTTTTCAAAAACCTTGCGAATGCTGGTCGTGTCGCCTTTTCCCGCCCCGAATGGCGTTGGCGGGCGCGGAAAAATACTTGCGTGGCGGGCCGGGGCTAAGGCAAAGGCTCATGCCTGCCGATAGCACCGGAGCGAACATCGGGCAGGAGCGCAGCGGCTTCCGTCCACCGGGGGAGAGGAGACACGATGCCCAAGGACAGGGAAGGCGGCACCACGCCGTCCCCGAATCGAAGAGGACAGCCGGACCAGGCGCATGCCGATGCAGCCGCGCCGGGAACGGACACGGGGCATCTCCTCGTGCTGGTGAGCGGCGCGCGTGCAGCGGTGCGCGAGGCCCTGTCGGCGCAGGTGGTACTGCTGCTGCCGGGCGCGCGCGCGCATGCCGCAAGCCCGAAGGATGAGACTGGCGCGCGCGTACACGCCGCAAGCCCGAAAGATGAGCCTGGCGCGCGCGTGCACGCCGCAGGCCCGAAGGATGAGACTGGTGCAACGCCGTGCCGGGGCAGGTGCAACACCTCGGCCATGCCTGCTGCGCCTCCGCTCTTGGTGGTGCGGCTTGCGGGGGATGCCCCCGCCGTGCCCCCCGGCTGGGAGGATGCCCCACTGGCGGAGGTGCGCCCCCGCGACGTGGATGGAGAGCGCGCCCCGGCCCATGCATCCGGATATGCGGACCTTGCCGACGTGGCGCTGGCGCTGGCCCGGTGCGGCCAACTGCGCCGGGTGGCCGACACCGGCGTGCCGTCCGGCCAGCGGCTTTCCGGGGCGGCCCTGATAGCGGCCATGCCGGAGGTGCTGCGCCCGTTGCTGCCCGGCGTGTGGCGCACTGCAGAGGCGCTCGTCGGCCAGGCGGGCGATGCGCTGCATGCGCGGGACATGGTGTTGCTGGCCCGTGTGGGCCACACCATGCGCGGCATGGCGGCCAACTACGCCATGCCGGAATGGGCCGCCTGCGCGGCGGCGCTGGAATGTGCCGCCAACTGCGCCGACATGGACGCCGCCTCCGACTCCCTGGCGTGGCTGCGTGCCGCGCTGACGGCCCTGTCTGGCCTGCCCGACCTGTCTGGCCTGCCCGGCCTGCCCGGTCAATCCGGCCAATCTGTTCCGTCTCCTGTGGGCGCGGAGCCCGATCCGCACGATTAGCCCCTGCCGGACACGCGGCACCGCCGTATCGGCAACAGCCGTTCCGCCGTATTGTGTGCCCCGTGAAATGCATCGACGGGCCGGACTCGCAGTGGAGTCCGGCCCGTCGTTTTGCATCCGTTCGGGGCTGGCGGGGCAGGGTGTCTTGCGGCTACGGTGTGACGGTCAGCCCGTGCTCGATGGCAAAGCTGACCAGTTCCGCCGTGCTGTCGGCACCCAGTTTGCGCTTCAGGTTGGCCTTGTGCTTTTCCACGGTCTTGTGGCTTATGCACAGCTTGTCGGCGATCATCTTGTTGCCGTGGCCTTCGGCCACCAGCTTCAGCACCTGCTTTTCGCGGTCGCTCAAAAGATCCAGCAGCGACCCGCTTTCGCGGCGGCCGTGGCGCAGAAAGTCTTCGATGAGCAGTTCGGAAATTTCGGGGCTGATGTACCGGCGCCCGGACAGCACCGTTTCCATGGCTTGCACCAGAATGTCGCTGGAAACGTTCTTCAGCACGTAGCCGTCGGCCCCCGCGCTGAGAGTGCGGTAGATCAGGCTATCCTTCTTGTGGGCGGTCAGCGCCAGCACCTTGGTGCGCTCGCAGCGCCGCTTGATTTCGCGGATGGCTTCCGTGCCGTCCATGAGCGGCAGCGTCAGGTCCATGAGCACTATATCCGGCATGTGCTTTTCAACGATTTTCAAGGCCTGGATGCCGTCCGGGGCCTCTCCCACGATGGAGAAAGCGGGATATGCCCCGAGCAGGGCCTTAAGCCCTTCCCGGACGATATCGAGGTCTTCGACGAGCACAACGGTTTTCGACATGTCGGCAGCCTTTGACTATGATGTGGCTGGTCTGAAAATAACACGGTACGTTATATGTGCCCCCGGTGGAATTGTAAACCTGCTTTCGCCGTAGTAGGGTTATTCCCCATTGCGACGTAGGGGTGGGTGTGGGGGGCGTGCATGGCGTGTCGCCGCAACGCGGGCGGCGATGATGCGGTACGCCTGTGCGCCGCTGTGCCTGCGCATGCAGCATGGGCCGTCTGCGTGGTGCGTTCCGGCGCGATGCGGAGATGCGGGGGGCGCACTGCGGGGCGCTTCGTGCAGGCATGACGGGGCGAAGCCCGGCCGGTCACCTGTCGCCGGTCATTCCTTGGGGGCGTGCAGCCAGCAGCGCACGCCGTGCTCCTGGGCCGCGTTGTCCGTGGGAGCGGCGGTGGGTGCCTGCGGCGGCATGGCCAGCAGGGGCGGTTCCTGTTCGGCGCACCGGGCGAAGGCGTGCGGGCAACGGTCGCGGAAGGTGCAGCCGGATGGCAGCGCCCATAGCGGCGGCACCGTGCCTGGAATGGCCGACAGCCGTTCGGCCCTCGGGCCGGAAACCGCCTGCGGCACCGAGCGCATCAGCCCCTGGGCATAGGGATGCAGCGGGCGCGCGAAAAAATCGCCCACCGACGCATGTTCCATGATCCTGCCGGCATACATCACGGCCACGTGGTCGGCGGTTTCCGCCACCACGCCGAGGTCGTGGGTGATCAGCAGCACCGATGCCCCCCGGTGGGCGGCAAGGTCACGCATCAGGCGCAGTATCTGGCGCTGGATGGTCACGTCCAGCGCGGTGGTGGGTTCATCGGCGATGAGCAGGCGCGGGTCGCAGGCCAGCGCCATGGCGATCATCACCCGCTGGCGCATGCCGCCGCTCATCTGGTGCGGAAAGTCGCGGGCGCGCAGTTCCGGCGAGGGAATGCCCACCTGTCGCAGCAGGTCCACGGCGCGCGCGGCGGCATCGGACCGGGAAAGGCCCAGATGCAGCCGCAACCCCTCGGCGATCTGCTCGCCCACCCGGAACACCGGGTTCAGCGAGGTCATGGGTTCCTGAAAGATCATCGAAATGCTGCGCCCGCGCACCCCGCGCATGTCCGGTTCCGGCAGGGTCAGCAGTTCCCGCCCCTCCAGCCGCACCGACCCGGAGGCAACGCGTCCCGGCTCGGGCACCAGGCGCAGCAGGGCCAGCGCGGTCATGCTCTTGCCGCAGCCCGATTCGCCCACCAGGCACAGCGTGCCCCCCGGCGCTATGGAAAAGGATATCCCCGCCACAGCGCGCAGGGGAGCGCCCGGCGTGCCGTCCGCCTCGGGCCGCCCCGGAAATTCCACGCTCAGGTCGCGCACGTCCAGCAGGTGTGCCGCGTCGGTCACCGTCCGGGGTGTTCTGTTGTCGTCGGTCATGTCTGGCCTGTAGTTGTTTCCAGGTGATGGTGCCAGTGGGCGGAGGGCCGTCCGAAAGAAGGCTGTTCGCAAGGGCTATCCGTTGGCCGCGTCACGCGCCAGGGCCAGCAGGGCCTGGTACACCGGCACCAAGCTGGGGATCAGCAGGTGTTCGTGGTCGGTGTGCTGGCTGGTTTCGCCTTCCGCGCCCCAGACCACCCCGGCCATGGAAAGATCGGTCAGGAACCGGGCATCGCTGGCCCCGTGGGCGCAGCCGGTGGCCGCGCCGGGGGCGTGGCGCAACAGCCTGTCCAGCCACGGGGTGTCGCCGGTGACGAACAGCGGCTCCATGCGGGTGACGGCCAGTTCGCCTCGCACGGCGGCGCGCATGGCGGCCACCAGTTGGTGGGGATCGTCGTGCTCCGTGTAGCGCACGTCCAGATGGGCCACAGCTTCGCCGGGCACCTGGTTCACCGCCGTGCCCGCGTGCAGCAGGCCCAGGTTGAGGGTGCGGTGCCAGTGGGCCTCCGCCTGCGGCAACACGGCGGAGAGGGACGGCGCATCAGGCGCTGCCAGCCCCGCCCGTTCCGGATACAGGCCGGGAAAGAGGGGCTTCAGGGCCTCGTAGTCGCGCACCAGCGCATCCACGGCGTTTTCGCCCAGCCAGGGCCGGGCGCCGTGGGCGCTTTTGCCCCGCGCCGTGAGCACCAGGTCGATGACGCCCTTTTCCTTGGTGATGACCGAGCCCGGCGAACCGCCGTCCAGCGCCACGCAGAAGTCGGCCCGGATGTGCGGCAGCACGCGGAAGGCGCCATTGCGGCCGCCGGTTTCCTCGTCGCCGGTGATCACCAGCACCAGGGGCAGGGCATCCGGGCCAAGGCCCCGTGCCGCAAGCTCGCGCAGGCAGCGGCGGCACAGCATCAGGGCCAGCGCCACGGCGTACTTGTCGTCGATGCTGCCGCGCCCGTGCAGCACGCCCGCCGCCAGGTCCAGGCGCGGGGCGAACATGGCGTCCGCGCCGTCCACCACGTCGAAGTGCACCAGCAGGGCCAGCGGCGCGGCGTGAGCCGGGTTGCCCGCCACAAGGGATGGCACTCCCTCGTGCTCCATGCGGGTGCAGGGAATGTTGTTGTCGGCCAGCCAGGCGGCGATGACGTCGGCGCAGCGGGCCAGTTCTTCCGGGCGCGAGGCCGTGGAGCGGATGGCCATGAGACGGGCGGTCAGCGCCACCATGTCGGCGATGTCCGAGGCGGTAGCCTCGTCCAGCCCGGAGGGCAGGCAGGCGCGGGCCTGTTCCGCGAAGCGGGCGAAGGTGTCTGTGGATTGGGGCATTGCGGCGAAGGCTCCTGCGAAAGCTGTGGGTGGTGCGACCGGCGCTCCGTTCGTTGCCCGCATGGGACGTTGACCGGGTTGCGGCGGCGGACCGAAAGGCTACCGCAGCGGGCCGGGCGCGTCCAGTTCCCGGCCATGTCCCGATAATGTTCCGGCATGTCGTGAGTGGCCGCTTGCCGGACCGGGAGTGGTGGTTTTTGTCGAGAAGGAACTTGACAATCATTTTCAGGAGGTGCACTGATAGGGCGTCGGGCGTGCATTCCCGGCCCCGCACCTGTTGCCCGCGCCCCGCGCGGCAGCGGTGGGGCGGGCAGACGGTCGGTGTCGACCGGACCAAGGAGACGCGTATGCCTTGTTGCAAGTTGAGTGATGTTCCCGCCGGATGCCGGGTTCGGGTGCGTCGTCTCTGCGACAAGCAGGGCGAGCGGGGAAGGCTGTGCGCGCTGGGCATAACGCCCGGCACGGAGCTGGAAGTCTGTTCGCAGGGGGGCGCCTGTTGCGTCCGGGTGCGTGAAGCCTCGCTGGTCCTGGGCGACACCCTGGCCTGCGGCGTCTTCTGCGAGCCGGTGCATTCCGGTCGGCAGATGCACGACTGACGGGGTCCGGCCACGGCCATCGACAAGGAGAAGCAGTATGACTTGGGACACTCTCTTGGTCGTCGCCATCGTGGTGGCGGCGGCGGGGTATGTCGCGCGGCGGTACCTGTTCCGCAAGTCGGGCGGGTGCGGATGCGGTTGCGACTGCTCCGCCAGTTCCGCCAGTTCCAGCAGTTCCGGCAGTTCCGGCGGCTCGGGCTGCTGCGGCGGCGGAGGGCACATTGCCTCAAAGCCGGGCACATCCTGCGGCTGCGGCAAGTAGCACGCGACACGCTGGTGATGGCCGGCCCGAGGGCCGTGCCTTTTTTTAACGCGACTCAATGAGAAAGATTTTCAATTTCGCGGGGGCAGCCAGCCCGCGCACAGCGAGGAGGAGACACGAAGATGGGCAAAACCATTCCCCTGCGGCAACTGGCCGTGGGCCAGCGGGCGCGCATCGCCAAGGTTGACGCGCATGGCGAACTGGGGCGGCGCATCCGCGACATGGGGCTGATCCCCGGTGCGGAAGTGGAGGTCATGGGGCGTGCGCCCCTGATGGATCCGGTGGCCCTGCGCCTGAAGGGGTTCACCCTCTCGTTGCGCAACAACGAGGCCGACTTCATCGCCGTCGAGATCGACGCCCAGCCCCGTCCGCAGGAGTAGCCATGTCCGCCAACGTCATCGTCGCCCTTGCGGGCAACCCCAACTCCGGCAAGACCACCGCGTTCAACGAGTACACCGGTTCGCGCCAGCACGTGGGCAACTACCCCGGCATCACGGTGGAAAAGAAGGAAGGCATCGCCCGCGTGGACGGGCGTGAAGTGCGCGTGGTGGACCTGCCCGGCACCTATTCGCTTACCGCCTACACCCAGGAAGAAGTGGTGGCCCGCCGCGTGCTGGTGGAAGACCGCCCCGACGTGGTCATCGACGTCATCAACGCGGGCGCGCTGGAGCGCAACCTGTACCTGGCCGTGCAGTTGATGGAACTGGGCATTCCCGTGGCCCTCGGCCTGAACATGATCGACGAGGCCCGCAAGCAGGGCCTGCGCATCGACGCCGCACGCCTGTCGCAGCTGCTGGACCTGCCCGTGGTGGAAACCGTGGCCCGCACCGGCGAAGGCCTGAAGGCCCTGATGTCCGCCGCCGTGGCCCACGGCGACGCCAAGCGCGGCGCCCCCTGGAAGCCGCTGGAAATCTCCTACGGTCCCGACCTCGACCCCGTGCTGGCCCGCATGGTCGAACGCATCGAGGCCGCACGGTTCCTTACCGACAAGTATCCGGCCCGCTGGGTGGCCCTGAAGTATCTGGAAAGCGACGACGACATCCGCGCCCTGGGCCGCGCCGCCGGTCCGCTGGCGGCAGAGCTTGAAGCCATGGCCGCGGAAGTGGCCCGCCACCTGGAAGCCACCCTGAACAGCTACCCCGAAGCCGTCATCGCCGACTACCGCTACGGCTACATTTCCGGCGTGCTGCGCCAGGGCGTGCTGACCCGCCACGACGAGCTTTCGCAGCGCCTTGCCGCCTCCGACCGCATGGACCGCGTGCTCACCCACCGCCTGCTCGGCCCGGTGATCATGCTGGCCGTGCTGTACGGCATCTACGAAATCACCTTCGCCATCGGTGAATACCCCATGGGATGGGTGGAAGCCTTCTTTGGCTGGCTGAACGAAACGGCATCGGCCGCGCTGCCCGACGGGCTGCTGAAGTCGCTGGTGGTTTCGGGCATCATCGACGGCGTGGGCGGGGTCATGGGCTTCGTGCCGCTGATCATGCTCATGTTCATGATGATCGCCTTCCTTGAAGACTCCGGCTACATGGCCCGCGTGGCCTACATGCTGGACCGGGTATTCCGCCTGTTCGGCCTGCACGGCTGCTCGGTGATGCCCTACATCGTGTCCGGCGGCATCGCGGGCGGCTGCGCCGTGCCCGGCGTCATGGCCGCGCGCACCCTGCGCAGCCCGCGCGAACGGCTGGCCACCATCCTTACCGCGCCGTTCATGACCTGCGGCGCAAAGCTGCCGGTGTTCATCCTGTTCGTGGGCGTGTTCTTTGCCGAGCAGCAAGCCCAGGCCATGTTCGCCCTTACCCTGCTGGGCTGGGGCATGGCGCTCATCGTCGCGCGCATCCTGCGCTCCACGGTGATCAAGGGCGAATCCACCCCCTTCGTCATGGAACTGCCCCCGTACCGCCTGCCCACCCTGCGCGGCATTCTCATCCATACCTGGGAGCGCACCTGGCAGTACATCAAGAAGGCCGGTACCGTCATTCTGGCCATCTCCATCCTGCTGTGGGCGGCCATGACCTTCCCGCAACTGCCCGAGGACCGCACCGCCGCGTTCGAGACGCAGCGCGCCGCCGTCACCGCCCAGAAGGAAGCGGCGGAAGCCGCCGCTGAAAAGGGCGACGCAGCGGAAGCCACCGCTGCCACCGCTGCGGAGGAAGGCGCCGAAGCCGCCGCCGAAGGCGAAAAGACCGATCCGTTCGAGGAACAGCTTGCCGCCATCGACGCCGAGGAAGCCGCCGCCGGGCTGGAACACTCCATCGCGGGCCGCGTGGGCATCGCCCTGGAATCGGTGACCGGCGCTGCCGGGTTCGACTGGCGCACCAACATCGCCCTGGTGGGCGGCTTCGCGGCCAAGGAAGTCATCGTCTCCACCCTGGGCACGGCCTACTCGCTGGGCGAGGTGGACGCCGAAGACGCCGGGTCGCTGGCCGAACGCATCAAGGCCGACCCGCACTGGACCCCCGCCGCTGCCGCCGCGCTGATGGTCTTCGTGCTGCTGTACGCCCCCTGCTTCGTCACCGTGGTGGCCATCAAGCAGGAATCGGGGTCGTGGCGCTGGGCCATCTTCAGCACGGTGTTCAGCACCATCATGGCCTTCGGCCTGGCCGTGGCCGTTTACCAGATCGGCACCGCCATGCTGGGTGGGGGCTAACCCCGCCGGGCAGGGCCCGCGCGTCATCAGCGCAACATCAGCGCGTCATCAGCACAACATGCGCAACCACAACGGGGCGTCCTTCGGGACGCCCCGTTTCCGTTGGGACGTCCCGAAGGACCGGCATCCGCGCGGCTTCCGGCATCTTCGCGGCCCTGCGATGCCCGCCCCGCCGCAGCCTTCATCCGCTTGCGCGCGGGGTTCGCGCCGTTTACACTGGTCCGTGCCGATGCCATGCACGGCCTGCCGGGGGGCACGCCGCACATGCCACGGTGCATGGAAGACGCCGTGTTGAAGGTGGGGCGGAAGGGTTGCGGAGACAGGCCGAAAGCCATTTTTTGGGGGGGACTGACGCCATGCGGCCTGGCCGTACCATCAAGGCGGAACTCCGGTTTCATTCGTTGCTGCTCATCCTGCTGCCGCTGGCCCTGTCGCTGGCGGCGTTCTACGGCGTGCTGCGCACCGAAGGGCTGCGCAAGGCCCAGGGCGAGATGCAGGCGGAACTGCGGCACCACCGCTTCGACGTGGAACGCTGGCTGGGCTACCGCCTGGCCGACGTGGTGCACGTGTCGCGCACCGATGCGGTGCGCACCGTGGATCTGCCCGCCATGGCGCGCGACTTTCATGCCTTTCTCGACTCCCACGGCGACTTTCGCTCCCTGGTCTACGTGAATGCCGAAGGGCGCACCGTGCTCGACTTCGACATGCCGGAAGGCGGCGTGGACATTTCCGACCGCGAATACTTCCTGCGGGGGCGGCAGGGGCAGCCGTTCATTTCGCGCGTGCTGACGGGGCGCACATCGGGCAAGTCCATCGTGATTTTTTCATCCCCGGTGCTGAATCCGCAGGGCGACTTTGCGGGGCTGGTCTTCGGCGTGGTGCGCATCAACGAACTGCTGGAAATGGTCAGCAGCCTGCGGCGCACACCGGTGGATCCCTCCTTCCTGGTGGTCGCCTCCACCGGGGTCCCCCTGCTGGCCCCGGAAGACGCCCGTCCCATCCCGTTGCCCTCGCTGGACGCGCCCATCGACGGCCCGGCCATCTACCGCAATCGTGACGATGCCGAGGTGCTGGGGGTGGGGCTGCCGCTCAAGAACGGCGAATGGCTGCTTGTTCAGGAGCGCGCCGTGGGTGACATACTGGGCGACATGCACCGGTTGCTGCTGCTCCTGCTGGCGGTGTCGGGCCTGACCATTGCGGTGTGTACTCCCTTTCTGCTGCGCCTTGCGCGGCGGGTCACCGGACCCATCGAGCGCATTTCGGCCATGTCCGAGCGCATCATGGCCGGGGAATACGGGAATGCCTGCCCCGGTCTCGACGTGGCGGCCATGCCCCCGGAACTGGAACGGCTGTACCGCAATTTCTGCCGCATGGCCGAGCGCATCGGCACCCACGTGGGCGAGCTGGAGCGCCTGTCCGGCACCGACGAACTGACCGGGCTGGCCAACCGCCGCCTGCTGGCCGACGCGGGCGCGCGCATCGTCAGCATCTGCCGCCGGGCCGGGCAACCGTGCGCCTGCCTGATGCTGGACCTGGACCACTTCAAGCACATCAACGACGTGCACGGGCATGCCACCGGTGACGAGGTGCTGCGCAGGCTGGCCGCCGCCATCATGACCACGGTGCGTTCGTCCGACTTCGCGGTGCGCATGGGCGGCGAGGAATTCGCCATCATCGCGCCCAATACCGATGCCACGCACGCCATGGCCCTGGCCGAGCGACTGCGCCGCAACGTGGAGCGCATCGACCTGCGCCAGGCGGACATGCCCGTGCCAGTGGCCATCAGCGTGGGGGTGGCAGGCATGACCGTTACGCCGCGCTACGGTGCCGGACCGCTGGAAGACCTTCTGGCACGGGCCGACCACGCGCTGTACCGGGCCAAGCAGGCGGGCCGCAACCGGGTGGTGCTGTGGGACGATGCCGAGCGTGCCGGGGTAGAGGAGCGGGGCACCCCGGACGACGAAGGGCAGGAACAGGGAGTTGCCCGGTTGCGCGGACCGCTGAGCGGTTCCTGACGGCGGCGGGACCATGGGCCTTCGGATGTGAAAACGGCGCCCCCCGTGAGGGAGGCGCCGTTGGCGTATCGATGGTCGGGCAGCGGCATCGCTGTCCTGCAAGGCTTCTGGCTGGCCGGTTCTATCGGCAGATGGCCGGAACGGGCCAGAACTGGCCGGAAACCGTCTAGCAGATTTCGACCAGTTCGATGTCGAACGTCAGGTCTTCGCCCGCCAGGGGGTGGTTGGCGTCGAGGGTGACGTGCTCTTCGGTGACGTCGGTGACGGTGACGTCAAGCTCGCCGTCGTCGGTCATGAGTTGCAGCATCAGGCCCACTTCGGGCTCGATGTGCGGGGGCACCTGGTCGCGGGGCACGGTGATGATCATTTCTTCCACGTGCTCGCCGTAGGCTTCGTCGGCGGGAATGGTGATCTTCACCGACTGGCCCTTGCCAAGGCCCAGCACGGCCTTTTCGAAGCCGGGAATCAGCATGCCTTCACCCAGGGTGAATTCCAGGGGTTCGCGGTCGCGCGAGGAATCGAATTCGGTGCCATCGTCCAGCGTGCCGGTGTAGTGAACGCGGACGGTATCGCCGTTCTTGAGTGCCATGTGGGGCTCCTTGGGGGAGAATCTTGTAGTGGGTACCCGTCGGCCGGAATGAATGGGGCGGCAACAGCCGCGGCGACCGGGCGGACCCGTGGACCATCGCCCGCCCCGTGGGGAATGTCAAAGATTATTCCCTGCGCGGGGATGAGGGGCAGGGCATGCCGCGTGGCGGTGTTGCCGGGGCAACGGAAAGGGCGGTGCCCCGGTTGCGGGCTACACCCCGGCCTGCGGCGCATCCCACCGCGCGCAGAGCTGCACGGCGGCCCGGCAGAGCACCTCGGCGCCCACGGGCAGGCACGATTCATCCGGGGCAAAGCACGGGTTGTGCACCGGGGCCACGCCCGGCCCGCCGCAGCCCACGAAAAAGAAGCACCCCGGCACCCGTTGCAGGAACATGGAAAAGTCCTCTCCGCCCATGGTGGGCACGGGCTCCATCACCCTGTCCGCACCCACGGCGTCCAGCGCGGCCCGGCGCACCTCGGCCGCCGCGCGCGGGTCGTTGATCACCGCCGGGTGGCACCACTGGAAATCCAGCCGATGCGTGGCGCCCATGGCCGCGCATACCCCGCCCGCCACCTGGTTGATGCGCTGTTCCCACCGGTTGCGCACCTCGGGCGCAAAGGCCCGCACCGTGCCGGCCATGCGCGCCTCGCCGGGAATGACGTTGTAGGCCGTGCCCGCGTGCAGTTCGCCTATGGTCAGGATGACCGGCTCCAGCGGGCTGGTCATGCGGCTGACCACCCGTTGCAGCGCGCCCACCACCTGGGTGGCGGTTTCCAGCGCGTCCACGCACAGGTGCGGGTTGGCTGCGTGGCCGCCCTTGCCCAGCACGGTCAGCTCGAAGCGGTCCATGGCCGCCATGAGCGGGCCGGGCTTCACCCCCACGAAACCGGCAGGAATCTCCGGCCAGACGTGCGCGCCGATGCATACGTCCACCCCGGGGTCGTCCAGCACGCCCGCCTCGATCATGGGCGCGGCCCCGCCGGGGCCTTCCTCCGCAGGCTGGAACAGGAACAGGATGCGCCCGCGCAGCGCGCCGGGGTTCTGCTCCGCCAGCCCGGCAAGCACCCGCGCCGCGCCCAGCAGCATGGCCATGTGCATATCGTGCCCGCAGGCGTGCATGCAGCCGGGGTGCTCCGAGGCGTAGGGGAGCCCCGTGGCCTCGGTGATGGGCAGGGCGTCCATGTCGGCGCGCAGCATCACCGTGGGGCCGGGCCGTCCGGAATCAAGCAGGGCGGTGACCCCGGTGCCCGCGATGCCGGTACGCACGGGCAGGCCCAGCGCGGCCAGTTCTTCGGCCACCAGGGCGGCGGTGCGCACTTCGTTGAAGCCGGTTTCGGGGATGCGGTGCAGGCGGCGGCGCAGGTCGACGATATGCGGTGCGGCGGCGCGGACACGGTCGGAAAGGGATTCCATGGGTTCTCCTGCCTGCGCGGCCACAGTCCTTGGCGGGGCGCGGCGATGTGCGTGCAGCGACCGGAGCCCCGGAGGCGCGTGGCTCGTGGGGCACGGCGCGGGCGCAGTGGCCACCGCCGGATTGCCCGGCAACGGGCCATGGGCCAGTAGCCGCGCAAGGCCCCGGATGGCCGGATTCCGCGTTTCGGGCGTTGACAAGCCGCAGACGCGGCGATAGTAGTACCAATCAGTACCACGCATGAGTTTCTCCCGCCGCGCATGGGACCCGGTGCCGCCATGACCAGCAACTGGCCAGGCGCACGGAGCGGGGCGGAGAAACCCGGGCGGATGCCGGGACGGCACCGTGGCCAGTGTAGCGCAAGGCGGAGCTGTCGTCAGCCCCGCAGCCCGGCCATCCGGTATCCGTTCATCCGGCCATCCGGCCCTCATGCACCGGTACCTCGCCATCCCGGCGGGCCTTTGGAAGGAAGCACATGGAACTCATTCAGGCTTTGCGCAAGTTCGGTTTCACCCAGCAGGAATCGTTGATGTACCTCACCCTGCTGCGGCATGCGGGCCAGAATCCCATGACCGGGTACGAGGCGGCCAAGGCCGCCGGAATTTCGCGCTCCAACGCTTACGCGGCGCTGTCGAGCCTGGTGGAGAAAGGCGGGGCCGTTGTGGCCAGCGGCGACACCAGTCGCTACATGGCCGTCCCGCGAGAGGAACTGCTGCTGAACCTGCGGCGCGATGCCGAGGGCACGCTGGCCTTCCTTGAAGCCAACCTGCCGGACACCGAGCCGGACGAGACGCCCTATCTGACCGTGGCGGGCCTGCGCAACACCGAGGACAAGATCCGCAACATGCTGCACCTGGCGCGGCTGCGGGTGTACGCATCCATGCACGCGGACAACGTGGCGCTGTTCCGGCGCGAGTTCGACGACTGCGTGGCGCGGGGGCTGAAGGTGGTGCTGCTGTCCAATGCGGAGCCGGGCATCGCCGGGGCCACCTTTCTGAAGAATCAGGCGGGCACCGGCCACGTGAAGCTCATAGCCGATACCAGCGAGGTCATCGCGGGCCTGCTGGAGCCGGGCGTGAGCGGGCGCTGCCTGTATTCGCGCAACGAGCACCTGGTGTACCTGATGCGCGAGGCCATACTTCATGAAATGGAGCTGATCCGTATCCGGGCCGCCATGCCGGGCTCGATGCCGGGCTCGATGCCGGGCTCGATGCCAGGCTCGATGCCGGGCTCGATGAATGACACCGGGACGGACCCCGTTTCTGACAACTGACGCACACCGGACGGACGCCGCGCGCAACGCGGCCCGCCACGGAAACTTGACGGAGACCTTCATGCCCAACGTTCGTTCCACGTACACCGATGCGGTCGGCTTCTTTGGCCGGACCACGCCCGAAGAACTGGTGGCCGCCTTCGGCAGCCCCCTGTACGTCTACAGCGAGGCCCTGCTGCGCAAGCGCTGCCGCGACATGAAGGGGTTGTCGTCGCACCCCGGCTTTTTCGTGAACTATTCGGCCAAGGCCAACACCAACCTTTCCCTGCTGCGCATCGTGCGCGAGGAAGGGCTGGTGGTGGACGCCATGTCGCCCGGCGAAATCCACGTCAACAAGGCCGCCGGGTTCACCCCGGACCAGATCCTGTACGTGTGCAACAACGTGTCCGAGGCGGAACTGGCCAACGCCGTGTCGCACGGCCTTCTGGTGAGCGTGGATTCGCTGTCGCAGCTCGAAACCCTGGGCAGGGTGAACCGGGGCGGCAAGGTGATGGTGCGCTTCAACCCCGGCATCGGCGCGGGGCACCACCAGAAGGTGGTCACGGCGGGCAAGGCCACCAAGTTCGGCGTGGACCCGTCCGATGCCACGCTGGCCGAGTTGCGGGCCATCCTGGCCAGGCACGACATGACCCTGGCGGGCATCAACCAGCACATCGGCTCGCTGTTCCTGGAGCCGGAAGGTTATGTGGCGGCGGCGGACTTCCTGCTGTCCGTGGCGGAAAAGTTCGACACCGTGGAGGTCATCGACTTCGGCGGCGGCTTCGGCATTCCCTACCGCAAGTACGAGGACCAGTCCCGGCTGGATCTGGCCGCCACGGCGGAACGCCTGCACGCGCTCATTTCCGGCTGGTCGGAACGCACCGGCTACAAGGGCCGCTTCTACATCGAGCCGGGCCGCTACGTGGTGGCCGAATGCGGCCTGCTGCTGGGCACCGTGCACGCCACCAAGAACAACGGCCCCACCCGCTACGTGGGCACCGACCTTGGCTTCAACGTGCTGGCCCGTCCGGTGATGTACGACGCGCACCACGACATCGAGGTGTACCGCAAGAACGGAACGCCCGACGCGGCCCTGCACCCCCAGACCGTGGTGGGCAACATCTGCGAGAGCGGCGACATCATGGCCAGGGAACGGCAACTGCCCGCCATCCAGGAGGGCGACATTCTGGGCGTGCTGGACGCCGGAGCCTATGGCTACGCCATGAGCTCCACGTACAACCAGCGGTTGCGCCCCGCCGAGGTGCTCATCGGCCTTGATGGTGAGCCCCGCCTGATTCGCCGCCGGGAAGAGTTGGCCGATCTGATGGCGCTGTTCCCGGATGCGTAGGCCCTGGTGGGGATGCGCGGACTCGTTGCTGTCGGAATCCGTATTTTTCCGCCGGACTGCGTCAGATTTGTCTTTTTGTGCTCACGTACATCAGTACGCTCCGCGCAAAAATCCAAATCTTCCTTGTCCGGCGAAAAAACCCGTAATTCCTTGCATCAAGCCCGCACTAGCCAGCCGCGCCGCAAAGCCGGCGCGGCGTATAAAGAAGAAAGCGGGGACAACGGGAATTTAGATAGGGTGTTGAACTCTGAGGCTGACCCCCTCGGGAGTTAGCCGGTTACCACTGCGTCCGCCCCGTCCGGCACGTCGAGCATGCGCCGCAAGGGCGCGAAGGCGGCGTCGGGCGGATGCAGCAGATTTTCGATGGGCGGCACCACGCCGCTCACCGGAAAACCGGACAGCATGGCTACCGCCTCCATGTTGTCCCGCACAAGGTCCGGGGATGCGGAACGTTCCTTGGTGTGAACGAAAACGATCCCTGCCGGTTCCATCCCTCTCCGGACCAGCGCCTCCACCGAGAGGAGCGTGTGGTTCACGGTGCCCAGTCCCGCCCGCGCCACCAGCACGGGACGGGCGTCGGCGGCCCGGATGCAGTCGATGCACAGGGCCTCCGGCGTGAACGGCACCATCAGGCCGCCCGCGCCTTCGAGGACCAGAGAGGCGTGTTCACTGCGCAGACATGCCAGACTGCGCACCAGGTCTTCCGTCTCCACGCCGCGCATTTCGTCCCGCGCGGCGTGGAGCGGAGCCTTAGGCGCCGCAAAGCACCACCCCACCGCTTCCGCCGGGTCGCGCCCGGCCAGTTCCGGAACGTGCCGGTACACGAAGGCCGCGTCGCTGTCCGCGTCGTACGGGGTCTTGCACCCGGTCTGCATGGGCTTGGCGTAGAAGGGCCGCTCCCCCCGCGCAAACAGTTCGCGCAGCAGCAGCATCGAAACCACCGTCTTGCCCACGCCCGTGTCCGTGCCCACCACGAACAGGGCTCGGGAGGGGGGCTGGTTCATTGCGTTCATGATTGATCTCCGGGCGTATCGCCCCGCTTCTCTTCCTCTTCTTTCCAGGCGCGGGCCAGCAGGTCCACGCAGCGGGCCACGTCGTCCACCCGGTGCAGGGCGGTAAGGCCAAGGCGCAGCGTTGCCGCGCCGCGCGGCACGGTGGGGTGGCGCGCGGCCAGGGCCAGCACGCCGGGGCCGCCATCCGCGGGGGTGCGCAGCCTTGCCGCAAGGCGGGTGCAGCGGTCCTCGTCGCCCACGTCCACGCACACCACGTGGGCGCCCTCGCGGGCGGGCACCCCTTCGGCGCGCAGCCCGGTGCGCAGGGCCGCGCCCAGCGCGGCAAGGTGGTGGCGGCGGTCATCCAGACGGGGCAGCAGGTCCAGCAGGGCCAGGCAGCAGGCTGCGTGCGCTTCCGGCAGGGCGGTGGAGTGGATCAGCGGCGAGGCCAGGTTTTCCAGTGCGTTCCGGGTGCCGCGCGGCAGCAGCAGGAAGGCACCGAACAGCCCCAGCGCCTTGCCCAGCGTGCCCACGGCCACGTCGGCCACGCCGTGCGCCCGCCCGCGTCCGCCCGCGCCCAGCGCGCCGAAGGCGTGGGCCTCGTCCACGATGACGAAGGCCCCGTGTTCGCGGGTCACCGCGCCCAGGCGGGCCATGTCCGGCAGGGTGCCGTCCATGCTGTACAGCGATTCGGCCAGGACCACGGGCTGTGGCGCGCAGGCCGTCCCGCAGGCGGGTGGGCCGTCGTTGCCGCAGCTGTCGTTGTCGCTGTTGTGCCGCCACGCGGCCAGACGGCGCGACAGGTCGTCCATGTCCGCGTGGCGGTGGGTGTGCAGGCGCGCCCCGGTGGGGGGCAGGGCGTGGGCCATGCTGGCGTGCACCCGGCGGTCCAGGAACACGGCATCGCCGTGCCCCAGCAGCCCCCACAACAGGGCCAGGTTGGCCTGATACCCGCTGGGCAGGAACAGGCACTCGGCATAGCCGAAGTAGTCGGCCCAGGCCGCCTCTGCCTCTGCCGTCAGGGCGGTGTGCCCGGCGGCCAGACGCGAGGCCGTGCCCGAGGGGGCGTGGCGGGCGAAGCAGGCGGCCACCGTGGCCCGCCATTCCCCGTCGGCGGCAAGGCCCAGATAATCGTTGCCCGCGAAATGGAGCAGCGGACGCCCCTCCATGCGCACCAGCGCCGGGGAGGGAGACTGCCCGGCGGCGCTGCGCGGCGTGGGCGCGGGCAGCCCGTCCAGCGGCAGCGCGTTGCGGCCAAGGCCTGCTGCGTGCAGTTCCTCCACCCGCAGGGCCAGGCGCGCGGCCAGCAGGCCGGGAGACGCCGGGGGCGGCGCGGCGGCGGGCGTTGCGCCGGACATGTCAGGGGCAGACATGTCAGGGGCAGACATGTCAGGGCCAGACGAGTCAGGGCCGGACAGTTGGGGGTCGGTCAGGCGGTTCTGGTCAGCCATGCGAAGGTCTCTCGATAACGGGCGGTGAGTGTGTCGCCGTTGAAGCGGGTGTCGTAGGCCGTGCGGCCAATGGTCAGGGTGGCGGCCATGCAGGGGGGCGCAGGCGCGAGGGCCGCGTCGGAGAATGCTGGCAGGGGTGTGATGGTGGTCGCGTAGGTGGCCGCGCGGTCGCTTTCGGCCAGCAGGCAGGCCCCAATGCGCAGGGTGCCGCGCAGTGCGCCGCCCGGTGTGAGGCGTGGCATGCCGGGGCGCATGTCAGGGCGCATGTCGGCTGCCGGTACGTGGTCCGGCCAGGTGCATTCCTCCACCGTCAGCAGAAAGGCGTGCAGCTTGAAGTCGGCTGTCCATCGGGCGTGCAGCGCGGCCAATTGGGCCATGGCTTCCAGCCCCTGCCACGGGGGCGCGGCGGTGAAGGCGCGGCGGGCCGTGGCTCCGGTTTCGTCGCAACTGTCCAGTCGGTCCAGCAGCAGGAAGCGGTCCGGAGTTTCCTCCGGAAGGGCGTGGCGGAAAAGGGTCACAGCCGCACCACCAGCGCGGCGTTCTGCCCGCCGAAGCCGAAATTGAGCAGCAAGCCGATGGAACCCTTGCCGGAAGCGGGCAATGGGCGTGGTTGACGCACGAAATCCAGCCGCGCGCTCTCCGGCGTGGTCAGGTTGCGCACCGGCGGCAGAAAGCCGTCCGCCGCGCAGGCCAGCAGGACGGCCAGTTCCACCGCGCCGCAGGCCGAGGCGCAGTGCCCGGTCCACGACTTCACGGCGGTGACGGCGGGGGCGTGGCCCGCGTCGGCGAACAGCCGTTCCAGCAGGCGGATTTCCGCCGCGTCGTTGAGGGCGGTGCCGGTGCCGTGGGCCGCCACCCAGTGCACGTCGCCGGGGGCAAGCCCCGCTTCGGCCAGCGCGCCGCGCACGGCGGCCTCGGCCCGGCGGGCGTCGGGTTCCGGGGCGGTCAGGGCATGGCCGTCCAGCGTGGCCCCCATGCCCAGCACTTCGGCCAGTGGCGTGGCCCTGCGGGCCAGCGCCGTGTCCAGCGGCTCCAGCACGAAGGCGGCGCCTCCCTCGCCGGGCACGAAGCCGCGCCGCGCGGCGTCGAAGGGGCGGCAGGCGCGGTGCGGTGCGTCGGCGTCGGCGGGGTCCATGTCGCGCTGGATGGCCCCGGCGCGGGCGTAGCCCAGCAATCCCCCTTCCGACAGGCGCGAATCGCCCCCCACGGCCAGCGCCGCCGGGGCAAGGCCCCAGCGCACCCGCCGGGCGGCCTCGCCCACGGCCTGCAACGAGGCGGCGCAGGCCGTGCCCAGCACCAGCCCTTCGCCCCGGACGCCGCAGCGCATGGCCACGGCGGAGGCGGCGGTGTTGGGCAGCCAGCGCAGCATCCACAGGGCGTCCAGATCGGGGTGTTCCAGACCGGATAGTGCGGCGTAGTCCCCTGTGCGCGGTGCGCACGCGGCGGGAAAGTCCGCCCCCACGTCCATGTTGGGGCCGCTGGCGGCCACCAGCGCGGTGTCGTCCGGAAGGCGGGGCAGGAGGGGCGTGCCGCCGTCGCCCGTTGCGGAGCCGGTGTCGCCCGCTCTCCCCATTCCCCTGATTCCCCCTGTGCCCCCGGTCCCCCCGGTCCCATTGTCACAGGCGTATCCGGCCTGCCGGGTGGCGGTCAGGGCGGCGGCAAGGGCCAGTTGCCCCCCGCGCGAAAGATAGCGGCGGTGCCGCCAGCGTCCGGTGGCCGTTGCGGCGTCGAAGTCCGGCACCGGGGCGCAGGCCGCGCCGGGCAGGGCCGGGGCATGGCGGAACGGGCTGCGCCCCTCGCGGATGGCGCGCGCCATGTCCTGCGGGGTGTGCCCCAGCGGGGTTACCGCGCCCGCGCCGGTGATGACCACGCGGCGGGGGGGATGGAAGGGAGAAGAGGGCGGCTGCATGTGTTTGTCGGGCCTCGGCGCGGCGGTGCCGTCCGGACCGGCTATCCGTTGTTTCGCGTCAGGGACCACGCCACGTACGCCGCCACATCACCGATGGTCAGCACCGGGGGCGCGCCGGGCACGCGCACCGCCGCCAGCACCTCCGCCACGCGGGCGGCGGACAGGTGCGGATATTCCCGCGCCAGCCGGGCTGCGGGCGCTTCGCCGGTGCGTTCCGCCTCCAGCACGTGGATGCGCAGGTCGGTGAGAAAGGCGGCGGCATCGCGCACGGGAATGGCGAAGCGGCGGTTCAGCCCCGCGCCGATTTCCAGCAGGTCGATGGATTCGCAGGGCAGGTCGGCCATAAGCCGGGTGGCGGGCGACAGGGTGGCTGCGTCCACGTCGAAGATGGGGGCCACCAGCGCGGCTATGGCCGCTACAATGTCGTGCGAGTCGTGCGGTTGGTGTCGGATATGTGAGGGCATGGTGTTCTGCCTGTGGGGTTTGATGCAAAGGGAGGGTGAAGGGGGCCTTGCCGGTGCGTGGGCGTGCGGGCGTTGGCGTCAGCTGGCCGGTTTCAGCGCGCCGAAGCCGCCGTCGCAGGTCAGGGTGGTGGCGTTGATGGCCGTGGCCGGGGCGGTCAGCAGAAAGCGCAGGGTCTGTACGGCCTCGGCAACGGTCACGGTACGCCCGGTGGGCGGCAGGGGGGCGTCTGCGGCACGGGATTGCAGGAACGGCGCGCCCCGGCCCGCATCCAGCCAGCCCAGCCGCAGCGAACAGGCGGTGACCCCGCGCGGGGCCAGTTCCACGCCCACGGCGCGGTACAGGGCTTCTCCGGCCAGCTTGGCGGCGGCGTAGTAGCCCTGCCCCGGCGCGGCCCGCTCTGCGGCGGAGGACGAGACGAACACGCACCGCCCGTCGCGCGCGGCCAGCATGGATCGGCTGACGGCCCGCAGCAGCCGGGCGCGAAAGGCGATGTCGCGCGCGGCCCACAGGTCGATGTCGGCGGGGTCCGCCCCGGCCAGCAGGCATTCGAAGCGCGAATGCAGCAGGTCCACGAACAGCCGGGGCGCCTCGCCCAGTGCCGCGCGGGCGCGTTCGGGCAGGGTTTCCGGGGTGTCGTTTTCGGCGTCCGCTCCGTCGATTGCAGGCGGCGTGGTGAAATCCTGTCCGGCGGTGTTCCGTTCCGGCCCGCGCGCGTGCAGGCGCAGTACCGTCGCTTCCGGCAGGGCCGCGTGGATGCGCGCCGCGCCCGCCGCATCGCGCGCGGTCAGGGCCACGCCCATGCCGTCGGCGGCCAGCGTCGCCCCCAGGGCCAGCCCCAGTTCGCACGTGCCCCCGGCGATGAGCACGGGGCCGCGCAGGCGGGAGGGCGATCCGGCGGCGGCTACCACGCCAGCACCCCGGTGACCAGGGGGGCAAGGGCGGGGCCTGCCGTGGCGTCCGGTCCGCCTGATGCTTCCGGCCCGTTCGTCCCGTGCCCCGCCGCACCGGCGTGCCCGTGCGGCAGCGCGTGCAGCGAGCAGCGCAGGCCGTCGCGTGTGCATTCCATGCGAAAGCCGTAGTCCCCCGGGGTCACGAAGCGCCGGAAGCGGAACCCGCGCATTTCACGTACGGGGCGTACGGGGTGTAGTGCGGGCGCCGCGCATGCCTCGTGCGGCGTCTCTTCGGGCAGGCGGCCATCCGGACCGTCGCCCCGAGCGTGCTCGCGGGCCCAGCGCGACGCTTCGTCCGCAAAGGCCTGCACGATGCACGACCCCGGCACCACGGGGGCGCCGGGGAAATGATCCACGAACAGCGGGTGGGCCGGGTCGAACCGGAACACCCCGCTCCGTACGGTGGGGTGCGTGTCTGCCGTGGCGGTCATGCCACCCCCGGCGCGGGCGGCAGGCCGCCAAATCCGTTCGGCATGTCCAATCCGCCGGTGGCCCCGCGCTCGGTCACCGCGCGGATGGCCTCGCCCGTGGCGTCCACCAGCAGGTCGATCTCCTCGTCGGTGATGGACAGGGGCGGCATGAGCACCATCACGTCGCCCAGCGGTCGGACGATCACCCCGCGCCGCCGCGCCTCCAGGGTCACCCGGTGGCCCATGCGTTGGGCCAGATCGTAGGGGTCCTTCGTTGCGCGGTTCCGCACCATCTCGATGCCGGTCATCACGCCGCGCTGGCGAATGTCCCCCACGTGGGGCAGGTCGCGCAGCGTATCCAGCCGCGCGGCCAGCCGGGCGATCTTCGGTTGCAGCCGTTCCATCACCCGCTCTTCCTCGAACACGTCCAGCGAGGCGATGGCCGCCGCGCAGGCCAGCGGGTTGCCGGTGTAGGTGTGGCCGTGGAAGAAGGTGCGCAGTTCCTCGTGGCGGGCCAGAAAGCCGTCGTGCACCCGCTCGGTGGTCAGGGTGGCGGCCAGCGGCAGGTAGCCGCCGGAAATGCCCTTGGCCAGGCACAGGAAGTCGGGCGCCACCCCTTCCTGCTCGCAGGCGAACAGGGTGCCGGTCTTGCCGAAGCCCACGGCCACCTCGTCCGCCACCAGGAAAACCCCGTGCTCGTCGCACAGTTCGCGCACCCGACGCAGCCAGCCGGGGGGCTGCAACAGCATGCCCGCCGCGCCCTGCACCAGCGGTTCCACCACGGCGGCGCACAGTTCGTGGCCGTGCCGGGCGAACAGCGTTTCCATGTGGGTGATGCATTCCCGCTCGCACGCCTCGGCCTGCCGCCCGAAGGGGCAGCGGTAGCAGTACGGGCTTTCCGCCTTCACCGTGTCGAACAGCAGCGGCGCATAGATGGAATGGAACAGGGCCATGCCGCCCAGGGCCACGGCGCCCACCGTGTCGCCATGGTAGGCGTTGCGCAGGCTGAGAAAGCGGGTGCGCCGGGCGTCTCCACCCAGATGCGCCGGGGCCTGACGGTGAAACTGGAAGGCGATCTTCAGCGCCACCTCCACCGACGTGGACCCGCTGTCGGAATAGAATGCCCGCGTCAGCCCCTGCGGGGCGATGGCGGCAAGGCGCGCCGCCAGTTCTATGGATGGTTCGCTGCCCAGCCCCAGCAAGGTGGTGTGGGCCACCTTGTCCAGTTGCGCGCGGATGGCCGCGTCCAGCCGGGGGTGGCGATGTCCGTGCACGTTGGTCCACAGCGAGGAAACTCCGTCCAGATAGGACACGCCGTCGGTGTCCGTGAGCCGGTTGCCTTCGGCGGCGGCGATGACCAGCGGGTCCGCCGCCAGCCAGTCGCGCATCTGGGTGAAGGGGTGCCACACGTGGGCCTTGTCCAGCGCGCGCAGGCGCAGGGTGGCGTCCGTTGCGGCGGGGGGAGTGGGGGCCGCTCCGGGCATGCCGGTATCCATGGTCCGTCCGCTCATGCCCGTGCCCCCTCGCCTTTGCGGGAAATTTCGCCCACGCCCAGCGCGGCCAGCATCTCCATGTCGTCGGCAAGGGCGCGGCCCGCCGTGGTCAGGTAGTTGCCCACCATCAGCCCGTTGGCCCCGGCGGCGAATACCCACGACTGCCACTGGCCAAGGGTCGTCTCGCGCCCGCCGCACACCAGTATGTCCCGCTGCGGGTGAAGCAGCCGGAACACGGCAATGGCCCGCAGGGCCTCCATGGGGGGCAGCGGACTGCGGTGGCCCAGCCGTGTGCCCGGAACGGGATGCAGGAAGTTCAGCGGGATGGAGTCCACGTCCAGTTCACGCAGGGTCAGGGCCAGTTCCACGCGGTGTTCCCACGTTTCGCCAAGGCCCAGGATGCCGCCGCAACAGGTGCGCAGACCCGCCCGCGCGGCCTCGCGCACGGTGGCCATGTCGTCGTCGTAAGGGTGTGTGGTACATACCTGCGGGAAAAAACTTCTGGCCGTTTCAAGATTGTGGTGGTAGCTGGAGATGCCTGCGTCCTTCAGGCGGCGCGCTCGTTCTCCCCGGTTTCCGCTCTCGGCGGACCCGGTGGCGAGTTGCCCCAGGGAGGCGCACAGGCCGATGTCCACACGGTCGCGCAGCAGGCGCGCCGCATGGCAGACCGCGTCGAACTCCCGTTCCGAAAGGGCGTTGCCGCTGGTCACGATGCCGAAGCGGCGCACCCCCGCGCGGGCCAGTTCTTCCGCATGGCGCAGCAACGCGTCGGGGCCGAGCAGCGCATGCACCGGGGCACCCGTGTCGTGGTGCGACGATTGGGCGCAAAAGGCGCAATCCTCGCCGCACCGGCCCGACTTGGCGTTGACGATGCCGCAAGTGGTCGCCAACGGCCCCTTGTGGGCCGAACGCACGGCCTGCGCCACGGCCAGGATGTCCAGGATGTCGGACGCGGGCAGCCGCGCCACGGCGAGCGCCTCTTCTCCGGTGATGCCGGACCAGGGGGCTTCCTCCGTGCGGGCGTGGCTTGGCGATGCGTACGGAGTTTCCGTTCCGGGGGGAATGGTGTCCGAAAGGCGCGCGCACAGACGTTCCAGCAGGGGGTTCATGTCTCGGTATCGCTCCTGTTGAATGGCAGTTCAGGGCGAGTAGCGGGCGTGTTCCTTTTTGTCAACCAAGCAATTGCCTGATGGTTTACAATCGCCGTGGACACAGACAGGACGCCCACGAAGGGTCGTGTGTTCGCCATGTTGCGCGAAGCGGGCGGCAACTGGCGATCGGGAGAGGAACTTTCACGGTTGCTTGGCGTAAGCCGGGCCGCCGTGGCCAAGCACGTGCGGACGCTGCGCGGCGAAGGGCACCAGATCGAGGCCATGACCCGCCGGGGATACCGGATGCTGGCCGAAGCCGACGTGCTGACCGTTGACGGGGTCCGCCGGGGGCTGCGCACCCGCTGTTTCGGGCAGGGAGATTTTGTCCTGCACGAATCCACCGAATCCACCAACCGCGAGGCCGCGCTGCTGGCCCTGGGCGGTGCCCCCGAAGGCACCGTGGTGGCGGCATCGGCGCAGACCGCCGGACGCGGACGCGCCGGTCGCGTCTGGGCGTCGCCCGCCGGGGTGGGGGTGTACGTTTCGCTGGTGCTGCGGCCTCGTCTTGCCCCGCAGGCCGCGCCGCTGGTCACCCTGATGACCGCCGTGGCCGTGGCCGAGGCGGTGGCCGAGGTCACCGGTCTTGCCCCGCGCGCCAAATGGCCCAACGACGTGCTGCTGCATGGCCGCAAGGTGTCGGGCAACCTGACCGAGGTGGCCCTGGTGGCCGATGCCGTGTCCCACGTGGTCACCGGCGCGGGCATCAACGTGAACACCCGCGTCGAGGACCTGCCCGAAGACCTGCGCGGCAAGGCCACATCGCTGGCGGCGGAACTGGGCCGCCCC
The DNA here is from genome assembly GCF_019931275.1 of Nitratidesulfovibrio sp. SRB-5. NCBI lineage: Bacteria > Pseudomonadati > Thermodesulfobacteriota > Desulfovibrionia > Desulfovibrionales > Desulfovibrionaceae > Nitratidesulfovibrio > Nitratidesulfovibrio sp. SRB-5. The sequence goes on along the minus strand of NZ_JAIOTY010000005.1, from coordinate 16,833 downwards.
GTGTCGCGGGTGGACGTGCTGCGCGCCTTTCTGGAACGGGCCGAGCACTGGTACGCCGCCCTGCGCGAGGGCGACCCCGGCCCGGTCATCGCCCGCTGGAAGGAGCTTTCCGCCATCATCGGCACCCCCCTGCGGGTGGGCACGCCGCACGGCGTGGTGGAAGGGCTGGTGGCCGACGTCGATCCCGACGGCCTGCTGCGCCTGGTGGATGCCGATGGGCGCGAACATCGCCTGCATGCGGGCGACGTCATTGACAGCAGGCTGTAAGCACCTATCTCTTCGGGGCCGCGCCCTGCCGGTGTGATCCACCGGTGCCGGGCGCGCGGCGCGCCTTTCCTTCGGCCCTGCCGGTTTCCGGCACGGCCGCGGGTTTTTGCGCGCCCGGCCACGCGGCGGCCACCCGCACATGCGGGCGGCGACGCCCCGTGCCCTGCGCCGGATCATGCCTGCGGGCGGGTGCGACGCCCACCACCGAACCCAACGGACGGCACGAGATGTCGCAGCACGCGCGCCCGCAGGGCGACGACGCTTCCTATCGCGGCATCTGGCGGCTGACATGGCCCCAGATGCTGATGATGCTCTTCCACTTCCTCATCGGGTTCACCGACGTGTGGGTGGCGGGCCGCATCCAGCCAGAGGTGCAGGCCGCCATCGGTCTTGTCTCGCAGTGCCTGTTCTTTCTGCTGGTGGTTGCCGTGGCCGGGGCCAACGCCGGGGTGGCGGCCATCAGCCAGGCGCTGGGCGCGGGGCTGCTGCCGCGTGCCCGGCGCTACGCGGGCATGGTGCTGGCCGGGGGCTGCACGGTGGGCGTGGGCATCATGCTGCTGGGGCTGGGCACCATAGAGCCCTTCCTGCGGCTGTTGCAGGTGCCGGAACCGGTCATGCCGGTGGCCTCGTATTTCTGGAAGGTGTACCTGCTGGGCCTGCCCGCCAACTATCTGTTCACCATCACCGGGGCGGTGTTCCGCGCCCGCAAGCGCATGATCGCGCCGCTGCTGTCCATGGTGGCGGTGTGCGTCGTCAACGCCGGGGGCACCCTGGGGTTCGGCCTGGGGTTGTGGGGCCTGCCCGCCTACGGCTACGCCGGGGTGGCCTGGGCCACGTTCGTGGCCATCGTCGTCGGGGCCTTGCTGAACCTTGGCATGCTGGCCCGCGACCACGAGCTGTTGCAACGCGCCTCGTTTCCTCCCTTGCGCTGGATGCGGCGCGGCGCGCCCTACCTGTTCCGCGTGGCCGCGCCTGCCGCCGGGCTGCAAATCATGTGGAACCTCGGCTATCTGGTGCTGTTTTCCATCACCGCGTCGTTGCCCGTGGACAGCGTGGCGGCCCTTGCGGGCATGACGGCGGGCATGCGCGTCGAGTCGTTCATCTTCCTGCCCGCGCTGGCCTTCAACATGACCGCCTCGGTGCTGGTGGGCCATCTGCTGGGCGCGGGCCGCAAGCCCGAGGCGGTGCGGGTAAGCCTGCGCCTGCTGGGCATCGGCTGCGCATCCATGAGCGTGTTTGCCGTGCTGCTGTGGCCGTGGACGGCGGACATCGCCGCCTGGCTGGCCCCGGAACCCGCCGTGGCCGTGCAGGTGGTCAGCTATCTGCGCTACAATCTTGTTTCCATTCCCTTCACCGTGGCCAGCATGACCCTGGGCGGGGTCATGACCGGCGCGGGCGCCACCCTGTACTCCTTTCTGGTGTACGGTTCGGCCACGTGGTTCGTGCGGCTGCCGCTGGCATGGGGCATGGGCCATGTGGTGTGGCGCGATGCGGCGGGGATATTTCTTGCCATGTTCGTTTCCCAGGTGTTCCAGTCTCTGGTCATGCTGTGGTTGTTCCACACGCACGACTGGAGCCGGTTCAGCATGATCCGGCGCAATGGCCGCAAGGCCGCGCCACAAGGAGCAGCCTCGCATGACCGACAGTGAGTTGACCCCCGGAGAGTTCCGGCCTGTCTCGCTCGACCGCATGGCCGAGTATCTCGACCTTTTCGCCCGCACGCCGCAGCACGCGTCGGACTTCAGTTTCACCAACGTCTGGGGCTGGGCCGAATACTACGGTCTGGAATGGACCTTTGCGCACGGGCTGTGCTGGCTGCGCCAGACGCGGCCCGAACCGGTGTGGTGGGCGCCCGTGGGGCCGTGGCTGGATGCCGACTGGCGCCAGTGCGCGCTGCTGGGCGGGGGGGCAAGGTTCATCCGCGTGCCGGAGTCGCTGGCCGTGCACTGGCAACAGGTCCTGGGCGACCGGGTGACGCTGACCGAGGCGCGTGGCCAGTGGGATTACCTGTACGCCGCGCAGGATCTGGCGGAGCTGAAGGGCAACAGGTTCCACAAGAAGAAGAACCACGTGAACGGTTTTCTGAAGGCCTACCCGCACGAGTACCATCCCTTGACCTCCGACTGCATGGAGGCGGTGCTGGACATGCAGGAGGAGTGGTGCAAGTGGCGCGAGTGCGACGAATCCCACGCGCTGGTGGCGGAGAATACCGCCGTGCGCAGGGTGCTGGAGCACTGGGACAGGATTCCCGGGCTTTCCGGCGGGTCGCTGTACGTGGACGGCAAGATGATCGCCTATACCGTGGGCGAGCGGCTGGACGACGAGACGCTGGTGGTGCACTTCGAGAAGGCCAAGCCGGAGTATCGCGGCGTGTATCAGGCCATCAACAACCTGTACGCGCGCGAGCACGCCATGAGCTTCCGGTACATCAACCGCGAGCAGGATCTGGACGACCTGGGCCTGCGGCAGGCCAAGGAAAGCTACAATCCATTGGGATTTTTGAAGAAGTTTGCGGTGGACGTGGCCCCGGTGTAGGGGGCGGGCGGTTTTTTGCTTGCCTCCGGCGGGCAGGGGGCTGTAGCGCGTTGCGATCGCCATCCGCGCTTTGCGGTCCCTATCCGTAAGGTTTGCTTCGCTCACCTAACGGTTAGGGCAATGCTCCAAGATTCGCATAACGGCTGCCGTCCCCTGCGCCCCCGCATCTTTGCCATTCCCCCCATGGTTTGACACCCCGCCGCCGAAGGCAGTAGAAGGGCGCGGCGTTCGCGGCCCCTGCCGGACATGTCATTGCCCGGCGCGCCATTCGTCGCCCTCTCCCTTTTGCTGGTGGGGGAACTTCAGGAGGTTTCCATGTCCGATGCCATTCATGAAAGGGTGCAGGCCGCCCTCGACAAGGTCCGCCCCTATTTGCAGGGCGACGGCGGCGATGTCGAACTGGTGGAAATCACCGCCGACGGCGTGGTCCGCGTGCGCCTGACCGGCGCCTGCAAGGGCTGCCCCATGTCGCAGCAGACCCTGAAGGGCGGCGTGGAGCGCATGGTGCTGAAGGAAGTGGCCGAGGTGAAGCGCGTCGAGGCCGTGTAGCCTCCGCGCCGCGCGGCGTTTACTGCATCTTTTTCGCATCGTTTCCGCGCCGGGCGCATCCGCGTTCCGGGTACGCGCCGCAATCTTTCGGCACACAGTCCGGGTCACACCGTTCGGGCCACGCTGTCCGGACCACGCCGTCCGGGCCACGCTGTCCGGGCCACGCTGTCCGGGGCATGCGCCCACCATCCGGCAGGCTGCCGGACAGGTCAGACTGGGCCCGACAGGTCCGGATAGATCCAGACATCCAGACGGGCGCCACCACGTTTTCCACGCCATACCGACACCCGAAGAACGGGGAGAACATCATGACCAAGGTCGTCACGCGCTTCGCGCCGAGCCCCACCGGGCACCTGCACATCGGCGGCGCGCGCACCGCCATCTTCAACTGGCTGCTGGCCCGCCACTTTGGCGGCACCTTTCTGCTGCGCATCGAAGACACCGACCAGGAACGCTCGCTGCAAGAGTACACCGACTCCATCCTGGCCTCCATGCGCTGGCTGGGCCTGGACTGGGACGGCGACCTCATCTACCAGAGCAGGCGTTTCGACATCTACAACGGCTACATCGACCGCATGCTGGAAACCGGCCACGCCTACTGGTGCGAATGCACGCCGGAAGAAGTGGAGCAGATGCGCGAAACGGCGCGCGAACGCGGCCTGAAGCCCAAGTACGACGGTCGCTGCCGCGAGCGCGGCCTTGGCCCCGGTCCCGGTCGGGTGGTGCGCCTGAAGGCCCCTTTGACCGGCCGCGTGGTGTTCGAGGATGTGGTAAAGGGCACTCTGGCCTTTGACGCGGCAGAACTGGACGACATGGTGCTGCGCCGCTCCGATGGCACGCCCACCTACAACATGGCCGTGGTGGTGGACGACGCCACCATGGGCGTCACCCACGTGCTGCGCGGCGACGACCACGTGTCCAACACGCCCAAGCAGGTGCTGATCTACCAGGCGCTGGGCCTGCCCCTGCCCGTATTCGGCCACGTGCCCATGATCCTTGGCCCGGACAAGAAAAAGCTGTCCAAGCGCCATGGCGCCCGCGCGGTCATCGAGTACGAGCAGGACGGCCTGCTGCCCCAGGCGCTGGTGAACTATCTGGTGCGCCTTGGCTGGTCGTTTGGCGACCAGGAAATCTTCGCGTTGCAGGAACTGGTGGAAAAGTTCACCACCGACAACCTGAACAGCGCCCCCGCCGCCTTCGACCCGGACAAGTTGCAGTGGCTGAACGCCCATTACCTGCGCGAAACCCCGGTGGACGAACTGGCCCGACTGGCCGCGCCCTTCGTGAAGGCGGAAGGCTTCGACGTGGCCCCCGAACGGCTGGCCGCGCTGGTGCCCCTGTTTCGCGAGCGTGCCTCGAACCTGGCCGACCTGGCCAAGGTGATGCGCTTCATGCTGGTGGACGCCGCCGCGCTGGAGCATGACCCCGCCGCCGTGGCCAAGGCCCTGACCGCCGAGGGCAAGGCCCATGTGGCGGCCCTGCGCGGGCTGCTGGAACAGGCCGACCCCTTCGACAAGGCCACGCTGGAAAAGGTGGTGCACGATTACGTGGAGCAGGGCGGCCTGAAGTTCAAGCAGGTTGGCCCGCCGCTGCGCGTGGCCCTGGCGGGATCGCTGGGCGGCCCCGGCCTGCCCGAGATCATGGAAGTGCTGGGCCGGGCCGAAACCCTGGCCCGTCTTGACCGGGCGGCTGCCCTGGCCTAGGTCCGCCATCCACGGCACTGTCGCCGTGACGATGCGGCGATGGCAGGGCGTGTCCGTGCCGTGTCCGCGCCGTGTCCCCTCCGTATCCCCTCCGTATCCGTGCTGCGCACGCATTGACGCCGAACCGAAGGCCGGAAGCACTGCTTCCGGCCTTCTGCATTGTTGCACCGCCGGGGGGCGTCCGCGTTTTCCGGCGCGTTCGCGGGGCCTGTTCCGTGCGCCGCAACGTACCGTCATCAAACCGCCTCGCGGCATTCCACCCCTGCTGACGCAAGGGGTATGCAACGGCTGCGCCCCATTCCGGCGGACAGGGAATCCGGTAAAGCGTCATTTGCTTGTTGACACCGCCATTTGCTCGTCGATAAAGTGTAGGACCATCAATGTTGTCGGACGCCGCCGGGGAACGTGGTGCGGTGGCCGGACGCGCAATGCGGACCCGGAGTGGTGCCGGGTTGCCGGGACAGTGCCGGGGGGGCCATGTATTCGGGGATTTCGGTCGACCTGTCGGACATGCTGTTGTCCATTTCGGAGGCGCTCGACCTTGCGAGCCCTTCGCTGTCACAGCACCAGTTGCGGGTCGCCTTCGTGGCGTGGGAACTGGCCGAGGCGCTGGACCTTCCGCAGAAGGACAAGGAGACGCTGTTCATCGCGTCACTGCTGCACGATGTGGGCGCGCTTTCGCCGGAAGACAAGCTGGACGTGCGCGCATCGCGCGTGGAAAGCATGGACGAGCACTGCGTCGTGGGCGCGGGTCTGCTGGCGCAGGGGCCGGGCCTGGCCGAGGCGGCGGAGGTGGTCCGCCTGCACCACGCCACGCTGCCGGAACTGGACACGCACGGCCCCGATCCGCGCGTGGGCCTGCTGGCTCAGATCGTCCTGCTGGCCGACACCCTGGAACGGTCCATGGACCGGCGCATCTACGTGCTGCACCAGCACGACGACCTCACCGCGGAAATTCGCCGCATGTCCGGCTGCGCCATCGACCGCCGGGTGGTGGAGGCCTTTCTGCTGGTTTCCGGCCGGGACGAATTCTGGCTGAACCTTGTCTCGCCCCGCCTGTTCACCTTTCTGAGCGAGCGCAATCCCTGCCGCCGCCTGCAACTGGACCTGGACGGCGTGCGCACGTGGTCGCTGCTGGTGCGCGAGATCATCGACTTTCGTTCGCCGTTCACCGCCACCCATTCCGCCGGGGTTTCCGCGTCCGCCGGGGCGCTGGCGCGGGCTTTCGGCCTGCCCGAGCCCGAGGCGAGGCTGATGGAGATCGCGGGCAACCTGCACGACCTGGGCAAGATGGTGGTGCCCAACGCCATTCTGGAAAAGGCGGGGCCCCTCACCGACGAGGAATTCGCCATCATGCGCCAGCATACCTATCACACCTATCTGGTGCTCAATTCCATGAAGGGGCTGGGCGGCATTGCCGAATGGGCGGCCTTTCACCACGAGAAGCTCGATGGTTCGGGCTACCCGTTCCGCATCGGTGCGGGCGGCCTCAGCATCGGCTCGCGAATCATGGCCGTGGCCGACATGTGCACCGCCCTGGCCGAAGACCGGCCCTACCGGGCGGGCATGCGCCGCGACGAGATCGTCGACGTGCTGCGAGACGGGGTGCGCCGCGGGCTGCTGGACAGGGCCGTGGTGGCCACGCTGGAGTCGCGGCGGGACGAGATCATCGACACCGCCGCCGCCGCGCAAGACAAGGCGCACAGCAAGTTCACGCGCCATATCCGGCGCTGAGCGCGGCCATGCCGCAACGCGGGGCGCGAGTCCGCACGCGAAAGGGGACGCCATGTGGCGTCCCCTTTTCATTGCCTTCCGATTCCGACCGTTTTTCCGATTCCGGCAGGCCCTTTCCGTTTCCGGTCCTTCCTGCCCGTGGGCTACTGCACCGGGTAGCCGCCGTTGCGGCGGTCGTCCCCGCCCCCGTCGTCCCCGTCGTCCCCGTCGTCATCGTCGTCATCGTCGCCGAGGTCGTCGTTGCCGGAATCCTCGTCGTCCAGCAGGGCGGACAGGATGTCTTCGTCGAGGTCGTCATCGTCCTCGTCGTCCGCATCGTCGTCATCCGCCCCCCGGGCGGGGCGATAGGCCAGATCCATGTCCAGCAGCGGGCCGTCGTCGCGGGTCAGGCTGCCCGCCGGGTCGGCGGCAAAGCCGTCGCCTTCGTCGTCGCGGGTGAACATGCGCCAGGTCACGCTGCCGTCGTCGTGCTGCTCCGAGGACACGCGCAGGATGGGGGTTTCCTTCCAGATGTAGATCATGGTGTCGTCGGCCCATATCTCGCAACGCATGTGCGCCGCGATTTCGTGGGCGTCGATGGCGCTGGGGTTTTCCCCCAGTTCCTCCAACTGCTCGCGCAACAGTTCCTCTACGCGCGCCGCCACCTTGCTGCCGTATTTCATGGATTCGTCTCCTGTGGATGGGGCGCGGGCGCCCGTGGTCATCCACCGCTTACCGCACCCCGCCGCCAGTCGCAACAGGGATGCGCGGGGTGGTTTTCCGTATGTGGCCGCTGGCCGTGGATGCCGCCCGTTCTTGCTCCCGGGGCCGACGTGCCCTATGCTGTCGCCTACAGGGCAACCATAGCCCGGCCATACCCAGAGGAACGCCAGTGACCCAGCAGAATCGCCGCATCATCGAACGGCTGCCCCTTTTCGACGGACTTTCCGACCCCCAGCTGGAAGGTCTGGCGGGCATCGTCGTGGACCGTCGCGTGGACAAGGGGCAGATGATTTTTTTCGAGTCCTCTCCGGCAGAGGGCTTCTACGTGGTGGCCGAGGGCCGCGTGAAGATATTCAAGACCGCGCCCGACGGGCGCGAGGCCGTGATGCACGTGATGGGCCCCGGCGAAACCTTTGGCGAGGTGGCGGTGTTCCAGGGCGGCACCTTTCCCGCCCACGCCATGGCCGTGGAGAACGCGCGCGTGCTGTTTCTGCCCCGCAAGGGGCTGGTGGACCGCATCACCCGCGATCCCACACTGGCCATGAACATGCTGGCCGCGTTGTCGCGCAAGCTGCGCGTGTTCACCACCAAGGTGGAATCCCTGACCCTGCACGAAACCCCGCAACGCCTTGCCGCCTACCTGCTGCATGCCAGCGAACTGAAGGGCGATGCCGACACCTTTCGGCTGGACATGGCCAAGGGGGTGCTGGCGGGCATGCTGGGCACCGCGCGCGAGACGCTATCGCGCTGCCTCGGAAAGCTGGCCGAACGCGGGGCTGTTTCCGTGGAGGGGCGCGAGGTGACCATCGTTGATCGTGACTACTTGCAGGCCCTGGCCGACGGGGACGAGACTCTCTGATGCCCCGACCGCGTGTTTCCGCACGCGGTCGGCATGATGTCCCGATCCGCGTGATCCGGCACGCGGTACGCGCCTGTCACATCCGTTCGTGTCCTGGCAGGTGGCCCGGCAGACGTTACGGACGGACACGGGCGTCCGGCGATTTTCCTACCCATGCGCGGCGAACCCGTTGCGGAGGAACGATGCAACACCCTCAGGCCTACGCCTGGGCGCTGGTGCTCATGGTGGCGATGGTGCTGTGCACCCTTGCCGTGCTGGTGTTTGCCCTGGGCATGCGCCGGTATCCGGGCATGCTCACCTGGGCCGCTGGCGGCGGGGTGCTGTCCACGGGTATCTTCCTGATGCTTACGCAAGGTTCCTGGCCCTGGGTCGCTTCCATCCTTGGGGCCAACCTGTGCCTCGTTGGCGGCGGCGTGCTGACCGCGGCGGGTTTGCGCCAGTTTTTGGGCAGGCGGGTGCCGTGGCGCGCCGTTGCCGTGTTGCTGGCCTCGCTGGCCTGCCTTGCCTCGTGGTTCACCTGGGTGCGGTTCAGCGTGCCCGCGCGGGTGCTGGTGTTCAGCCTGCACATGCTGCCGGTCTACGCCGATCTGGTGCGGGTGGCCTGGCGGGCGTTCCGCACGGACAGCCCATGGCCCGCCCTGCTGATAGCAGGCAGCAACGTGATGTCCGCGGTGTTTGCCGTGGCGCGCGGGGTGGTGGCCATGTCCGGCGGGCTGGACGCCGTGCCGTCGGTGTTCATCTGGGAGTTCGCGGCGTACGGCGCGTTCGTGGTGGGGCCGCCCGCCGTGGTGGTGCACACGGTCGGGTTCCTGCTGTTGGCGGGCTACCGCAGCACGCGGGAAATGAGGCCGGGCAGGGCCGACTGAACGTCACTCTGACGTCCCCCCCCCCGATGCCTCCCCGGGCATTTTCAGCCGCGTTGCGTATGTCCGGAGCAAGGCCCGGCAGTGAAGCCTTACGCCGCACGCCGTACGGCGGGCAGCAGCACCGTGAAGCGACACCACTGCCCCGGCTGCGATTCCACCATGATGTGCCCGCCATGGTTGCGGCTGATGATGAAGTACGACACCGAAAGGCCCAGCCCCGTGCCTTCGCCCGGCGGCTTGGTGGTGTAGAACGGCTCGAACACCCGCACCCGCGTGCGCTCGTCCATGCCCGGGCCGTTGTCCTCCACCTGGACGCAGACGTATTCCGTGTTGGCCGGGTCGGCGTCCGCCGCCCCGGGTTCGCCGAGGTCTTCTGTTTCCCCCATCCCCATGACACCGTCCGCGCCGCCGAGGCCGCCGGGCAGGCCCGGCGCACCGCACCGCGTGCCGACGCGCAAGGTGATGCACGGTGCCTCGCCCTGCGGGTAGGCCTTTTGCGAAATGGCCTGCGAGGCGTTTTTCAGCAGGTTGAACAACACCTGCTCGATTTCGGTGGGAGCGCATTCCGCCATGGGAGCGCCGGGCGCGTAGTCGCGGACGATGCGGATGTTACGGAAATCGTGGCGCTTCTTGAGGTTGTAATCGTTCTCCGCCAGTTCCACTGCCCGGTCCAGCAGTACCGCAAGGTCGCATGCGGCGCGTTCTGCGTCGCTGCGCCGGGCAAAGTCCAGCATGTGCCGCACTATGTCGGCCGCGCGGGCGCAGGCCTCGCGGATGTTGCTCACCAGCTTGGCCAGCCCGCGCAACTCGAAGTAGTGCTGCACCCGTTCCAGGTCCACTTCGGACATCAGGGCGGCGGCTTCGTTGTCCGGCACGCCGGGCGCCAGGCGGCGTTGCAGGTTCTGGGCGGACTGGGCGATGGCCGAGAGGGGGTTGTTGATCTCGTGGGCCATGCCGGCGGCCACACCCCCCACGGACATCATCTTTTCCGTCTGGACCATGATTTCGCGCAGCTTCTTCTGCTCGGTCACGTCGCGAATGATGGCGATGAGCCATGGCTCACCCCGCAGGGTGAAGCGGCTGAGGGAGATTTCGCAGTCGAAGGGGGTGCCGTCCGCGCGCAGGTGCGTCCATTCGAAGAACTGCGGCTCTCCGGCCTGGGCCTTGGCCAGGCGGATGTCCTCGGCAAGGTGGGTGGCCCCGGAGCGGGGCTGCTCTGGCGGCGAAAGGTCGCGCGGGGCCATGGAGGTCAACTGGTCCAGGGACCTGCCGAACAGCTCGCAGGCCCTGCGGTTGGCGTCGCGCACAAGGCCGTCGCGGATCAGGAAAATGGCGTCGTTGGCCGCCTCGAACAGCGCGCGGTACTTGCGCTCGCTTTCGCGCAGTTCTTCTTCGGCGCGCAGCCGTTCCGACACGTCGCGCGCGATGCACGAGACATACTGCATGCCGCCGATGTCGTGGCGCTTCAGGGCCAGTTCCAGCCACAGGTCGGCCCCGTGCGCGGGTTGGCGGATCAGGCGGCGTTCCTCGCCCCCGGCGGGGGGGGCGGCATCGGCCATGTGCCAGCCGACGGTGCGCGGGCCGTCTTGCGGCACAAAGCCTTCCGCGTTGCCTGCGAGATGCGGCTTCCACCCGGCCAGTTCGGGAAACGCCGTCGCCAGCGGGCGACCGGTCAGCGCTTCCCACGGCAGCCCCGCGAAGCGGCAGGCAGCGCCGTTGGCGTCCAGCACCAGCAGGGTTTCCGCGGCCAGCAGCAGCACGCCGTCGCCTGCGCTTTCCAGCAGGGCGCGGAACAGTTCCAGTTGCTGGAGACGCTCTTTCAGCTCCGGGTAGTAGCTCTTGCGCGTGGAGGCCTGCCCGAGCCCGATGAGCTTTGCCCGCAGGTCGTCAGAACGCTTCGGCATACAGTTGTTCCAGTTCGCGCGCGTCGAGCGGGACCGGGTTGGTGGAAAGGCAGGGGTCTTCCTGGGCCAGGCGCGCCAGTTCCGCCAACTGGTCACGGGTAACCCCGTACTGGGAAAGGCCCTTGTCGAACCCGGCCCTGCGGCGCATGGCGCCAAGACGGGCGAACAGGGCGTCACGCACCTCGTCGTCCGGGGCGGCAAGGGCATCCGCCACGCCCAGCGCCTCGGCCACGCGGCGGTAGCGCTGCGGCGCAGCCACATAGTTGCGGCGCACCACGAAGGGCAGCAGCAGGGCGTTGCATTCGCCGTGGGGCAGGTCCAGCAGGCCGCCCAGGCTGTGCGACAGGGCGTGTACCGCCCCCAGGATGGCGTTGGAAAAGGCCAGCCCCGCGTTCATGCTGCCAAGGGCCATGCGGGCCCTGGCATCGCGGTTGCCAAGGTCGTCCAGCGCGTCGAACAGGGCGGAGCCGATGCCCCGGACGGCCTCCAGGGCGAACATGTCGGTGACGGGGGAGTGCGCGTTGGAGGCGTAGGCCTCCACGGCGTGGGTCAGGGCGTCCAGCCCGGTGGCGGCGGTGAGTTCGCGCGGCTTGGTCAGGGTGGTCAGCGGGTCCACCAGGGCCACGTCTGGCACGTTGGCCTTGCTGACGATGGCGATCTTCACCCTGCGCGGCGTGTCGCGGATGATGGCGAACTGCGAGACGTCGGCGGAACTGCCCGCCGTGGTGGGCACGCAGACCAGCGGCGGCATGGGCTTGGGGATGGCGTCCACCCCTTCGTAGTCCAGGATGTGCCCGCCGTTGGCCACCACGATGCCGATGCCCTTGGCGCAGTCCATGGGGCTGCCGCCGCCCACGGCCACGATGGCGTCGCACCCTTCGGCGCGGAACACCTCGCTGCCCTGCATCACTTCGGTATCGCGGGGGTTTTCCGAAACTCCCAGAAAGGTCGCGCAGGCAATGCCTTCATCGCGCAGGGTGCGGGCCACCGCATCCGTGTGCCCCGCCGCCGCCACGCCCTGGTCGGACACCACGAGGCAGCGCGATGCGCCAAGGTTGCGGGCATGCCGCCCGGCCAGACCTGCCGCGCCGTACCCGAAGACGAATTCCGGCGCGACGAATTTGCGCAGTTCGTAGTCGTTCATGGAACGCCCTTGATGCCGCCCTGTGCGGCGCCTTTTTCCCAAAAAGCACCGCGAGTGTTTCCCCGTATCCCTACTGTATGCAAGCCGGGGCTGTTTCGTCACCCTTTTTGTGTGCAGGGTTTACCAAATGCGGAATGACGTACGGCCCGCGGATACGGACCGTACGTCATGTGATTGCGGAGGCTGGCTTGCGGAACAGGTGGCCGTGCCGGGAGGGCGTTGCAGACGCCGGGGCGTCAGGCGAGATATGTAGACGCTGGGGCGTCAGGCGAGCGGAGTAGGCGCTGGCGCATCAGGCAAGCGGGGTAGGCGCTGGCGCTTCAGGCGAGCGGAGTAGGCGCTGGCGCATCAGGCAAGCGGGGTAGGCGCTGGCGCGTCAGGCGAGCGGAGTAGGCGCTGGCGCGCCTTGGCACGTCATGACCATTTCGTTCAGCGGCACGTTGGTGCCGGACAATTCGCGGGCCTTGGCCAGCGCGGCGGTAAGGCCGCGGCAGCAGGGCACTTCCATGCGCAGCACGGTCATGGACCGGATGCCGCTGGTGGCCAGTATTTCGGCCAGCCGCTGGGCGTAGGCGTCGGTGTCGTCGAACTTGGGGCAGCCGATGAGCACCACCTTGCCCCGGGCGAAGTGGCTGTGGAACAGGGGCGATGCCGCCGCCGCGCAGTCCGCCGCCACCAGCACGTCGGCGTCCTTCAGGTAGGGGGCCGTGGGCGGCACCAGGCGGATCTTCAGCGGCCAGTGGCCGGGGCCGGAAACCGGGCCTTCCGCCACTCCGAACATGGGAGCCTCGGACTTGGCGAAGCTGCGGATCATGGAGCCGGGGCAGCCGCCGTGGCCGCCGCCATGCCCACCACCGTGGCCGTGTCCCGGCCCGTGCCCGGCCCCCTGTCCGGCCCCCTGTCCGGCCTGACGCGCCAGGCCGTAGTGGCCGTGCACGCCGTGTCCGTCGGGCCTGCCCTGAGCTGAATGATGGTCGCCGGTGCGGGGCTGCGCGCCGTCGCGCTTGCGCACGTGTTCCATGGCCGCGTCCTCGTCGAAGGGCACGGCATCGCGCTGGATGATGCGCAGCGCGCCCTGCGGGCAGCTGCCAAGGCACGCGCCAAGGCCGTCGCAAAAGCTGTCGGACACGATCTTGGCCTTGCCGTCCACGATGGCGATGGCGCCTTCGGCGCAGTCCAGCACGCAGGCGCCGCAGCCGTCGCAGCGTTCTTCGTCGATTTCGAGGATGTTCCGGGTGGTCTTCATGTCTGTGATCCTTGCCCGCGGGTTGGAGCGCGGGCGGCCCCGTGTCGGTTGGGGGCCATATCGGTGATGTCGGTGATGTCGGGTGGCGCGGCTGTGGGTGCGGTGGCCGTGGCTGATGGACTCGTGATGCGTCGGCGGTGGTGTGCAACCCGTATTCGGGCGGGGCGGGAGGGGGGCGGCCGGTGCCGCCCCCCGAATCCCGTCGTTCAGCGTGTGGTCGTCCTACCCCAGAATGGCCTTCAGGTCTTCATCCGGAGTGGTGATGGGCTTGATGTTGTAGTTCTGCACCAGGAAGTTCAGCACGTTGGGGGTGATGAACGCGGGCAGTGACGGTCCGAGGCGGATGTCCTTGATACCCAGGGCCAGCAGGGTGAGCAGGATGACCACGGCCTTCTGCTCGTACCACGAGAGCACCAGCGACAGGGGCAGGTCGTTCACGCCGCACTCGAAGGCGCCGGCAAGGGCCACGGCGATTTGGATGGCCGAGTAGGCGTCGTTGCACTGGCCCACGTCCAGCAGGCGCGGAATGCCGCCGATGTCGCCCAGTTCCTTGTCGAAGAAGCGGAACTTGCCGCAGGCCAGCGTGAGCACCACGGTGTCCTTGGGGGTCTTTTCCACGAACTCGGTGTAGTAGTTGCGGCCCGGCTTGGCGCCGTCGCAGCCGCCCACCAGGAAGAAGTGGCGGATGGCGCCGGACTTCACCGCGTCGATGACCTGGCCGGCCACGCTCATGACGGTGTTGCGGCCAAAGCCCACCAGCACGTTCTTGCCGGGCGCGTCATCGGTGAAGCCGGGCATTTCCAGCGCCTTCTTGACCACTGCGGAGAAGTCGTAGTTCTCGCAGTGCACCAGGCCGGGCCAGCCCACGAGGCCGGTGGTGAACACGCGGTCCTTGTACGAATCCTGGGGCTTCTGGATGCAGTTGGTGGTGAACAGGATGGCGCCGGGGAAGGCCGGGAATTCCTTGTGCTGGTTCTGCCAGGCGGTGCCGAAGTGGCCATAGAAGTGGGGGTACTTCTTCAGTTCCGGGTAGCCGTGCGTCGGCAGCATTTCACCGTGGGTGTAAATGTCGATGCCCTTGCCTTCGGTCTGCTTCAGCAGTTCGTGCAGGTCGCGCAGGTCGTGGCCGGAAACGAGGATGCACTTGTTCTTGCGGTGGCCCAGCGGCACCTGGGTGGGCACGGGGTGGCCGTAGGTGCCGGTGTTGCCCGCGTCCAGCAGTTCCATGGCGCGCAGGTTGGTCTTGCCGCATTCGAGTGCAAGCTCCACCCACTGGCCAAGGTCTCGCTGCACGCCGTCGTACCCGGCGGCCAGGCCCTTGAACAGGAAGGCGAACACTTCGGGGTCGGTCTGGCCCAGCACGGCGGCGTGGTCGGCGTAGGCGGCCAGGCCCTTCATGCCGTAGAGCAGGGTCTGCTTCAGCGAGACGATGTCCGGGTCGCTCTTGTCGGCGGTCAGCGCGGCAACGTCGGCCTGGGCGCCCAGCGCTTCCAGGGTGGCGGCGGGCTGGAAGGAGGCGGGGCCGGAGCTGCCGGTGCCAAAGGACACGCCGGCGCGGGCGGCCAGGGCGGTGCGGTGCTTGACGATCTCGTTGATGTACGCCTGGAAGCGGGCCGGGTCGAAGTTGACGTTGGTAAGGGTGGTGAACAGGGCCTTGGCCCCGTAGTGGTCGATGGCGGGATCGACGATGCCCTTCTTGCGGGCTTCCAGGGCCACCAGGGCCAGGCCGCGCAGGGCGTAGACCGTCAGATCCTGAAGGGCGGAAACTTCGGGCTGCTTGCCGCACACGCCGATGGTGGTGCAGCCGGTACCCTTGGCGGTCTGTTCACACTGGTTGCAGAACATGGACATGGGGCTCTCCTTTTTCTGGGGTTCATTCTTGTGGCCGAAGAGGCCTAAAATCTTCGAAAGGACCATGGCGCGCTCCGTTGTGGTTGTGGTTCGTCGGGGCGGCGTCGTCGGGGCGGAAACGTTTCCGCGCCCGTCCCGTCGTGGCCTTTCGCCCCGTCGTTGAGTGCACAATAGTCCGGGGGGCGAACGCGCGATGTGACGGACATCAAAACCACGGGGAAATTTGCGCGAAATGCGTTTTTTTTCGTGGGGACGAGGATACGGACCCGACATTCCGCAGCGCGCCGACGGAACGAAGCGGGCATCTCCTTCATGATATCACCGAACGCGAGAAACAGGAGTATATTTTTCATTGGTGGCGGAGCAGGAAGTGGACGCACCGTTGCTTCTGGCGTGGCCTGTCCGGGGTGGGCACGCCATGGCACATGCCGCGCCCCGCGGCGAAGGCAGTGGCGCGACAGTCTATGCATTGCCTGATGTGCGATAGAAAGTATCGATTTTACCGGAACTTGGCAGGTGGGCTATCCAGTGGCAGGGCACCGCGTGTGGCCCGAGTTTTTCCGCAGGAGGCCCCATGCCCGTTGCCCGTCTGGTTGCCGGAGTGGACGTGGGCTCCACCGCCGCCAAGGCCGTGGTGCTCGACACCGCCTCGCGCGCCGTGCTGGGGGTGGCCGTCACGCCCACCGGCTGGAACCCCCGCGAAACCGGCCAGGCAGTGCTGGACGCCGCCCTGCGCGAGGCCGGAACCGGCATCGACCGGGTGGCCCGTGTCGTGGGCACCGGCTATGGCCGCATCTCCCTGCCCTTCCTGCATCGCACCGTAACCGAAATCACCTGCCACGCGCGCGGCGCGCATCACCTTGCGCCCGATACCCGCACCGTGCTCGACGTGGGCGGGCAGGACAGCAAGGTGGTGGCCGTGGACGAGCGCGGCAACGTGCGCGACTTCGTCATGAACGACAAGTGCGCCGCCGGTACCGGGCGTTTTCTCCAGGTCATGACCGGCGTGCTCGACATGACTCTGGACGAGCTGGGCGACGCCGCCCTGCGCGGCAGTCCCATGCCCCTCAACAGCATGTGCGCCGTGTTTGCCGAAACTGAAGTCATCGGGCTCATCGCACAGGGGGTTTCCAAGGACGACCTGGCCGCCTCCATCGTGGCCTCCGTGGCCCGCCGCCTGAAAGCACTGACAGGCCGCGTGCCCCTGGTGCCCGGCTGCGCCTTTACCGGCGGCCTTGCCACCAATTCCGCCTTTGCCCGCATCTTTTCCGATACCCTCGGCCTTGCCGTCACCGTGTCCGACATGCCGCAGGCCACAGGCGCCCTCGGCGCCGCCCTCATCGCGGCGCATGATGTGACGGTTGGCGGGGGAGGGGGAGTGTAATGGGAACGTTTACGGGGGGGGGGGGGGGGGGGGGGGGGGGGGGGGGGGGGGGGGGGGGGGGGGGGGGGGGGGGGGGGGGGGGGGGGGGG
>NZ_JAIOTY010000004.1 GCF_019931275.1 Nitratidesulfovibrio sp. SRB-5 | reverse complement strand
CCGGAGACGATGACCGGGCGCTTGGCAGACTTCAGCACTTCCACCGCCTCGCGGAACTGTTCCGGATTGCCGATGCCGCCGGGGGCCACGCGGTACTGCGACGGGGCCAGGATGTCCTCGTCCAGTTCACCGTAGAAGTAGTCGCGCGGGATATCCACCAGCACCGGGCCGCGTTCGGCATAGGCTATACGGAAGGCGGTGCGCAGGATGTCGGCAGCGCGCTTGGGGTGCGGCACGCGCAGCGATGCCTTGGTGATGGGCTTGAACAGATTCCAGGTGTCGCATTCCTGAAAGCCGTCCCAACCCACCGAGATGCTGCCCGCGCTGGGAGACAGGACGACCATGGGCGTGTGAGCCATGTTGGCCGTGGCCACCGCCGTGACGTAGTTGGTAATGCCGGGGCCGTTCTGGCCGATGCAGACACCCGCCCTTCCCGTCATTCTGGTAAAGGCGTCCTCCATGTGGCCCGCGGTCTGTTCGTGGCGCACCGAAATGAAATCGATGCCCGCGGCGGGAAACAGGTCCAGCAGATCCATGAAGGCCGACCCGAGAATGCCGCTGACGTGCGTGACGCCTTCCTGCACGAGGACTTCAGCCATTGCTTCACTGGGGGTCATCTTGGGCATGATGTGCTCCTTGAAAGTATGAAATGCGCGCTGTCGGATGTCTGGCCGGTAGACATCCTTCCATCCCGACGTGCGGGTGGAGCCAGTGCGACACCCCGCCTAGCAAAATATGATCCTGCCGCGCACTTCACACCCAATGCCCTAAGAACAAATACTATTTAAAAAAATGCGACCCGCTCCAGACATCTCCCGCGCGCAAACTGTCCGGGCCTCCATACAGTCTCCGGGTATCCGTCTGATGGTCCGACAGTTTGCCTATGCCCTTCTCCTTGACACGGCGGCCATGCCGGGGCACCTCCCCCGTACCGGCACCCCGCGAATCGCACAGGCCCCGCCAGCTTCGCGCGGCCGATGCGTCCCGCATGTCCCGACATGCCCGCACGCCGCCACTACCGCCACCCGCAGGAGACCCCGTGGCCCGCAAACGCCCCCGCAAGCCATCCCCGCCGCTGCCGCCGCCGCATGAATCGTCGTGGCTGTACGCGCGCATCGCGCCCCGGCACATCGCCATGTTCCGCTTTCTGCTGGAGGCGCAGGACAACCTGGGCTACATGACCGTGCTTGATCGCGGGGTCGGGGGCGGCACGAACGACAATACTGCGGAAGACAACGGCGCGGCGCGGAACCGGTGCGGCACGGAAGGCGGCGCCCCCGGCGGCACGGGCAAGGGTTCCACCGCCCCCGGCGCGGACGCGGTGCTCAAGATCGTGTTCTCGCCCCATCAGGAACGGGAAATGCGCGCCTTCCTGGAGGGCATGCGCGCCACCATTCCCTTCACGGTCTTCGAATCTCCGTTGCGCGCGCGGGCCACATCGGCCGGATAAGACCGGGGAACAGGACAGGCGCAACGGGACAGCCAAAGCTGCCGAAGCTGCCCCTCGACGCGCCCCCCCTTGCACCACGACACATGAAAAACGGCGGGGCGCACCACCATGGTGCGCCCCACCGTTTCTGCCTGCCCCATCCGGAAATGACAGGCCCTTTTCGCGTTCTGCTCAGAACAGCGTGCCCTGCTCCCCCTCGCCGCCGCGCAGCGCCTGCATGCGCCGGATGTACGCGCCCACGTCGAACTTGGAGCGCGCCCCGTTGTAGGTCATGGAACGGATGGTGCCCTGCACGGGCCGTTCGCCCCACGGCCTGTCATGCACCCCTCCCATGGACCATGCGATGCCGGTGTAGCCGTTGCTGTCGCGGCCATCCAGAAAGTAGCGGTCATTCAGGGCCACGGCAGTGCGCACGGCGTCTTCAGGCGTGGGCGACCACAGCAGTATCTGCTTGGCCCAGTACATGCGCAGGTAGCCGTGCATGCGCCCGGCGAACACCATCTCGGTCTGGGCCGCGTTCCACAGCGGGTCCGCCGTGCGCGCGGCGGCCAGTTGGGCCTCGTCGTACAGGGCCGGGCGCGGGTCGTGGCGGTGCTTGTCCAGGGTGGCCAACGCCCAGTCGGGAAAGCAGGTGACGGCGTCGTAGTCCTGCGCGTGCAGGCAGAAATTGTCGGCCAGTTCGCGCCGCACGATCAGTTCTTCCAGAAACGAGGCGCGGCAATCGTCCGGCGCCTCTCCATGGGCCTGGGCCGCCAGCGCGGCCCGCTGGGCGGACAGCATGCCGAAGTGCAGGTACGGCGACAGGCCGGACACGCCATGGGCATTGGGATCATTGCGCAGGTGGTAGCGGTGCAGGCGGGCCCGGATGAAATCGCCCAGGGCGACGCGGGCGGCGTCCTCTCCGGGCGTGATGTCCGGCATGCCCGGCAGCGGGCCCACCTCGGCCACGGTGCGGTCCACGGCAAGATTGTCGCGCAGGGATGCCCAGTCCACGTCGGGAACGGGCACGGAGGATGCGCCAGACACGGAAGACGCGGATGGCAACGCGGGGATGGGGGTCAGGAATTCCGGCAGCAGGCGGTGGATTTTCGGGCGCAGGGTGCGGGCCGCGTATTCGCGCTTGGGCGAGGCGCCCCGGCAGGGCACCACGTTGCGGCCATCCACCTCGTGCAGGGGGCAGACCCCGGCCAGCCCCCGCGTGGCGGATGCCAGCCACGTCCGTTTCAGCCGCAGCACGTCGAAGTCGGTGACCACCAGCGCGGCATTTGCCGAACGGGCGTACCGCACCACTTCTTCCGGCGGGTTGCCGCGCAGCACCACAAGGGGGATGCCCGACGCCGCCAGATGGTGCTGGGTTTCCTCCATCCCGCGCAGCAGAAAGCCGAACTGCCGGATGGTGGCGCCCAGAAAGCTGTTTGCCAGGCACCACACCACGGCCAGCGGCGCACCCAGCCGGGCGGCCTCGGCATGGGCATGCAGCAGCGCCCAGTTGTCCCGTGCGCGGTGCTCGCGGTGCATCCAGTACAGCACCGGCCCACGGCCCGGCCTTGCGCCCGGTGCCGGATGAACAGCGGATCCGCCGTGCATGCCCACCACGCGGCGGGGGTCCACCACCGACGAAAAGGCCAGCGGCGGGTTTGCATTCTGCGACGCCATGGCATCCTCCCTGCCCCGAAGGCCGCCCCACCGGCGCGCCCCCCGCCTGTATCAACCGGGGCGTCCGGCCACGGGGCCAATCAGGACGCGGGACCGTCAGCACAGGAGGACGGACAGGACGGGCAGCACGGGCGGGACAGACGGCTCAGCGCGTTTCCAGCGTCTCCATGCACGACTTGAGGTCGCAGATCATGTCCAGCACGTCCATGTTGTGGTTGACGCGCCAGTAGAACTCCTCGACCTCGAAGGGCTTGGTGAGAAAATCGTTGGAACCGTTCTTGAGAAACTGGGCGGTAAGCGGGCCGGACCCCACCGAAGACACCCCGATGATGGCCACGCGGTCCATCTTGTGGCGGCCACGCAGTTCGCGCACCAGTTCGATGCCGTCCATGTTGGGCATCTGGTAGTCGGTAATCACCAGGCGGGTATGCGGGTTCTGTTCGAACACGGCCAGCGCTTCCACGCCGTCCCCGGCCTCCAGCACGCGAAAGCGCTGCACTTCCAGCAGCTTCTTGATCTGTGCGCGCTGGGTGCGCGAATCGTCCACCACCAGCACGGTGATGAACTGGTTCTTGAACACCCGCTCCAGGCTGGCCACCATGGGATCCATGTCCTGGATGGATCCCTTGAAGAAATAGTCCACCACGCGCCGCTCGATGAACCGGCGACGGATTTCGTCGTTGAAGGTGGCGGTCAGCACGATGGACGGCACCTTCCAGGCCAGGCACAGGTCCACGGCCTCGCCGTCGGGGGCATCGGGCAGGTTCAGGTCGATGATGGCGATGAAGATCTGCTGGCCATGGTCGCGCAGCAGGGCCTCGGCATCCTGCATGGTGTGGGCAATGAGTGTGTCGAACTGGGTAAGCGCCTGAATCTGCTTGCGGATGATCTTGGACTGCACGTTGCTGTCCTCGATGATCAGCACCGTGCGCGGCGCTTCTGCGGTCATGTTCATGCGGCCTCCCCGGCGCGGCGTCTATCTGTGCGTTGTCCGAATGCTACACGCTCGGCAGGGGGCGCGCAATGCCGCACGGCCCGACGCCCACGGGAATTCGGAAAAAAAGTTGTTACGTTACGGATTGTTGCCCGGACTGCCCGCGCGGTTTTTCCCTGCACGGCGGGGCAGGGAAAGCTGAAAACACCAAACGTCAGCGCGCGGCGGTCGGGGCAACGCTGGACGGGCGGGTGCCGTGCGCGGCGGGGTGGCGGCACGCCGAAAGGCCCGGCAGCGTGGAAAAGACGGAAAAAGGGAAGGCCGCAGGCGCGGGGCCGCATGTCCGGTCCTCGCATGTCCGGTCCACGCATGGCCGGTCCTCGCATCGGGGGCCACGCATCGGGGGCCACGCGCGGGCGGTCAGCCGGTGGCGGCGAGCACGGCCTGCCTCCGGGACGGAAACGCGACCCGGCACGGAAACGCGGCCCGGCACGGAAACGCGGCCTAGTTCAGTCGAAATGGACGCGGGGGGGCAATGGGGAGGGGGGGGGGAGGGGGGAACGGGCGGACAGCCCGCCCCTAGCGCACGCCCAGGAACATCCGGGTGGCCAGCCAGTCCATGACCAGGGCCGGGTTCACCGGGCTGGGGCTCAGGGACAGGGCCTCCTGCGCGGCGGCCAGGGCCTCGTCGCAACGGCGCAGCCGGGCCAGGTCCATGCGCTCCGCCAGCAGGCGGCCCAGAGGGTCTGCGGCGCGCCCGGCCAGCACGTCGGCCAGGGCGCGCTGGCAATGCAGCACCACGGCGACGGCAAGGGGGGCGTCCAGATCGCCCTTGCGGGAGGTGCGTTCCATCCAGCCGCCGCCGGTCTGGATGAATTCCACCAGCGCGTCCAGCCAGTCGCGCACCGCCGGGGGCGGCGGGGCCGCATCGGTGGGCCAGGCCAGGGTGAGCACGAAGCTGCGCGACACCAGGGTGGGCAGCAGCCGTTCGCGCTGGGGGGCCAGCAGCACGAAGCAGGTGGTGGGGCGGGGTTCTTCCAGCGACTTCAGCAGGCCGTTGGCCGCCTCCACGCGGGTGTGGGCATCCACAAGCACCACCACGCGTCTGCGGCCCTCGCGCGGGGGTTCGCCCAAAAGGCCGCGCAGCGCGCGCACGTTCTCTATGGAAAAGGAACCTTCCTCGGCGCTGGGCTTGTTGCCGTCCAGCACCACGAGGTCGCGGTGGCCGCCCCCGGCCATGCGCAGGCACGACGGACAGGCCAGGCAGGGACGGGCATCGTCCAGACCATCGCCTGGGGCCTCGCAGTTCAGCAGCGCCGCCCAGTACAGGGCCAGGGCCATGCGTTCCGGCGCGGTGC
Source organism: Nitratidesulfovibrio sp. SRB-5 (assembly GCF_019931275.1). NCBI lineage: Bacteria > Pseudomonadati > Thermodesulfobacteriota > Desulfovibrionia > Desulfovibrionales > Desulfovibrionaceae > Nitratidesulfovibrio > Nitratidesulfovibrio sp. SRB-5. The sequence continues at coordinate 116,693 of NZ_JAIOTY010000004.1, read as the reverse complement.
CCCCCTCTGCCAGCACCACCTGCGGCGGCGATGCGGCCAGCGCGTGCAGATGGCCCACGGTGCGCTGATGCCGGGGGGCCAGCAGCGGGGCCACAACCTCGCGCGGGTCCTGCGGCGCGGGCGGGGCATCCGTTGCGGCTGCGGCGGCGCGACCGCGTTTGGGGGCAGTGATGGTGTCGTTGGCCATGGTGGTTCCGATGCAAGGGTGATGCGGGTTCCGAACTGCCGGGCCATGCTACCCGAAGGCGCGGGGGGCCGTCCATGCCTGTTGGCGCCCCGGCTCCCCCCGGTTGCGCCCGGTTGCGCATCCGTCATGAAAAAGGGGCGGCCCGAGCCGCCCCTTCCGAGTGGATATTCCGAGCCGGGCGCTACCAGCCCCGGTTGATGGTCTGGTCGCGTTCCGGACCCACGGACACCAGGCTCACGCGCACGCCGGTCAGTTCCTCGATGCGGGCGATGTAGGCGCGGGTGGGCGCGGGCAGGCTTTCCCAGGTGGTGCAGCCGGTGATGTCGTCATCCCAGCCGGGCATGGTCTCGTACACCGGGGTGACGTGGGCCATGCCGTTCTGTTCCTGCGGGGCCACGGTGATGGTGCCGCCCTGGTATTCGTAGGCGGTGCAGATCTTCAGTTCCTTCAGGCCCGACAGCACGTCCAGCTTGGTCAGGGCGATGTCGGTGGGGCCGTTCAGGCGCACGGCCTCGCGCAGCACCACCGCGTCCAGCCAGCCACAGCGGCGCTTGCGGCCCGTGGTGGCGCCGAATTCGTGCCCCTTCTGTTGCAGGTAGTCGCCCGCCTCGTTCAGCTGCTCCGTGGGGAAGGGCCCGGCGCCCACGCGGGTGGTGTACGCCTTGACGATGGCCACGATGCGGTCCAGCCGGGTGGGCGCGATGCCGCTGCCCGCAGAGGCATTGCCCGACACCGTGTTGGACGAGGTGACGAAGGGATAGGTGCCGTGGTCGATGTCCAGATGGGTGCCCTGGGCGCCTTCGAACATGACGTGCTGCCCGGCGGCCCAGGCCGCTTCGATCTCGGCGGTGACGTCGGCCAGGTGGGGCACCACGCGGGGGGCCACGGCCATGACTTCATCGAACACCGCGTCCACGGTCATGGCTTCGCCGCCGTACAGGCCAGCCAGCAGGGCGTTCTTTTCCAGCAGCGCGGCCTCGATCTTGGCGCGCAGCAATTCGGGCATGGCAAGGTCGGCGGCGCGGATGCCGATGCGCGACATCTTGTCCTCGTAGCAGGGGCCGATGCCCCGGCCCGTGGTGCCGATCTTGGATTCGTTGGTCTTGTGGCACTCGCGGGCCACGTCCAGCGCCTTGTGGTAGGGCATGATCACGTGGGCCTTGCGGCTGATCATCAGCCGCGCCGGAGAAACGTCCACGTCCTTGTCGCGCAGGGTTTCCACCTCGCGGCAGAACACGGCGGGGTCGAGCACGACGCCGTTGCCGATGAGACATTTCTTGCCCGGATGCAGGATGCCCGAAGGGATGAGGTGCAGGATGTATTGCTTGTCGCCCACCAGCACGGTGTGCCCGGCGTTGTTGCCGCCCTGGAAGCGCACGATCACATCGCACTTGCGGGTCAGCAGATCGACGATCTTGCCCTTGCCCTCATCGCCCCACTGGGCACCCATCACGACCACGTTTGACATTTCCCACTCCTTGTGACATTGAGTGCCACCCTGCGGCTCCGGCTCTTGCCGAAGGCGCGCAGAAAAGGCATCATGTCTTATCCCGTGACTTCTTGGAAGTCAACGGAACTGCTGCCGATACGACCCCGACAGCAGAAAATCGTCCGCACGCGGACATGCCGGAACCGCCGGCGGGCCAAGGCCCACCGGAAAAACGGCGCACCAGCGCCGCTCCGCGCAACGCCGCACAACCCACGGCCCGACGGCCACCCCCGCGCACGGAAGCGCGGCCCGCCACAGGCGAACGCCCCTTCCGCTCCCCCTCGACACAGGCCACCCGCGCATCCGGCCACCCGCTCTTCTCCGCCTCGCTGCTCTCCACCCGTCGGCCCACCGTACCGCATGCACAATCCTATCTTCACCACCAGGGAACGCTTTGCGCTGTTCGGCCTTGCCATCGCCCAGGCGTTCCTGCTGCTGCTCATCCTGCTGCCCGCCCCGCGCGATTCCGACGTGCTGCGCGTGGCCGCCCCTGCCCGCGAACGGGTGCTGACGCGCCTTTCGCCCTACGGCCCCGGCTTCGAACAGGAACTGCTGACCGCCTTCTGCGCCCGCTACGGCTACGAGCTGCGCTGGGTGAAGGCCGACAACCGCGACGAGGCCCTGCGCCTGGTGGCCGACGGCTACGCCGACGTGGCCGTGGGCTTCGGCACCGCGCCCGAAGCCCACGGAACAGGCGGAACGGGCGGAACAGGCGGAACAGGCGGCAATGAAAGGGACGGCCACGATGGCGGGGCCGGCATCAGCGCGTCTGGCGCATCCGGCACGTCTGGGACACCCGGCATTGCCGCTGCGGCAACCCACGCCACGGGCGCCACGGACGCCGCGCCCGGCATTTCGCTGGCCGCGCTGCTGACCCGCCTGGCCACCGGCACCGACCCCATCCCCCTCACCGACCTGGTGGCGGGACCGGCCTACGACCATGCCCGCCCGGTACTGGTGCGCTGGTCGGAACCGGACCTGCCCGCGCCCGTGCACGCCGCACTGCGCGATACCGGCACCGCCGAAGCCGCACGGGACGGCCAGACCTCCACCGGGCTGCGCTCTGCCCTGCTGCTGACCACCTGGGAGACCTCGGCGGGACCGGCTGTACCCCCCGTGCAGGGGCTGCTGCCGCCTTCCGGCGGTCCGTCCCTTCTGCCCGGCGAATCCACCGCGGACGCCGCATCCGGCGACGCCCCCCGCCACGCCATGGTAGACGGCGACTCGTGGCGACTGTGGCAGCCTTTCATGGCCGAACCCGCGGCAGGCCGGGTCACGGGCAAGCCCCTGTCCTACCACTGGTACTGGCGCGGCGACGACGCCACCCTGGCCCCCAGGCTGGACGAATTCTGGCGTGAGCGCACCGCCCCGGCAGACACCCTGCTGGACGACCTGACCGAGCGCTACTTCGGCTTTCTGCCGGAATCGCTGGGCGTGGCCGAAGACGGCGACTATACCGGGGCCTCCGGCTATGCGGACATCTTCGACCTGATGGACCTGATGACCGTGGTGGCCGAAAAGCTGCCCGCCCACGCCCCCGCCATCAGCCGCGCCGCGGCCCAGAGCAACATCGACCCGCTACTGCTGTCCGCCGTGATCTTCCAGGAATCGCGCTTCGATGCCTCTGCCCGCAGCAAGACCGGGGTGCGCGGCATCATGCAGCTTACCCAGAACACGGCCCTGCTGCTGAAGGTCAACCGCATGAACCCCAGCCAGTCCATCCGGGGCGGGGCGCGCTACCTGCGCATGCTGTGGGACAGCCTGGACGACCTGGACCTACAACCGTGGGACCGCTGGTTCTTCACCCTGGCGGCCTTCAACCAGGGGCCGGGCCACCTGCGCGACGCCATCCGGCTGAACCAGGACCTTGGCGGCTCCGGCCGCACCTGGCGCGAACTGAAGGACACCTTTCCCAAACTGGCGCGGCCCCGCTACCACGCCCGCACCCGGTACGGGTACTGTCGTGGCTACGAGGCCGTGGCATTCGTGGAAAGCGTGCGCTACTACTATTACATACTCAACGGGCTAGTCGCCCTCTCGCGGCCGGAAGCTGAGCACCTTGCGCCGCTTCTGGACGCCGTCCCCGTCCGCTGGCCCACCGTTTAGGGCGGGGTCGCCATTCCCGGCAGGGGATTCGGCTACCGGTTCGAGGTTGAAGGCCATGCGCGGGGGCACCCCCATGGGTTCGCCCTCGGGCCGGGCCGCCGAGGCCCAGTGGTGGTTGAAGAGCTGGTTCTTCCAGCGCACCGCCTGGATCAGGCTGAGCACCAGCGCCGCCTCTTCCCACCGCTTGGTGGGTTCGAAGCGGTCCACCACGGCGGCGTAGCGGTCCCACAGCGACATCAGCGACGCCTCGTCGTAGGCGTTCAGTTGCTGTGCCAGCTTTTGCAGCATGCGCTCCATGGGGTCATCGCTCCTTCATGCGGGGTGGTGTGGGGGCGGCCGGGACGTCTCGGGACGCCGATGCGTCCGCGCGCGTGCAGTGGCCGCGCCGTGCCCCGCAGGCTACGCCAATCCGGATGCCGGTTCAAATGGAAATTGCCCGCCCTTGCGGGCTGTGCTAGCATTCCCGCTGTCGCAGCCCGGAAGGCGACCGCGCCCCGCCCCGTGGCGGGGCGTTGCGCATGCCGCGCCGTTTCCGCCCCCGATAACGCCCATTCCGCCCGGCCTCGCCGCCGGGCGCAGGCCCGCCGTATCCGGCACGCCGCACCCGGCCCCCCGCGCACCCCGCGCGCGCCGGATGCACGCGGCGTTGCCGGGCCGCGCCGCCCCCTGCCGGAGCCCGTCATGACTTCGCCGAAGCCCGCCAGCCTCAAGGACATGTACCGCACCCTCCAGGACGATCCGTTTCCGGATTCCCTTACCCTGACGCTGGGCGACACCACCCTGACCTACCGCAAGCGCACCTGGACCATCGACGGTGAACGCAAGGGCCTGCGCTACGGCGAAAACCCCGACCAGCCCGCCGCCCTGTACGAACTGGCCGAAGGCGGGCTGACCCTTGGCGGCGTGGCCTTTCGCGCCGCCGGACAGGGCCTTGTCTCGGCCATCGCCGAAGAACACATGGTCCAGGCGGGCAAGCACCCCGGCAAGACCAACCTGACCGACGTGGACAACGGGGTGAACATCCTTCAGTACCTCACCGCGCGCCCCGCCGCCGTCATCCTGAAGCACAACAACCCGTGCGGGGCCGCATGGTCCAATGATGGCGTGGCCGACGCGCTGGACAAGGCCTACAACTGCGACCGGATCGCCGCGTTCGGCGGGGCCGTGGTGGTCAACCGCCCGCTTTGCCGCGCCGCCGGTGAACTCATCGCCGCCAACTACTTCGAGGTGGTGGCCGCGCCCGACTTCGAGCCCGGTGTGCTGGAACTGCTGCAAACCCGCAAGAATCTGCGCATATTGCGCATGCCCGGCCTGGCCCGGCTCGATCAGTTCGCCGATGCGCCGTTCCTGGACATCAAGAGCCTGACCGACGGCGGCATGGTCATCCAGCACTCGTTCCGCAACCGCATCCGCACCGTGGCCGACTTTCTGCCCGCCGAAGCCACCAGCAAGGACGGCGTCACCGTCACCGCCCGCGCGCCTTCCAAGCAGGAAGCCGACGACCTGCTGTTCGCCTGGGCCGTGGAGTCGGGCGTCACGTCCAACTCGGTGATCTTTGCCCGCAACGGCGCCACCGTGGCCATCGGCACCGGCGAACAGGACCGCGTGGGCTGCGTGGAACTGGCCATTCACAAGGCCTATACCAAGTACGCAGACTCGCTGGCCTTCGCCGCGCACAACTGCTCGCTGTACGATCTGAAGCAGAAGGCCGCCGCCGACCCGGCCCTGGCCGACTCGCTGGCCGCCATCGAACGCCGCACCAGGGACGAACGCGGTGGCCTGCCCGGCACCGTGCTGGTCTCCGACGGGTTCTTCCCCTTCCGCGACGGCGTGGACGTGGCCCTGGCACAGGGCGTTGCCGCCATCGCCCAGCCCGGCGGCTCCATGCGCGACCACGAAGTGATCATGGCCGTGAACGAGGCCAGCCCGCAGGTCGCCATGGTGTTTACGGGGCAGAGATCTTTTAAACATTAAAGAATGTTGGAAGAGAATACGGGGAGGGGACCCTTTGAAAAGGGTCTCCCTCCCCGTACCCCTCCCCCCCAAACTTTTTATATGTAGTCGGGCAACACCACGCCCCTCAGCTTCCTTCCCTGTCGAAGCTGATGCTTTTTTCTGCTCTCGTCCTGAACTTGCCTTTCTTCCTTATACCCCGCAGCGGTCTTCCGCTGCGGGTGGCTGGTGCGGGGGCGATGCAAGGAATTACGAGTTTTGCCCGCCGGACAAGGCGAATCAAGGTTTTTGAGCGCAGCGTACTCTTGTACGTGAGCATCAAAAATCTTGATTCAACGCAGTCCGGCGGCAAAAGACGGATTCCGCAGGCAGCGCACCTGCGCTGACAGGACGCGCCAACGCTCACAACGCCCCGGCCTCACTGATACAAACCAAGCGGGAAACATGGCGGCACCATCCGGCATCGTGCGCTACCCCGGCCCGGGGTGCATCGTTGAATTCATGCAGGGCAACCGCCCCATAACGGCCTGGGTGCTCGAAGAACAGGCAGGCAAGCTGCGCCTGCTGCTCGCCAACCGCCGCGAAACCAAGCTCACCACCAACCGCCTGCTGCCCTGGTCCGGCCCGGTCTACTCCGGCGAATACGGCCGCCAGCAGATCATCGACCTGCTGGAGTTGCACCGCCAGCGCCGCGACGACCGCGAAACCACGCTCGACGCGCTGGAACTCTGGACCCTGGCCCAGGGCGAGGTGGACCGCGCCTCGCTGGAATGGTTCGCGGAATTGCTCTGGGAAGCGCCCGAAGTGGACGACCTTGCCGCCCTTGGCCGCGCCATGCTGGCCTGCAAGACGCACTTCAAGTTCCAGCCGCCCGACTTCGAGGTGTACACCGCCGAAAAGGTGGACGCCCGTCTGGCCGAACAGGAAGCCACCCGCCAGCGCGAAGCCCTGGTGGCCGCAGGCAACGAATTCGTGCGCATCCTGTGGGACGTGCACTCGCGCCGCCGCACCCTGCCGCCGGAAACCTCGCCGGAACGCCCCGAACCGGACATCGCCGAACAGCTGGCCGCGCTGGTCATGACCCGTCTGGCCGACCCGGACGACCACGACTCCGAGGCGGTCTGGAAACAGGTGACCAAGGGCCTGCCCGACGACCCGCACCTGGCCCTGCACCTGGCCAAAACCTGGGGCCTGGTGCCGGAGCACCACAATTTCTGGATGGACCGCGCGGGCTACGACCCCGGCAACGCCTGGGCAGCCAGCCACGCGGACGACATCGCCGCGCTGCGCGCCGCCGTGGAATCCGCCCGGCGCGAACCGCTGGCCACGCCGTTCATCTCCATAGATTCCGCCACCACCCGCGACATCGACGACGCCTTCCACATCGAGGCGCGCGGCGACGGGGGCTTTCGCCTGTGGCTGGCCCTGGCCTGCCCGGCCCTGGCCTGGCCCTACGGCAGCGAACTGGACAAGGCCGTGCTGCGCCGCGCCACCAGCATCTACCTGCCGGAAGCCACCCACCACATGCTGCCCGACGAACTGGGCACCGGCTTCTTCAGCCTGCTGGCCGGGCAGGACCGGCCCGCGCTGGTGCTGGCCATGGAAGTGGCCCCGGACGGCGAACTGCAATCCTGCGTGCCCGGCGGGGCGTGGGTGAACCTGGCCGCCAACCTCACCTACGAGGCCTGCGAGGCCTGCCTGGCCGCCGTGGCCCCGCCGCAGGCCGCCCCGAACCCGGACGACGACCTGCTGGCGGCCATGCTGGCGGGCGACCCGGACGCGGAGGACGCCGCATCCGCCCCCACCGCCGCGCCCATCCCCCTGCCGGACAACGCGGCGGCCCCGCACGCGGACCGGCTGGCCGTGGCCGACAGGCTGGCGCGCGCCCTGCAATCCCACCGCATCGGGCGCGGGGCGGTGATCATCGAACGCGACGATCCGAAGGTGACGTTATCCGGCGAAGGCTCCGCCACCGTGGTGGACATCGCGGAGCAGCCGACCACGCCGCGCAGCCAGTCCATCGTGGCGGAGATGATGATCCTCGCCAACGCCGGGGTGGCCCGCTGGGCCGGTGAAAACCGCGTGGCCCTGCTGCACCGCACCCAGGACGTGGGCATTCCCCGCGAATACGCCGGGGTGTGGCGCGCCCCGCACGAGGTGGCGCGGGTGGTCAAGGCCCTGGCCTCGTCGCTGCTGGAAACCTCGCCCCGACCCCATGCGGGCATCGGGGTGCCCGCGTACAGCCCGGTCACCTCGCCGCTGCGCCGCTACCCCGACCTGATCAACGAAACCCAGGTGCTGCACGCGCTGGCCGCCGGGCAGGGCCGCTGGACCCGCGAGGAACTGGACGCCATGCTGCCCCTGCTGAACGCCCGGCTGGACGCGGCGGGACAGGTGCAGCGCTTTCGCCCGCGCTACTGGAAGCTGCTGCATTTTCGCCAGAAGGGCGACAAGACCTGGTGGCACGCCGTGGTCACGGAAGAAAACGACGCCTTCGTCACGGTCAGCCTGCCGCGCGAACAGCTGTTCCTGCGCGGGCGGCGCGCCACATTCGGCGACAAGGTGAACCCCGGCCAGCACTTCCGGGTGCGGGTGGGCAAGATCCATCCGCTGAACAACGAAATCCAGATACTGGACGCGGAAGAAGAGTGACGGCATTGTGACCCGGCGCGGGGCGCATTCCCAGCCAGGCGGCGCGTATTCCGAGAGGGACGGCGCGCCCTGGCACGCCAACCGCGACAACGACATTTCACCCGCCCAGCCCCCGCAGGAGGCACGATCATGATGGGTAAGCTGCTTTGGATCGCCATCGCCTACGTCATGGGCTCCATCCCCTTCGGGCTGGTGTTCGCCCGCACCTTCTGCGGGGTGGACCCGCGCACCGGCGGCAGCCGCAACGTGGGCGCCACCAACGTGGCCCGGCTGTGCGGCACCAAATGGGGCGTGGCCACCCTGCTGTGCGACGCGCTGAAGGGCGCGCTGCCCGTGGCCATCGCCATGTCGTTCAGCGATTCCACGTTCTTCCACAGCCTGACGGCGCTGGCCGCCCTGCTGGGGCACCTCTATTCCTGCTTCCTGGGCTTCAGGGGGGGGAAGGCCGTGGCCACCACGGTGGGCGTGTTCATTCCGCTGGCCTTCGGGCAACTGGTGCTGGCGGGCATTGCCTGCCTGCTGGTGATCTGGCGTTCCGGCTTCGTCTCGCTGGGCTCGCTGACCCTGGTCACGGCCCTGCCCGTGTTCCTGCTGGTGTACGGCAAGTGGAAGCTGCTGCCGCTGGCGCTGGTGGTCATGGCCCTTGTGTACTGGAGCCACCGCGAGAACATCGGGCGGCTGGCGCGCGGCGAGGAAAAGCCCTGGCAGAAGAAGCACCACGACGCGGCGGACACCGGCTGCGCGGCGGGCAACGCCTCCACCGATCAGGCTGACCTTGCCGACCGGGCTGACGGGCAGGCCCCCTGCGGGTGCGGCTGCGCCGCGCACGGAGAACCCGGCGCCACGCCGGAAAAGTAGCTTTCACGGCGCCGCCCCGGCCTTGTCGCCGGTGCCACGGCAGGCGCCACAACTGCTGCATTGCACGATCTCAAGGAGACCGGCCCCATGCCTTGTCCCACATCCTGTCCCGCACCCGGTCACGACTTTCCGGCCGCGCGCACGCGGATGGAGTACGTCTGCCTCGGCTGCGGAGAGCGTCGCGGCATCGACGAACTGCTGTACACCTGCCCCAGCTGCGGCGGGGTGTACCTGCTTGAAGACCTTGATTTCGACACGCTGGCGGAACAGCGCACCGGTCCCGAATGGCGCGCCCTGTTCGACGCCCGCGCCGCCACCCGCACCACCGCCCTGCGCGGCATCTTCCGCTTCTACGAGCTGATGGCCCCGGTGCTGGAAGAAGAGGACATCGTGTACCTTGGCGAGGGCAACACCCCCATCATCGAGGCGGCCCCCGTGCTGCGCGATGCCGTGGGCATTCCCTTCGCCTTCAAGAACGACGGCCAGAACCCCAGCGCCTCGTTCAAGGACCGGGGCATGGCCTGCGCGTTCAGCTACCTGAAGGCGCTGGTGCGCAAGCACGGCTGGGACGAGGTGCTGACCGTGTGCGCCTCCACGGGCGACACATCCGCCGCCGCCGCGCTGTACGCCTCGTACGTGGGCGGGCCGGTGAAGTCGGTGGTGCTGCTGCCGCACGGCAAGGTCACCCCGCAGCAGCTTTCGCAGCCCCTCGGCAGTGGGGCCACGGTGCTGGAAATTCCCGGCGTGTTCGACGACTGCATGAAGGTGGTGGAACACCTGGCCGAAAACTACCGGGTGGCCCTGCTGAATTCCAAGAACAGCTGGCGCATCCTGGGCCAGGAATCGTACGCCTTCGAGGTGGCCCAGTGGTACGGCTGGGACATGAAGGGGCAGTGCGTGTTCGTGCCCATCGGCAACGCGGGCAACGTCACGGCCATCATGGCAGGCTTCCTGAAGCTGCTGCGCCTTGGCGTCATCGACGCCCTGCCGCGGGTCATCGGCGTGCAGTCGCACCATGCGGACCCGGTGTGGCGCTACTACAGCCAGCCGGACCCGGCCACCCGCACCTACGCCCCGGTCACCGTGCAGCCCAGCGTGGCCCAGGCGGCCATGATCGGCAACCCGGTGTCCTTCCCCCGCGTGAAGGCGCTGGCGGACAGGTTTATCGCGGAAGGGGGCGAACGCGCCTTCTCCGTGGTGCAGGTGACCGAGCAGGAGATCATGGACGCCATGATCCGGGGCAACCGCCACGGGCACATCGCCTGCACCCAGGGCGGCGAATGCCTGGCCGGGCTGATCAAGGCCCGGGAACTGGGCCTGGTGTCGCAGGGCGAGCACGCCGTGCTCGACGCAACGGCGCACAGCCTGAAGTTTGCGGGCTTTCAGGACATGTACTTCACCAACAGCTTCCCGCCCGAATACGGCGTGACCCCGGACGCCAGCCTGGCCAACGCGCCCGCGCTGGTGGTCAGCCCGGAAGACAAGGCGCGCCTGTCGCCCGAGGCCTACACCCTTGCCGCCGCCGAGGCGGTGGTGGCCAGACTGGGGCTGGCGAAGAAGGCGTAACGCCGCATTCAGGGCAACCGCCCATCCCGCATCCGATCAAACGGCGCGGCGCACGGAGTTCTTCCGTGCGCCGCGCTTCGTTCCCGCGCCGGACAACCGCAATGCGCATTGCCGTTTCTGTTCCGCGCCGTGCCCCCACCGTTGCTGTTGTCGCGCATGGCGTGGCATACCGCTCACGCCCTTGCGCTGACGGGTTTCTTCTGGCACTGGCAAGTGAACGTTTACGAGATTCCGCGACAAGGAGAACGCATGGAGTTCCTGCCCATCAAACGGGCGCTCATGAGCGCCACGGACAAGAGCGGCCTGGCCGACTTCGCGGCCTTTCTGGCGGGCAACGGCGTGGAACTCGTCTCCACCGGCGGCACGCGCCGCATGCTCGAAGGCGCGGGGCTGAAGGTCACCCCCGTCAGCCGCGTGACCGGCTTTCCCGAAATTCTCGGGGGCCGGGTGAAGACGCTGCACCCGCACATCCACGGCGGCGTGCTGGCCGACAAGGACAACCCGGAACACGTGGCCACGCTGCGTGAACTGGGCATTGCCCCGTTCGACCTGATCTGTGTGAACCTGTACGATTTCGCCACTGCCGCGGCCAAGGGGCTGGACCTCAAGCAGGCCGTGGAGGAAATCGACATCGGCGGCCCGTGCATGCTGCGCGCCGCAGCCAAGAACTACCACTCCATCCTCGTGCTGCCTTCGCCCGCGTACTACGGGCAGGCCATGGAGGAAATGCGCACCAATTCCATGCGCGTGGGGCTGGAATTCCGGCGCGAGATGTCGGTGCTCACCTTTGCCGCCACGGCGGCCTACGACCGGATGATCGCCGACTACCTGGCCGCAGCGGCCCGCTAGGGACTGTCCGGAAGCAGCCCCTGAAGAGTATCCCACAGTTTCGACTGCCGACCGGGCGTCCGCAAGGGCGCCCGGTTTTGCCGTGTGGGGCGTCCGCCCCCATCCCGTTTCCGCTGCCCCCCTTTGCATGTCCCGCTTCCCCGCGCCGCCCCTTCCGCGTATGATGCCTTTCCGCGCCGGGCCGCCGACCGCAGATGGCCACAGATGTCCGCAAATGTCCGCAAATGTCCGCAAATGACCGGGCGCACCACGTTTCATTCCGCCAGCGCAGGAGCACTCCCATCGCCAAGGTTCTCGGCAACACCCAGGGGCTCAAGCCCAGCCACGTCAAGGCCCTGACCCGCCTGTACCAGCGCCGCTTCCCGTCCGTGGGGGGCTATTCGCACGAGCAGGCCCGCGAACTGGCCGCCCTGTCCCGCAGCGTGGGGCGGCAGGTGGCCGTGCTCATCGACCGGCAGGGCCGCGTGGCCATGGTGCTGGTGGGCGACACCGGGGCCATCACCATTCCGGAACTGCCCCGCGCCCGCACCGGCACGGGCCGCCTGCGCGGCCTGCGCCTGCTGCACACCCACCTGGGGCCGGACCTGCTTTCGCAGGAAGACCTGATGGACCTGCTGTTCCTGCGGCTGGACGGCTTCGGCGTGCTGACCGTCAACGAATGGGGCGAGCCGCTGACCTTCCAGCACGCCCACCTGCTGCCGCAGCCAGAGGACGGCAAGGCCTACCGGGTTCACCCGGCCCAGCCGTGGGACCGCGTGGACACCGACGTTGTGGCCCAGGTGGAGGCGCTGGAAGAGGAAATGGCCCGCGCCGCCAGCGACGCGCGCGCCGTGGCCCCCGCCCGTGCGCGCGGCACTGCCGCCACCGCCGCCGGGGCCGTGCCGCAGGGTCGCAGCCATGCCGAGCACATTGCCCACACCGCCGCCCTTGCCGCCGAAGCGGAAGGCCCCGCCGCCGTGCTGGTCAGCGTGTCCACCGCCCCTCGGCCCTTGCAGGAACTGAATCTGGCCGAGCTGACCGAACTGGCCCGCACCGCCGGGGTACGCTGCGCGGGCACCCTGATCCAGCGCGTGCCCTCGCTGAACCCCAAGTTCATCCTGGGCAAGGGCAAGCTGGCGGAACTGGAGGTGCTGGCCCTTCAGGGCAACGCCACCATGATCATCTTCGACGGCGAACTTTCCCCGGCCCAGCTGCGCAACCTGGCCGACCTGACCGAGCGCAAGGTGCTGGACCGCACCCAGCTGATCCTGGACATCTTTGCCCAGCACGCCACCACCCGCGCGGGCAAGTTGCAGGTGGAAATGGCCCAGCTGAAGTACACCCAGCCCCGCCTGGTGGGAAAAAACCGCGCCATGGACCGCCTGATGGGCGGCATCGGCGGGCGCGGCCCCGGCGAAACCAAGCTGGAAACCGACCGCCGCCGCATCCGCGACCGCATCGGGCGCATCAAGGACGAACTGGAATCGCTGCGCCGCCAGCGCGCCTATGCCCGCGCCCGGCGAGCCAAGCAGCGGGTGCCGCTGGCCTCGCTGGTGGGCTACACCAACGCGGGCAAGTCCACCCTGCTCAACGCCCTGACCAACAGCCAGGTGCTGGCCGAAAACAAGCTGTTCGCCACGCTGGACCCCACCACCCGCCGCCTGCGCTTTCCGCACGAGCGCGAACTGATCCTGGCCGACACCGTGGGCTTCATCCGCAACCTGCCCAAGGAGCTGCTGGAAGCCTTCCGCGCCACGCTGGAAGAGCTGGAGGCGGCGGACCTGCTGATTCACGTGGCCGACGCGGGCCACCCCGAACTGGACCGTCAGCTGGGCGCGGTGGACACCATCCTCACCGACATGGAACTGCACGAGGTGCCGCGCCTGCTGGTGCTGAACAAGTGGGACACCCTGGACGACGAAACGCGCGAGGCCCTGCGCGCTGTGCACCCCGACGCCATCACCCTGTCCGCCGCCACGCGGCAGGGGCTGGACGAACTGGTGGCGTCCATTGCCGCGCGCATCGACTGGGAACGCGACCTGCGCCCCTGCGGCAAGCGCGCGGGCAAGGGCGGCGGCGAAGGCGACGGGAACGAGTGCCCGGCGGACGATGGGGACGAGGGTGGCTATGGGGCCTACCCGGACGAAACAGGAACAGACGAAGCGGACGCCGGGTACGATTGGCCGGAAATGGAATCGGACCGGCTGAACTGAGGCACGATGCGGTGGCCGCCGCCCCGCGTGGCCGCCGCCGGGTGACACTTCCCCATCCCGCAGGCGCACCAACGGACACAGCACCAAGGCTCGCGCCGCATGCGGCGCAACCCTGCATCGTGCGGGCGCACAATTCCATGTGACGATGCACTGCCACCATGCCCAGCGCAACACACCGTGCTCATTGTCGATATTTTTTGCAAAAAAATATCTTTTTCTTTCAGCATATTACAACTGCAACATGGCGGCACTGCAACATGCCCACATGCGCATATCCAACTCCATCAATGGATGCGCCATGTTGCACAACGAAAAAACGCACTGCACCAACGCCACAATAGTTCCTCCGCACCGCCATACCCCCTTTACAGCGGACACATGCAGGGCTAGGGTTTAATCACCGGCGAAAGAGATCGACCTAGCCAGTGGGTCGGCATCCCGCCGGAGTACGCAGCAACGCCGAGGGCGTTGCGAGGTCCGCAACCAGTGCACAGAGCGCTCGCAGCCTGCGCAGGAAGCAGGCGGAGCCCAGCCGAGCCACGGCACGATGCACAGAACGCGACAGAGGCCAAATGCGAAGGAACGCCATCGGAGGACTGTTCTGGCAGAGATTTACCCCCATAACGGCAAAGCGAGTTGCCCCCAATGAATAGGGACACGGAAGATAATCCCTAACAGGCGTGCAGCAGAGATCCCGGCGCAGAGCGCGGAATCTCCCGGATATCCGGAGCGGCACGCCTTTCCTTTTGCCGTTTTCCGGCGGTCACGCACTCCAGCCGCTGCCCCTCTACTCCTCTCGCCCCGTATCCCGTCCCGCCAGATTCCCGGCGATTCCCCGTCGCCCACGGTCCATGTCCCGGCAATCGCCCCCGTCAAGCCAGCCCCCCGGCCAACACAACCTCCCCTCCGCCACCACCCCCTTCCGGCCTCACATCCGGCCCCGCATCTACCCTCCCTTCTGACAGTCCCTTGCGGTTTCCGCATGCGCACCGCCGCCTGCCGCCCGCTCCGCACTTTTCTTTGCCCGCCCGGTGCAGTAAGTACACGCAGACCTTGCCACGCGGCGCGAAAGCGCCTAAATCATACTCATACGGTAGGCAATAACCCCACTCGCGTGGGGTATTTCACGCCGTCGCCCCGACGTTACGGCGTCACCCCCGGCTGCATGGCAGCGCCACAACGTGCCATTGCACGCAGCCACCTTGACGACCGCCCGCGCCTGGGGCAGTGCAACCCCTTGCGGAGCCGAACTTTTCCGGCCATTCCGTACCGCGTCGCCGCAGCTGCCGCAGTTCCGGTCAGCCCCGGCGCACCCGCGCAAGCCCGAACAGACGCGCGACCCCGTGCCGCGCGCCGCACCACGCGCCGTCACCCGCGCGCAGCCCACGGAGGATTCAGCATGTCCAAGCACGTCGTCGTCATCGGGGCCGTTGCCCTTGGCCCCAAGGCCGCCTGCCGGTTCAAGCGCCTCGAACCCGACGCCAAGGTCACCATGATCGACCAGTCGCCGCGCATTTCCTACGGCGGTTGCGGCATTCCCTATTTCGTCTCGGGCGAGGTCAACAACATCGACGCGCTGCAAGCCACCCCCTACAACGTGGTGCGCGACCCCGAATTCTTCCGCATCAACAAGGACGTGGACGTGCTGACCGAAACCCGCGCCGTGTCCATCGACCGCGCGGCCAGGACCGTGCTGGTGGAACACCTGCGCACGGGCGAGCAGCAGACCCTTTCCTATGACAAGCTGGTGCTGGCGCTGGGCAGCCGGGCCAACCGCCCCCCCGTGGAAGGGCTGGACCTTGCAGGCGTGACCGCCGCCACCAACCTGGAAGAGGCGGAATTCATCCGCAATTCCGTGGCTGCGGGCACGGTGAGCCACGCGGTGATCGTGGGCGGCGGGTTCATCGGTCTGGAAATGGCCGTGGCCCTTGCCGACATGTGGGGCATCGGCGTGACCGTGGTGGAACTGACCGACCGGCTCATGCCCGGCTTCCTGTCCTCCACCCTCACCCGCATGGTGCGCCACGACCTGGAAAAGAACGGCGTCACCGTGCTGACCGGCGAGAAGGTGGTGCGGCTGGAAGGCGAGGACGGCGCCGTGGCCCGCGTGGTGACCGACAAGCGCACCATCGACGCGGAACTGGTCATCATGGCCGCCGGGGTGTCGCCCAACACGGCCATCGCCAAGGCCGCCGGGCTGGATACCGACCCGCGCGGCGCGCTCATCGTCAACGACCGCATGCAGACCAGCGACCCGGACATCTATTCCGGCGGCGACTGCGTGACCATCCCCAACCTGATCACCGGCAAGCCCGGTTTCTTCCCGCTGGGGTCCATGGCCAACCGCCAGGGCCGCGTGGTGGGCACCAATCTTGCCGGGGGCAACGCCACCTTCCCCGGCGCGGTGGGCAGCTGGGTGGTCAAGCTGTTCGAAATCTCGGCCTGCGGCGCGGGCCTGACCATCGAAACCGCCCTGCGCGAAGGCTTTGACGCCATCAACGTGCACGTGGAACAGTTCGACCGAGCGCACTTCTACCCGGAAAAGACCATCATGTCCCTGGAACTGGTGGTGGAAAAGTCCACCCGCCGGGTGCTGGGCATTCAGGGCGTATCCACCCTGGGCGACGCGCTGACCGCGCGCATCAACGCCGTGGCCACCCTGCTGGCCGACAAGCCCACCATAGAGGACATCAGCAACGCCGAAATCGTGTACTCGCCGCCGTTCGCCTCGGCTATGGACATCCTGAACGTGGCGGGCAACGTGGCAGAGAACATCCTGGAAGGCCGCTGCGCCGTCATCGACCCGGAAGAGTTCGAGCGGCTGTGGAACGAGCGCGCCAGCAACGACACCGTGTGTTTCATCGACACCCGGCTCATCGGCAACTCGCAGCCGCTGGCCGAAAAGTACCCCGGCCAGTGGAACGCCATCCCCGAAGAGGAAATCCACGACCGCATCGCGGAAATTCCCACGGACCGCACCGTGGTGCTGGTGTGCAACACCGGCCTGCGCGCCTACGAGTCGCAGCTGATGCTCACCAAGCTGGGCGTCACCAACACCGTCAACGTGCAGGGCGGCATGGTGGCCATGCACAAGATCGGGGCGGATATCTAGTCCGCAGGGTACGAAAGCCTCCGAGGTCCGCATTCCGGGCGGTCACGCCACAAGGCTGGCGCGGCGCATAAGGAAGAAGCCCCCTCATCCATCTCCGCAGAACAATACGGCGGGCAGGAAACACGAATCCTGCCCGCCGTCATTTTTTCCTTCAGAGGGAAATCTCCCTGTTTTTCCTATCGCGTCACCCGCCCCCGTAACAGCTGGCGCAGGTCCAGCAGCAGCACAAGGCCCACAACGATGCACGCGGCCCCGGCGGCCATGGCCGGGGTGATGCGCTCGCCAAGGAACAGCGCGCCCCAGCCCATGCCGAACACGGGTATGAGCAGGGTGACGGTCAGCGCGCGGGCCGGGCCGGTGTCCTCCACCAGCCGGAAGTACAGCAGGTAGGCCACGGCCCCGCAGATCAGGGCCAGGGTAGCGGTGCAGGCCAGCACCAGCGGGGTGAGCAGGGCCGGGTTGCCCATGGCGGGCGCGGGCCACAGGGGCAGTGCGGGCAGCAGGGTCAGCGCCGCGCCCAGCTGGCTGCCCGCAGCCACGGCTCCGGGGCGGATGCCCGCGCCGTGCAGCTTGATGTAGGTGGCGGCAAGGCCGTAGCACAGCGGCGCGGCCAGCCCGGCGCCCACGGCCAGCAGCATCTGCGGGGTTGGCTGCACCGGCCCCACCCCAACCATGACGGCCACCCCGGCGATGCCCAGCGCCAGCCCGGCCACGCGGGCCGGGGTTACACGCTCGCGCAGCCACACCGCCGCGCAGATCACCCCGAACAGCGGCGCCGTGGCATTGAGCACGGCGGAATAGGCCGCCGGAATGTGCAGCGCGGCATAGGCGAACAGGGCAAAGGGCACGCCGGAATTCACCGTGCCCACGATGACGAAGAAGCGCCAGTTGGCGCGCAGGCCAAGGTCCGTTCCGGTGGCGCGGAACCAGGCAAACAGGGCCAGGCCCGCCAGCAACACGCGCAGTTCGGCGGTCAGCAACGGCCCCAGCGCAGGGGCCACCAGCCGCATGAACAGGAACGACGAGCCCCAGATGGCGGCCAGCAGCAACAGGCGAAGCAGATCGACGGGACGCATGGTTCCTCTTGGTGAAAAACGTGAACCCGCCCCGCTCGAAGGCGACGGGGGACGGCGCCTCGGCACGCGGAGCGCGCGGAAGCTGCCGGTAATGACGGCATGGGGCACCGGGTGCTGAGGGGGGCTGGCCTGCGCCTTGCCGGTCGTCGCCGCCGGGACTTCCTGCCACGGGCGGCGGGCTGGCCGGGGGCGTTGCGGCCCCCGTACCGTACCGTCTTGTCCCCCCGGACCCGCCTTGCGGTCAACCGGTGGACGGCGGGCAGCGAAGGCGGATCGAGCCGGGTTGCGGGATGGGGATGGCCGGGCGACGGCGCAGCACCGTTACCCCATGGGCATTCGGGCGGCTTCGCGGCGCAGCAGTTCGGCCTTTCGATCCACCCCCCAGCGGTAGCCGGTGAGTGCGCCGTCGCGGCCCAGCACGCGGTGGCAGGGCACCACCACGGCCACGGGGTTGCGAGCGCAGGCGGCGGCCACGGCGCGTACGGCGCTGGGCCTGCCGATGCGGGCGGCAAGCTGGGCGTATCCCAGAGTGGTGCCGGGGGGCAGTTCGCGCAGGGCGCTCCATACCGCATGCTGGAAGGCGGTGCCGCGCACGTCCAGCGGCAGCGCGGGGTGCGCGCCGCCGTGCTCGACGAAGGCCACCACCGTGCCCAGCCACTGCCGCACCGCATGGCTGGGGGTATGCAGTTCCGCGCCGGGAAAGCGGCGTTGCAGGCTGGCAAGCAGGGCATCGTTGTCGTCGCCGATGTCGATGGCGCACACCCCGTCCTCCGTGGCGGCCATGACCAGCCAGCCCAGCGACGTTTGCGCGGCGGCCACTGCCAGTTGTCTGCCGGGCGCGCCCTTGCGGTAGCGGGCCGGGGTCATGCCCAGCATGCCGTGCGCATCCTCGTAGACCCGGCTGGGCGAACCGAACCCGGCCTCGTAGATGGCCTCGGCCACGGGCACGCCCCGCTCCAGCGCGCCGCGCAGGCGCTGTTCGCGGCAGGCCTGCTGGTAGGCGCGCGGCGAAACGCCCACCAGCCGGGTGAACACACGTTGAAAATGGCTGGGGCTCAGGCCCGCCGCCTCGGCCAGTTCCGCCAGAGGCACCGGTTCGGCACGCTGGCGCAGGGTGTCACAGGCGGCGCGGACCAACGCCAGACGCGGGTCGTCGGGCCGCAGGGCCTCGCCCGGCCCAACTGGCGAGCCAGTTGCGGCAGTCGTGCCCGGCGCGGCCATCGATCCAGAGGCGGCAGTCGAGCCTGTCACTGCGGTCGCCAGATCGGCGGCCATATGGCGGGTGGGCGTGTCCATGACGGCAACATAGGCTCGCCGCGTGCGCTTTTCCATCCGAATCTTGCGCTGCCCCCCGCCGGGCAAAAAAATTTCCTTGCCTTCCCGCCCACGCATCCCGCCGCATCCCCTGCCCGCAGCCCGCGCCCCCGCTTGAATCCGCAAGCATGGCCCGCCAACATGGCGGCAAGTCCCTTTGCAACACACCCACGGCCACATGGACGGAGCAGCCCCATGTGCGTATGCAGGGACATGGAGTTCTGTCGTGCGTACGGCTGGGGTACCCATGGTCAGCACTCCGGCGGACGCGTCCCGAAGGATGCGTCCCGTAAGCATGCTTCCGAGGAATGATGCTTCTGGGATGTTGCCGCTGGCGGGCGCAACCTGCGTCCCGGCACGGCCTTGCGGCCCGGTCCTGACCAGTCCGCAACGGCCCGCGCCGGAACGCCGCCATGGGGGCTGCCATAGGGCAGCCCGGGAGGTACCATGGAAGACGAGGCTGGATACCTGGCGATGCTGGAACGGCAGATGGACGAGGCCATGGCGCGCCTGGCCGACACCTGCCGCGACGAACCAGGCTGCGCCCCCCCGGAAGGCCACGGCGCCAAACACGCCGCCCGCGCCGCCTGCGAACAGGCGGAAGAGGCCGCCCGCTCCACCTACGAGCAGGAATGGGCCAAGGTGTGGGGCGTGGTACGCCAACGCAAGCACAAGGGAGGTCGCTGACCGGCGCCATTACGACGAGGCGTACCGAGTTCACGTCGATGCGTACCGGGATTGTCCCGACTGTTCCCCTTGTCCGCGCACTCGGTGCCCGTTCACGCTCATCCGCGCTCCGGGGGCATGGCGGCACCTGTCACGGCAGGGTTTCGCACCCCCCAACACCACGCCGCAAGCCGCCATGTACTACCGCTACCTCGCCCCCGGCCTTCAGACGGAACTGGAAGCCCTCACCGTCGATGACGCCATCGACCACCTGCGCAACCATCTTGGCAACTTCCTGCTCGATGCATCGGTGTGCGTCAGCTACCTGAACCGGCTGGCCGCAGAATCCGGCGGCCTGCAAACACCCCGACAGGTGACCTGGCTGCGCTGGCTGATCCGCGCCCTTGCCCGGCTGCGGCCATTCGACGAGCAGGCCGTAACCCTGGCCGCCCGCGTGAACGGCACACCGGAAGACACCCCCCTGATCCGGGCCATGGCCAAGGTGCGCACCCCGGAGGCCCTGCACCACCGGGTGGAACAGACCGCCAACCAGCCCCCCGCGGACGCGCGCGAAGTGTTGTTGCGGCTGTTCCGCGAAATACCGTTTTGCGTGGACATGGCCGAACGGCTGCTGTTCCTGGACCTGCAACTGGGACTCGTGCCCGGCGGCGGCTGGTACGAGGGGCTGCGCTGCCCGCCCCTGCTGCGCGACATGCTGGACCGGGAGCGTTTTCGGGCGTGCATGCTGTGCGGCAACGACGCCATGGCCATGGAACTGCTCGACCTCACGCGCACAGCCGGAACACACGACCCCGGCTGGCTGAACTGCGCGGCGGAACTGGCCGTGCGCACTGGTGACCGCGCGACGGGCATGGACTACTACCGGGCGTCACTGGGTCTGGACCCCATGCAGGTACCCGTGGCCCTGCGCCTGCGCGAACTGGAGCACCCATTCGCCACCCCGCCGGACGCCCTTGCCCCTGCGCACGGCCCCGTGGCCGTCTTTCTGTACTCCTGGAACAAACGCGACCTGCTGGAGCAGACCCTGCGCTCGCTGGCGGCGTCGGACACGGGCGGCGCCTCCGTCACCCTGCTGCTGAACGGCTGCACCGACGGCTCTGCCGAAATGGCGGCGGGGCTGAACGCCAGTCTGTTCGGCGGGCGCATGGAGATCATCGAACTGCCCGTCAACGTGGGCGCCCCGGCGGCGCGCAACTGGCTGCTGCACACCCCGCGAGGGCGCGAGGCGGCCTTCGTGGCCTTTCTGGACGACGACGTGGAGGTGCCCGCCGACTGGCTGTCCACCCTGGTCTCCGTGCTGCGGGCCAACCCGCGCGCCGGAGTGGTGGGGGCCAAGACGGTCTTTCCCGGCGCACCACGCCGCTTGCAGTACCTGTACCGCAACGTTTCCGTGGCCCAGCCGGGGCTGCTGCGCGTCAGCCTGGGCACGCCCAGCTTCAACTACGACGGCGGAACCTACGACGTCATCCGGCCCACGGCCACCGTCATGGGCTGCTGCCACGTATTCACCCGCGCCGCGCTGGATGCGGTGCGCGACTTCGACATCCGCTTCTCGCCCTCGCAGATGGACGACATCGCCCACGATCTGGATCTGTGCCTGCACGGCTTCGAGGTGGCGTACTGCGGCCTTGTCTCCTGCGTACACCATCAGATGTCCGGGGTGGGCATCGGCAACGTGCATGCCGCCCGCATGGGCAACGTGCTGGGCAATGACGTGAAGTTCTACTACCGCTTCGCCGAGCACCTGGACGCGTTATGCAGGCTTACCGCACGCCACGCGGTGCCCCAGATGCCGCCGGATGCATAGCGCCCCCCCCGCTCCCCGCCCCCGGTTGGCGTAACGCGCCAGACAACATCACTGCCCGTGTGCCCTTGGCATCCGGGCAGTGTTTTTCCCCCCGGCTACTCCCGTAACGACAGCCGGTCCAGACTGATCGTGGCCAGGTCCACCACGGCCATCCGGCCATGGGGGCCGCCCAGCCGCGACGGCTGGCCCAGCGCCAGCCGCACCGCCTCGGACAGCACCAGCCCCGCCGCCACCAGCAGGGCCGGGGGCTGGCAGCCCAGCACGTCTTCCGCCGGGGTTGCCGCAGGCTGCCCGTGGGGAAAGAACATTCCGGCCAGCCCGCGTTCGCCGGGCAGGGCCGTGGCCACCATGGCCGTCCACCCGGCCACGCTGGCCGCGATCAGCGGCACATCCGCAGCTGCGGCCCCGGACTCTGCCGCCGGGCGAAACGCCACGCCCCCCAGCGCGTCGATGGCCACGTCCACGCCCGCATAGAACCGCGCAAAGTCCTGCCCTTCCAGCCTGCCCCGCCACACGTCCAGTTCCACCGCCGGGTTCACCTGCGCCACGCGGCGCACGGCGGCATCCGCCTTGGGCGCACCGAGCTCCGCCTGGGTGGCCAGCAACTGGCGGTTCAGATTGGTGGGTTCGAACACGTCGTGGTCCGCCACCCGGATCTGGCCAACGCCCATCCGGGCCAGCCCCTCCAGAATATGCCCGCCAAGGCCCCCCAGCCCCACCAGGGCCACCCGGGCGCGCAGCAGCCGGGCCTGGCCCGCGCAATCCAGCGTGGCGAAGTTGCGAAGGTAGCGTTCCGGCACCAGTCCCAGTTCCAGCGCCACGATTTCGGCCTGACGCAGGGGCACGCCTGCCTCTCGGGCCGCACCATCCGCAGCCCCGTGCGGCACCACCCGGACGGGGCTGCCGTCGGGCAGGGTGCCGGACACCGCGGCCCGTTCCAGCGCCTGGCGCAACATGTCGGAAAAATCCACGGCGACCTCTTTCGGTACGGGGTGACATCTGTATGGGGTGGCTCAGGACCGGGGCGCGCAGCAACCGGCAAGCCCCGCACCCGCACGCCCTCTCATGCCCCGACAGGCTCAGGCACAGGCCGGGATTCCCGCCTTGCCTTCAGGCGACATGTACAGAAAAAGCCCCGCCACCGTAAGGTGCGGGGCTGACGAACGGGTGAGGTTACCCGGCATCCGCTGACATCCACCAGCATCCACAGGCCGCTTTGGCAGACACCTTGGCCGCCCGGACCCGCCACCGGAAACATCCTACATCTTGCGAAAGCCCAGCAGCACCCGGTACGGCCCCGGAACGCCGGGCGGCGCCAGGGCCACCCTGTCCCCGCCGGACATCACGGCCAGATCCGGGCTGACCGCCTTGCCGTTGACGAAGACCACCTCCACCTGCTCCGGGGCGATGTCGAGCTGGCGCAGCAGCTCCGGCCCCGTGGTGCCCGGATGGACACGCACCTGCAGGGGCACGGGCCAGCCCCGCATACGGAACAGCTCCGCAAGCCCCATGAACGCCCGCAGTTCGATGGTGTCCGGTCCGGTAGCGGGAACGGCATCCCGCCCTGCCCCTTCGCCGTGCCGTGCATGGTCGGCCATGTTTCCTCCGCTCCGCGCCTACCCGCCGCCCACCGCCGGGAACAGGCCCAGCCTGTCGCCCTCGGCCAGCGCCTTGTCCATGGGGGCATGCAGGCCGTTGACGAAGATCACCGCCACCTCTTCCGGCGCGATGCCCAGGGCCAGCACCACGTCATGCACGGTTCCGCCGCCGGGCAGGGAAAATTCCTCCCCGCTCCCGGGCTGAAAGCGCTGCAACGTGGCGTAGCATTTCACGGTGATGATCATGGGTCGTCCGCCTGCTCCGTACTGCCGGTCATGCCACGGGCCGCCCCGTCTTCGGGGCGGCCACGCAGCCACATGTGTCTAGAAGGCCAGCACGCTGTCGATTTCCTCGTCCGTGAAGTCCCACACGGTGTTGTGCGGGGGGCACGGCTCTTCGAAGAACTCGGGCAGCCGGTCGTGCGCGCTGGTGAACCCGGCGCGGCGGTTGAAGTCCAGTTCGGCCTTCAGGATGGTCTTGCCGAGGGCGGTCACGTCGTCCCCGGTCAGTGACAGATCATACCGCGCATTGATCATGTCGACCAGCGCGTTGAACCCGTCGGGAATGTCCAGGATGGCGAAGGCGATGAACAGGCACATGCCGGTGGAATCCACGGCGGCGGTGGCGATCTGCAGGTTGCGCGAAAGCTCCACCTGCCCTTCCTTGCCCAGCGGGTCGACAAAGCCGCCCACGCGCAGGATGTTGGTGGCCACGGCGTACCCGGCGGTGTGGTCGGCGCCCATGGGGGTGGTGGCGTAGGTCAGGCCCACGCCCTTCACCGCGCGCGGGTCGTAGGCGGGGATGGCCTGGTTCTTCACCACCGGCACGCGGGTAAGCCCGTACATCTGGCCGACGGCTGCCGCGCCGCTGCCCAGGATGCGGCCAAGCGGGGTGCCCTGGCGGATCTGCTTGATCAGGTCCAGCGCGGCCTTGCCGTCGCCCCACGGGATGACGCCCGCGTCCATGGCCACGGCCACGGCCACCGAGGTCTCGATGGAGTCGATGCCCACCTCGTCGAACTCGCGGTCGGCGTAGGCGATGGCGTCCAGGTCGTCGATGGCGGCGTCCGCCCCCAGCGCCCAGATGGTTTCATACTCGAAGCCGCTGGTGATGTACTTGCCCTGCTTGTCCACGTAGTGCTGCGAACAGCGGATGACGCACCCCGCGTGGCAGCCGTGGGTGGTCTTGCCGCCGCGTTCCTCGATGGTGGCGGCCATGGTTTCGCCGCCGATGTTGTTGGCCCACTCGTTGCGGCCCCGGCGGAAGTTTTCCGTTGGCAGGCCGCCCGCCTCGTTCAGGATGTTCACCAGCACGTTGGTGCCGTACTTGGGCAGGCCCTGTCCGGTGACGGGGTGGGTGGTCAGGGCGTTGGCAAAGCGCTTGGCCGCGCTCTTGAACTCCTCGGGCTTGGCGATGGGCACGGCGGGCGCGCCCGCGTCGTCGATGACCACGGCCTTGATCCCCTTGGAACCCATGACGGCGCCCAGCCCGCCGCGCCCGGCGCTGCGGATGTTGCCTTCCGGATCGGCAAAGGAAATGTTGGCGGCGGTCAGCTTCATCTCGCCCGCCGGACCGATGAGCGCAACGCCCACCTTGGGGCCGTACTTGTCCTGCAACACCTTGATGGCGTCGTAGTTGCCCGCGCCCATGATTTCGGCGGGGGCCTCGTCAAAGGTCACGCCGTCCTTGTCCACCTTGACCACGGCGTACTTGCCGTCGGCGGGCAGGCCTTCGAACACCAGCGCCTTGATGTCCAGGCGGGCCATCTTCTGCGAAAAGCTGCCGCCGCTGTTGCTTTCCTTGATGCCACCGGTGAGGGGGCTTTTGGCCCCGCAGGAAATGCGACCGGAGTTGACCGCGCTGGTGCCGGTGAGAAAACCGGGGGCGAAGACCAGCTTGTTGTACTTGCCAAGGGGATGGCAGGTGGGCTTCACCTCGTCGGCGATGAACATGGACGTCAGGCCGCGCCCTGCGAGCCCGGCATACTTTTCGGGACACGCCCCGATCTCCGCAGTCCTCGAACCCATGTCAATGCGTATGAATTTCGCCATGTCAGCCTCCGTTGCTGTGTAAGGACAGGCACGCGCCGCCAACCGGCAACGCCACCACGCCATGCTCCCTGCCGCGTGCAACCGCATACGGCATGCATGGCCGACACCACCGCATCTGCAACACCAGAACGGGGCGCGCGGACGGAAGGCTGCCGCCCGCGCGGCGACCCGTTGCGTACAGGCGTGACGCAACACCTGCCTTTACTCTCACTATTTATGGCATGCCATGGTGTCAATTTATGCCTTGCATGACATAGGATGCATTTTCGCCACATTCCGAAATGCCTTACTATGTCAATGGTGACACATTACTCTGTTCTCCACGATACCCCTGACGCATTCCACGGGTAAAAACGTTGGTCCCGGCCACATCCCAACCCCATGCGATAGCGCAGGCACCGCAAACGCCCGCGCTGCTGTTTGTTCCGGTTTGTCTGTGTCTGTGCTGGTAAGAAACACTCCAACTACCCCAATGCCCCGGCTTCTTCCGGGCCGTCACCCCGCCAGGGCGCGCCAAAGGCTCGCAGGCGGGCCCGGCGCGCCAGATGAAAAAAAACCGGCCCCCGCCGAAAAACGGCGGGGGCCGGGAAGGGCCGGGCGCGAAAACCGGGCTAGCTGCCCGTCTTCAGCATCTCCCAATACTTCTCGTAGATCTCCAGCGCATTGCCCACGCTGTTGGTGAACTCGGCGTTCTTCAGGTCCGCGTCGGTGGGTGAGGTGATGCGGCTCTTGGCCAGCTCGGGCGAAAGGATCTTCTGCGCGCCCACGTTGGGGGTGGAATAGTTGTATTCCTCCACGCATTCCTTAGCCACGTCGGGCCGCAGCAGGAAGTCGATGAATTTGTGGGCGTTGTCCTTGTGCTTGGCCCCCACGGGAATGGCCAGGCTGTCCACCCACAGGGGCACGCCTTCCCTGGGGTAGACGTACACCAGGTTCTCGTTCTCGCTGGCGGCGATGTAGGCATCGCCGTTCCAGATCAGGCCCGCGGCCACTTCCTCGCTGATGAAGGCCTGCTTGCTGGCGGTCACGTCGAACACGCGCACGGCGGGCAGCAGCTTCTTCAGCCATTCGTAGGCGGCCTTGATTTCCGCTTCACTGGTGGAGTTCACCGAGTAGCCCAGCGCCTTCAGGGCCACGCCCATGGAGTCGCGCTGGTCGTCGGACAGGATGACCTTGCCCGCGAATTCGGGGCGGTTCAGGTCGTTCCAGCTGGTGATGGAGGCCGGGTCCACTACCTTCCTGTTCACCATCAGCCCCGCCGAACCCCACATGTAGGGCACCGAGTATTCGTTGCCCGGGTCGAACGGCTGGTTCAGCACCTTGGGTGAAAGGTTCTTGAAATTCTTCAGCTTGGACTTGTCGATCTTGGACAGCAGCCCGTCGTCGCGCATCATGGAAATGAAGTAGGTGGACGGCACGACCACGTCGTAGCCCACGCCCTTCAGCAGCTTGATCTTGGCGTACATGGCCTCGTTGGATTCGTAGGTGGTGTACACCACCTTGATGCCCGTCTCCTTGGTGAACCGGTCGAGCACCGACTGGGGCACGTATTCCGACCAGTTGTAGACGTGCAGCACCTTTTCCTCCGCCGCCACGGCGGGGCCCGCGAACAGCGTCGCCGCCAGCACCGCCAGGGCAAGGCCCACCATCACCAGCGCGGCGCGGGCCGCGTGCAGCTTCGTGCGCATCATTTCCTCCTCGTCCTGGTCAGGGTTTGTGCCAGCAGCACCAGCACTATGGTTACCGTGAACATCACCGCCGACAGGGCGTTGATGTCCGGCTTCACGCCAAGGCGCACCATGGAATAGACGCGCAGGGGCAGCACCTCGAAGGTGGGGCCGGTGACGAAAAAGCTCACCAGCACGTCGTCCATGGACAGGGTGAACGACAGCAGCCACCCCGCCGCCACGGCGGGCGCGGCCAGGGGCAGCAGCACGTGGCGGAAGGCCCGCCATTCCGACGCGCCAAGGTCGCGCGCGGCCTCTATGAGCTGCTCGTCGAACTCGGCCAGGCGCGCCAGCACCGTCACGGTGACGAAGGGCAGCGCCAGGGTGACGTGGGCGGCCAGCAGGGTCCAGAAACCCAGCTGCACCCCCATGGCGATGAAGAAGATGAGCAGCGAGATGCCCATGACGATGTCTGGCGACACGGTGAGCACGTAAATGCAGCCGTGCAGCACCTTGCGCCCCGGAAAGCGGTAGCGCCGGATGCAGATGGCCGCCAGCGTGCCCAGCACCGTGGCGATGGTGGCGGCCAGGGTGGCCACGGACAGCGAATTCAGCGCGGCGTCCACCAGCGGGCCGTTGGCGGCCAGGGCGGAATACCACTTCAGGGTGAAGCCCTTCCATTCGGTGGTGTAGCGCGCGTCGTTGAAGGAATAGACGATGACCACCAGGATGGGCACGTACAGGAAGGCATAGACCAGCCAGACCAGCCCCGTGCGCAGGGTGCGCAGCGTCGACGGCGTTCGGAGGGTGCGCGACTTCATGTTACGCCCTCCCCCGCGCGTCATGCGCGCCATGCGCGCCGGACGTCATGCCGTCGTCGCCGTCTGCCTGCGCCGCATCGGGCGTGCGGCCCGCGGTGGCAGCCCCGGTGTCCGCGCCCTTGCGTTCGCGCAGGGCCACCCGGCGGCTGCTGAGCCAGTAGCCGATGATCATCAGCACCAGCAGCACGGTCAGGATGGTGCTGGCGGCGGCGCCCAGCGGCCAGTCGCGCGCCACCAGGAACTGGTTCTTGATGAAGTTGCCGATGAGCATGCTCTTGGCCCCGCCCAGGATTTCCGGAATGTAGAAACACCCCAGCGAAGGCAGGAACACCAGCATGCACCCGGCCACGATGCCCGGCAGGGTCAGCGGCAGGGTGACGTGCCAGAAGGCCCGCAGGCTGCTGGCCCCCAGGTCCTTGGCCGCGTCCAGCAACCGCTTGTCCAGCTTTTCTATGGACGCGTACAGCGGCAGGATCATGAACGGCAGCAGCGTGTAGGTAAGCCCGGTGAACACGGCGAATTCGCCGTACATGAACGACACCGGCTCGCTGACCAGCCCCAGGGCCATCAGCACGTTGGAGGCAAGGCCCTGCGATTTCAGGATGATGATCAGCGCGTAGGTGCGGATGAGCGAGTTGGTCCAGAACGGAATGACCACCAGCAGCAGAAGCCACGGGCGCAGCCCGCGCCGGGCCGTGGCCACGGCATAGGCGAACGGGTAGCCGATCAGCAGGCACACCAGGGTGCTGGCGGCGGCCAGCCACAGCGATTCGCCCAGTATCCTGATGAACACCGGGTCGGCGAGGCGGGCGTAGTTGTCCCACGTGAACACCAGGCGCACGAAGTCCGACTCGCCCCGCTCCAGAAAGGTGACCAGCAGCAGGCCGAGGTTGGGCAACAGGGCGAACAGCCCCAGCCACAACCAGACCACGGCGATGCTGGCGGTGCGGAAGGGTCTACGCTGCGTCATCGGGCAGCAGTACCTCCCATCCGTCCACCCAGCTTACGGCCACGCGCTCGCCGGGGTTGTAGTTGATGTCCTCGTCGTCCTCGTTGAAGAACTCCGCCGCCATCAGGCGCTGGCCGTCGTCCAGGGTGATGACCAGGTCCACCGTGGCGCCCTTGTACACCGATTCCTCGATGCGGCCCCACAGGTGCGGCCAGTCCGGGGTCTCGGCAACCGCAATGCGGTCGATGCGCAGATCCTCCGGCCGCAGCAGCACCTGCACCCCGTCGCCGGGGGCCAGCCTGCGGCGCGACCGCACCGGAAACACCGTGCCGCCCACGGTGGCGTCGTACAGGTGTTCGCCGGGCTTCAGGTCCGGCGGCAGGGCGGCGTGTTCCGGCGTGCCCGGCGCGGGCGGGGCCAGCGGCGTGCCCGGCGCGGCGGACCAGTCCAGGCGCACGGCGTCGATGCGGCCCGGCAGCGCGTTGATGTCGCCCACGAAGCGCGCCACGTACATGTTGGCGGGTTCCTCGTAGATTTCCTTGGGCGCGCCGATCTGCTCTATGCGGCCCTCGTTCATCACCACCACCCGGTCGGACATGGCGAAGGCTTCTTCCTGATCGTGGGTGACGAACACGAAGGTGATGCCCAGCTGTCGTTGCAGGTGCTTGATTTCCAGCTGCATCTGCTTGCGCAGCTTGAAGTCCAGCGCGCTGAACGGCTCGTCCAGCAGGAGCACCAGCGGGTTGTTGATGACCGCGCGGGCAATGGCCACGCGCTGCTGCTGCCCGCCGGAAAGCTGGCGCGGCTTGCGGTCGGCGAAGTTTTCCAGGTGCACCATGCGCAGGGCGTCCAGCACGCGCCGGGCCGTCTCGTCCGCCGCCACGCCCTGCATCTTCAGCCCGAAGGCCACGTTGTCGCGCACGGTCATGTGCGGGAACAGCGCGTAATTCTGGAACACGGTGTTCACCTGGCGCTGTTCCGGGGGCACCCGGTTGACCACCTGGCCGTTGATGCGCACCTCGCCCGACGTGGGCTGCTCGAAGCCCGAAACCAGACGCAGGATGGTGGTCTTGCCGCAGCCCGACGGCCCCAGCAGGGTCAGGAACTCGCCGTTGCGGATGGTGAGGTCTATGGAATCGAGCGCCACGGTGTCTTCGAACGTCTTGGTGACGCCGCGCAACTCGATGATGTGATCCTGTTCTGCCATCGTCGCCTCTTGCTTGCGTGGTCGGGAGCTGCCCCCGGACCCCTGCGGACCGTGAGACCGGGAGGCCGAGGTCCGGAGTTCGGGTGCGCTGCATGGCGGCAGCGTTGGTATCGCCTGCATGCCGGGCCGCGTCTCGGGCCGGATGCCGGGCCGCATGCCTGTCCGGATGTCGGGCCGGATGTCGGGCCTTTCGACCGCCCGGAGCTCGTCCGGATGCGGGCCCTATCGCGGAACATGCCGCGCTGCCTGTGAATGCGTGATGCCGAAACGTGCATCCCGATGCCTTCCGGCGCCGGGGGCCGGATGCCGTATGCATCCGCCGCCTCCGCTGCATGCCGCCACGGGGGCTGCACGGGGAAACGGCGCGGGCGATGCCGGTGCGCCGGGGCGCATCGCACCGGAAACCGGCACGGCAAGGCTTCGGGGAGTGGGTGGGGACGAAATCGCTACGCTACGGGATGCAGGGCGCGCCGGTTACCGGAGCGCCGGGGCCGCAGGGCCGGCATCGCCGGCCACGGGCGTTCGGGCGTTACCGGAGCGGCGAAGCCCCAGATTGCGCACCCGGTGCACCGGCCGGGATGAAAGGATGACCTGCGAGCAGCGTATCATGCGTCGTCTTCCCTCATGGTGGGCATGAAGTGGCGTCATGAAATGGCGTCGGGGAGTGACGTCATGCGCCGGGTCGGGAACGGGCCGCGCGCCCTAGGCGGGCGCGGGCTGGAAGGTGGTCGTTCGGGCCTTGTGTGCCATGCGGGGAGCGGGGTGACAAGCAAAAAAACACCCCCGCGCGGCGGGAGTGTGGCAGAGAACCGGCAAGGGGGATGGGGGAGGTCCGGCATTTCTGCGGGGCAGGGCTCCTTTTGGCACTCTGCGGTCCTCATCCATACGGTTCGCGCGTTGCGCTCACCTGCCGGCCGGGGCAAAGGAGCATCCTCCTCCGCACCCCCTCCCGCCAAAATTTTTACCTGTTTTTCCTAATAATCCTGGCATTTTTTCGGCATGAACGCCACATGGGACATGGCTCAGGAAACCGTTCCCGCGCGCACCCGCCCACATGAGAATTTGCGATTGCTGAATCGGTGCCCCAGGTGCCCTGTCACCGAGCCCCCGCCGCGCCCGGCTCCCCGAGCGCATCCGACAGGCGCACGAAGCGCACCCCGCGCCGCAGCAGTTCCGGCAGGGCCGCGCGCAGCCCCGCGCCGCTGCCCGCATTGGGCTTGTTCATGTGCAGCAGCAGGATGCCGCCGTTGCGGGCGGCCAGCAGGTTGCGGGCCACGGCAGGCGCGGGCAGCGTGGCCCCGGCGTCCGCCGCCACGGTGCAGCCGGTGACGGTCTGGCCAAGGTCCGCCGCGATGCGCACGGCCACCTCGTCGCAGAACAGGGTGGCGGCCCGGTAGAAGCGCGGGCGCGCACCGGTGAGGGCGGCCAGCCGCCGGGCGTTGGATTCCACCTCGTCCACGAATTCGGCCACGGAGCGGGTGCCCCGGATACCGTAGGCGGCCCGCCCGGTCACCGAGGCGGGGCGGTGGCGCGCGCCGTGGTTGGCGATCTCGAACAGCGGGTCGGCGGCCAGATCGGCGGCTTCGGCGGGATGGGCGGCAAGCCACGGCCCGGCCAGAAACAGGGTGGCGGGCACGCGCAGTTCGCGCAGCAGGGCAATGATGGAATCATCATACCCGCCGCCGCAGGCGTCAAAGGTCAGGGCCATGGTGACCGGGCCGGTCTTGGGTGCGCCGGTCTTGGGTGCGCCGGACTTGGGCAGCCGGGTAAGCGTGCCGGGCAGGGCCGCCCCCCACTGGGCTGGCTGCTGCCCGCCGTAGCGGGCCGCGAGGCGGGCCGTCAGTTCCGGCAGGGGCAGATCAGCAAGGGATGGTTCCGCCGCTGTCCCCAATCGCGCTGCCCGGACGGTGGGAGCGCATGACAGAAACAGCAGCGCAAACAGCAGAACAGACAGACGCCACGCGAGACGGCATGCGGACTGGCCCCCCGGACACGGGATGGCGACGGAGGCATGTCCAGGCACGGCTTGCGTCACCATGCGGCCCGGCATGCCTGCGGCGGCCATGCCTTAGCCCTTGCCCAGACCGGGCAGTTCGCACTGGCCGCAGACGCGGCCCACGGCCACGTCGCCCAGCCCAAGGGCCACGGCAACCAGGGTGCGCGCGCCTTCGGCGGGCAGTTCCAGCCCGGTCCACAGGCGGAACTGTTCGCGGCCCTGCTCCACGAACATGCCCAGACCATCCTGCGTATCCCAGCCCGCGTCGGTGGCCTCGGACAGGAAGCGGGTGCGCAGCGGGTTGTAGACAAGGTCGTAGGCCAGACCGCGCCGTCCATCTCCCCCTGCCGCCGCAACTCCCTGCGCCGCAAACCCCTGTGCCGGAAATGCGGTGTCGCCCTGTCGCTCGCCGGACATGCCCATGGGCGTGGTGTTGACCACAAGGTCCGCGCCCCAGTGGACGCGCGCATCCCAGTCCACCCCTTCCGCGCCGAACTCGGCGGCCAGCGGGGCGGCCTTTTCCGCGTTGCGCCCGGTGACGCCCACCGCGCCCACCACGCCGTCACCGGCGGGGCCAAGCTCGCGCAGGCCGGCCAGCACGGCGCGGGCCGCGCCGCCGTTGCCCAGCACCAGCGCCCTTTCGCACCGCCACCCTGCTGCCGCCCGCTGGCGCAACGGGGCCAGAAAGCCGGTAACGTCGGTATTTTCGCCCAGCAGCTGGCCGTCGCGCCAGTACAGGGTGTTCACCGCACCCACGGCGCGGGCGCGCTCGCTGACGCCGTCCAGCAGGGGCAGCACGGCTTGCTTGTGGGGAATGGTGACGCTGGCACCGCGTATGGGCAGGGTGCGCACGGCGGTGATGAAATCTCCCACGTGGCCCGGCTCCAGCGGCCAGGCCATGTACACGGCGGGGATGTCCAGCAGGCCGAAGCCCCAGTTGTGCAGCAGGGGGCTCATGGTATGGCCGAGGGGATGGCCGATGATGCCGTAGAGTTCGCGGGGCAGGAACGGATGTGCGGGCATGGGACGGCCTCCGGCGGACGGCCCCTTTCACACAGGGGCAAATGTCCAGAACCACTGCGAGGCCCCTGCCTTTTATATCCAGACTGACCGCCGCAGTGGCAATTTTTAGGGGGGAGCCTCAGCCGTTATGCGAGTCTTCGAGCATTACGGATGAGGACAGCAAAGCGGGGTCCGGGGAGGGAGACCTTTTTCGCTCTGCGGTCGCCATCCGTAAGACTCGCGCGATGCGCTCGTCTAACGGTTGCCGCAAAAGGTCCCCTCCCCGGTTCATTCTTAACCCAATGTACCCGGTTCTAAATGACCTTGTTCAGCGAGTACTCGATGATGCCTTCGGCACCGGCGGAGCGCAGACGGGGAATGAGGTCGCGCACGAGGTCGTTTTCCACCACGATTTCCACGGCGTACCAGGTGCTGTCGCGCAGCCCGGCCACGGTGGGCGAATTGAGGCTGGGCAGCTGGTCGAGCACGGCGTCCAGATTGTGGGCGGGCACGTTCATCTTCAGGCCCACCAGCGAATCGGCGCGCAGCGCGCCTTGCAGCAGCAGGTCGATCTGCTCGATCTTGGCGCGCTTCCACGGGTCGGCCCAGGCGGCCTTGCCCGCGATGAGCACGGTGTTGGTCAGCAGCACCTCGGCGATGATGCGCAGGCCGTGGGCCTTGATGGTGGTGCCGGTTTCGGTGACCTCGACGATGGCGTCGGCCAGGCCTTCCACCACCTTGGCCTCTGTGGCGCCCCAGGAATACTGCACCTTGACGGGGATGCCCGCGTCTTCGAAGTAGCGGCGGGTAACGCCCAGCAGTTCGGTGGCGATGGTGCACCCGGCAAGGTCTTCCGGTCGCACGTAGGGCGAATCGCCGGCCACGGCCAGCACCCAGCGGGCCGGGCGGTTGCTGACCTTGGAGTAGATCAGGTCGGACACGGTGACCACGTCGGCCCCGGTTTCCAGCAGCCAGTCCTTGCCGGTCAGCCCCACGTCGAGCACGCCGTCTTCGAGGTAGCGGGGAATTTCCTGCACCCGGCAGAGGCGCGCGGTCAGTTCCGGGTCGTTGATTTCCGGAAAGTAGTTGCGATGATGCTTGCGGATCTTCCACCCGGAGCGGGCGAACAGGTTCACGGTGGCTTCTTCGAGCGAGCCCTTGGGAATGCCGATCTTCAGCATGTTGTTGCCGGACATTATTTGTAGACCTCCTTGGGGTCGAACACGCGGGGCGAGCAGATGACGGGTTCGCCGTCCGTAAGCTCTCGGTAGAAACAGCTGCGGTACCCTTCATGGCAGGCCGCGCCGCCCTTCTGATCCACGAGCAGCAGCACGGTGTCGCTGTCGCAGTCCAGGCGCACGGCCTTGATATGCTGGGTATGGCCCGACGTGCCGCCCTTGTGCCACAACCGGCCACGGCTGCGGCTGAAGTAATGCGCCTCGCCGGTTGCGAGGGTGGCGTCCCATGCTTCTTCGTTCATCCAGGCCATCATCAGCACTTCGCCGGTGGCGGCGCACTGGGCGATGGCAGGCACGAGACCGTTCATTTTCGCAAAATCGGGACGGAAGCCTTGTGCGGCGTCGGAAGCCTGAGCCATGTGCGATGTCCTCGCGCGGGGAATTCCCCCAAGGGGTTGCGGGGCAAGGCCCCAAAAAGGTTGCCGGGGCAGGACCCCGAAAAGACTGCCGGAACGCGGCCTGACGGACGCGGACAAGCGCTGGCGTGTGCCGCGTTTGCCCGGTGCATGGCCGCAAGGTGGCGAATCTAGCCGTTCCGTGTGACGGACGCAAGGCGGCGAGGCGGATGAAGACCCCGCCAAGGGTGCGCCGCGCCGATCAATCCCGCAGCTTGGCATGGGCGGACAGCACGGCCAGCTGCACCCCGGCCAGATGCTCCAGTTCCTCGGCCAGGGCCAGGGCTCGGGCGGCGGAAGGCCCGGCGCAGCACAGGCCGTGGCGTTCCATCCACACCGCGTCGCGGGTGACGGCGGCAGCGGCCACGGCGTCGGCCAGTTCCTGCGTGCCGGGGGCGTGGGCGGGCGCAAAGCCCAGTTGCCCACCCAACAGCTCCGATTCGTAGATGGGCAGGCGCAACATGTCGTCCGGCCCGACCAGTGCGCCAAGGGCCAGCAGGCGCGGCGGATGGGTGTGCACCACGGCCATGGCGTCGGGCCGGGCACGATAGATGGCCAGATGCATGGCCCCTTCGGACGAAGGCTTGCCCCCGGCCAGCACCGCGCCGGAAGCGATGTCCACCAGCGCGAGGTCGCCGGGGCCAAGGTCGCCTTTTGCTGCGCCGGAGCAGGTCAGCAGGCAGGCCGAGCCGATACGCAGACTGGCGTTGCCGTTGAACCCGGAATACAGGCCGCGCTGCCAGCCGCGCAGGCAGATGCGCCGCAACTCGTCGGCATGGCCGTCGGGGATGCCCTCTCCCCATGGCGAGGGGGCCGAGCCGGAGACAACGTGTACGGATGCACTGCCATTCGCATTACCATTCGCACTCGTTTTCGTCACACGAAACGTATTACCAGCGTGGTCTGCACTGCCCCCGCCCGAGTCGCCCCCGGATGACGGGACCGGCTGCCGCTGGCGGTACGAGGTCTTGATGTCGATGACCGGCGTGCCGTCCAGCGCCTCCAGCGGGGCCACGCGCAGGCGCACGCCGCCGTCCGTGCCGGGGGCCAGTTCCAGCAGGCGCACCTCGTGCAGGCCCACCGGGTTGGGCCGGGCGGGCGAGCGGGTGTTGAACACGCCGCGTCTGGGGCGACGCGTGTCGCCGCGCGGGTGCACGGACAGCACATGGCGATCGGCACGGTGCAGCCAGGTGAGCAGGGTCAGGGACAGGCCCGGCGTCAGGGTGTCCAGACCGGGCACGTAGGGGGCGGCAATCTCCACCCATGCCTCGGGCGCACCCTCGTCGCCCTGCTTGGGGCACTGCGAAAGATCCGTGAGCGGCGACACGATGACGCCGATGGGCCGCAGGGTGGTGTCCATGGTCACCTCTCTGGTCTATGCGGGGAGAGTGCGGGGGAAGGGCCCCTTTGAAAAGGGGCTCCTTCCCCCGTACCCCCATCCCCCCAAACTTTTTAATTGGTCCGTCGAATCAACGCGCTTCCCAATCCCGTGCCCTGTGGCTCTTACCCCGAAAAATGGTCGAACCCGGCGGACGCGGGCAAGTCACCATTGACCAGCACCATGCCATCGGCGGTGACCCGGCCCAGCGGGATCAGGCCGGGCACGGCGGCACGCACCGCCTCGAACATGGCCGGTCGGCAGCAACCCAGCAGTGCGTAGTCCTCGCCGCCGGTGAAGGCCGTGTCCACGGGGTCCAGGTCGTTGGCCAGGGCGTAGGCGCGC
Organism: Nitratidesulfovibrio sp. SRB-5; assembly: GCF_019931275.1. Classification (NCBI taxonomy): domain Bacteria; kingdom Pseudomonadati; phylum Thermodesulfobacteriota; class Desulfovibrionia; order Desulfovibrionales; family Desulfovibrionaceae; genus Nitratidesulfovibrio; species Nitratidesulfovibrio sp. SRB-5. Next base: position 80,197 of record NZ_JAIOTY010000004.1, on the reverse strand, counting down.
ACCTCGCCGGGCAGGGCTTCGGCGTCCATGACCAGTTCCGCGCCCAGGCCGCTGCCCCGGTCCGCGCCGATGAGCCGGGGCAGGTCGCGCGCAAGGCCGTCGGACACGTCCATGAGCGCGATGCGCGCATCGCCGGTACCGCAGATGGCCGCCAGCGCCTGCCCCGCCGCCACCTGGGGACGCGGGCGCAAGTGGGCGCGGCACGCCTCGGGGTACAGGCGCGCAGCCTCTGCCCCCATGCTTTCCAGCGCCAGCAAGCCCACGCGGGCCAGACCCACGCGACCCACAAGAAACAGTTGGTCGCCCGGCTGGCAGCCGCCCCGGCGCAGAAAGGGCGATGCCCCCCCGGCGGCGGGTTGCGGGCGGGTGCCGACGGGGGCGACTTCGGATGCGTCACCAGCCACGTTGCCTTCCCCTCCCTCTTTCAGGGCAGCGGCACGGACAGGGCGCGGCGCAGCCCCACCCCACACGGTGATGCACAGGGACAGGGCATCGCCACGGGTCAGGTCGCCGCCGGACAGGGCCATGTCGTATTCGCGGGCCAGCGCGGCCATGGCGCCCAGCATTTCGTCGCAGAACTCGCGCGAAAGGTCGGCAGGCGCGGTGAGGGCCAGGCTGAAGCCCAGCGGACGCGCGCCGCTGGCGGCCAGGTCGCTGATGTTCACGGCCAGGGCCTTGTGGCCTATGTCGCCGGGGGTGAAGTAGCTGGTGCGGAAGTGGCTGTGCTCGTTGAACAGGTCGGTGCTCACGGCCATGCGCGGCGGGCAGGCGATGACGGCGCAGTCGTCGCCGCGCCCCACGCACAGATGGGGATGGGCATTGGTGAAATGGCGGTCGATGGCGGCGAGGAAATCGTCCTCGGAGGCAAGCCGGGTCATGCGAAGGCTCCTGCGAATGTGCTGTTGAACACCCCTGCGGCGCTGCGACAACATGCCGTGTCGCCAGTGCCTTCAGGGGCGGGCGACGCCTTTCGCGCCGCCAGAGCATGCCGCCATGCCGCATCGGCCTGGCGACGCTGCCCGCGTCAGTCGGATTCCAGCGTCAGGTATTCGGCCATGATAACCTTGAGGCCGAAACCGGGAAAGTTCACGCGGTACTTGTCGGGCGGCAGGTGCTGCACGATCTTGCCGCGCCCGAAGATGCGGTGGGTGCAGTAGCCGCACTGGCCCGCCGGGGCCGTGCCGCCGGACAGCAGCGAAGGCGCGGCGGCAGCGGCGGCAGGCTGGCCGCCGGATTGCCCGCCACCTTGCGCGCCGGGCCGCGCACCGCCGGAGTACGCCGTCGGCGGCAGCGGACGGCCCGCGCCCCCCCCTGCCCGGCCCGGCGTGGTCCCTTCCGCGAACATGGGCGGACGGGGAATGCCGGGCGCGCCGTCAAAGCGGTTTCCCTGCGCAAAGCCGCCGCCACCCACTCCGCCCCTGCCGCCGCCAAAACCCGCCCCGCGCTGTCCATTCTGCACATCCCGGCGCATCAGCCCGCCGGAATAGCTTTCGTGCATCTCGTCGAACAGATGGGCGGGCAATTCGCGCACAAAGGGGCTGGGCACGGCGGGCTGGTTGCCGCCGTCGCCCCGGCTGTACAGGCTGGCGGGCACGAACAGGCACAGGTGGTCGCGGGCGCGGGTGCAGGCCACGTACATCAGCCGCCGCTCTTCCTCGAAGTCTTCGGCGCGGGCAATGGCGTGCCGCGAAGGAAAGCGTTCTTCCACAAGGTCGATGAGCAGCACCGCGCCCCACTCCAGCCCCTTGGCCGAGTGGATGGTGGAAAGCACCACGCTGTCGCGGTTTTCCTCTTCCTCGCCGGGGTCTTCCAGCGACAGGTCGGAGATGAACAGGTCCAGGTCGCGGTAGGATGCGGCAATCTGGAGCAGTTGTTCCAGCCCCTGCTGCCTGCGTGGCCAGTCGTCGGGGAAGGCGGCCTCCATTCGCGGCTTGTAGTGCTCCATCACCTCTTCGAGCAGCGAGGTGGGCGTGTGCGGGCGCTTGCGCAGGCCGTCCAGCAGGTCCAGGTCGGCGCGCAGTTCGGGGTAGCGCAGGCAGGCGCGGCTGGTGGCCTCCGGGTTGCCCTGCCGGGCCACGTCGTACAGCTTGAGGGTGGTCTTGGGCCCCACACCCTTGGACATGGCGGCAATGCGCTGGAACGCGGGCAGGTCCAGCGGGTTCAGCACCAGGCGCGCGTAGGACAGCACATCCTTGACGTGGGCCGCCTCCGAATAGCGCAGCCCGCCGTACTTGCGGAACTTCACGCCCAGTTTGTTCAGCTGCACTTCCACATGGTACGACTGGTACCCCGCCCGGAACAGCACGGCGATGTCGTGCGGCGGGTAGCTGCGCAGAAATTCCACGATGCGCGACACCACCAGCGAGGCCTGGGTCAGGTCGCTGAGCGGGCGCACCACCTGCGGCCTGTCGCCCCCTTCGCGCGCGGCGAACAGCTTCTTGCGGTAGGCCTGCGGAGCCTCCGCCAGGATGGCGTTGGTCAGGTCCAGCACCGGCTGCACCGAGCGGTAGTTCTCTTCCAGCTTGATGATCTGCGCGGCGGGGAACAGCTTGGGGAAATCCAGGATGTTGCGCACGTCCGCCCCGCGAAAGGCGTAGATGGACTGGGCGTCGTCGCCCACGGCCATGACGTTGCCGCCCTCGCCCGCCAGCAGGTGTACCAGCCGGGCCTGCACCAGGTTGGTGTCCTGGTATTCGTCCACCATGATGTAGCGGAACCTGGCGCGGCACCAGTCCAGCACGTCGGCCCGTTCGCGCAGCAGCCGCTCCAGTTCGAACAGCAGGTCGTCGTAGTCCAGCAGGCCGTGCTCGCGACGATAGGCGTGGTAGGCGGCGGCGATGCGGCCAATGCCCTCGGCGTGCACCAGCAGGTGGAACGCCTCGCGCCGGATTACCTCGTCGATGTCCAGTTCCTTGTTGCGGGACTTGCTGATGAGCCCCACGATGTTCTGGGTGCGCGGGAAGGAGCGGTCGCCCTTGCCGATGCCCAGATTGTCCTTGCAGTGGCGCACCGCGTCCACGATGTCCGCGCCGTCCATGACGGTAAGGTCGCCCGCCTCGTAGCCCGAGGGGCGAAACTGGCGCAGCACCGAATAGGCGAAGGCGTGAAAGGTGCCGCCCTGCACCCCGGTAACCCCGTGCACGCCGCCGTGCACGGCGGCGGTGGCGCTGTGTTCCAGCAGCCGCCCGGCCCGGTGCAGCATTTCGCGCGCGGACTTGCGGGTGAAGGTCAGCAGCAGGATGGCGGAAGCGGGCACGCCCTGCTCCACCAGATTGGCCAGCCGGTAGACGATGGTGCGCGTCTTGCCGCTGCCCGCACCGGCAATGACCAGCACAGGGCCTTCCAGGGTTGTGGCGGCCTGATACTGGGCGGGGTTCAGTTCGCTTCGATAATCTATCATATGGTTGCCGGATGCTTGTCGGTGCGTTTACGGTGAAAAGTGTGTCGTGGCAGGGCTCAGCGCGTGCGGATGGCTGTGCTATCGGAAAGCGCCGCAGACGAAACGTCGGTGTGCGTCGGGCCGGGCGCGGCGGAAGCACTGGACGCGCTGGACGCAGCACCGGACGCGACGGGCGTAGCAGGCGCGCCGGGCGCAGCACCGGACGCGGGGCTGCCATGCCCCAGCGCGGACACCTTCGCGCCGCGCCAGTCCGCCTGCCCGGTGAGCACCGCCGGATATCCCGCGGTGCGCTCCGGCGCATCCAGCCCGAAGTGGCGCAGCACAAGCGCGCCCACGTCACGCACCGAAACCGGCGCGGCAATGCCGGGCTGTCCGGCCTGCGAATCGTACCAGAAGGCGTCGTCCGGGGTATGGGTACCGGTGCGCCCGTACTGTTCCGGCAGGCCGAATATCTGGCTGCGGTTCCACTTGGCCTTCAGGTCGAAGCCGTAGGCGGGCACGCAGACCAGATCCGGCGCGGCCCAGCGCAGGGGCGGGCCGTCTTCCGGACCAGAGGCTGCGACAGGGCCGGAAGCCGGGCCGGATTGGCCCGTGCCGGGCAACAGCCGTTTGCCTGCCCCGGCAACGTCCGACTCCGTTCCAGTCAGACACGAACCGGGCTGGCTGAATCCGGCCTGGCCCAGCGCCCCCTGCCCCGGCACCTCCGGCCCGTAGGCCTCGTCCGCCGTGAGCACGGCGCGGAACACCGGCGCGCCCTCGAAGGTCAGTTCCATCAGCTCGCGCCGCAGCCGCTCGGCCAGCCGCCGCCCCGCCGCGTCGTCCAGCGTGCCGTCGGGGAAGCGGCGGCGGGTACGCAGGTAGATGCGGCCCGGGTCCAGCGCAAAGGCCGCGCTGGCCGGGTGCAGGGTGGTGGCGTCCAGCTCGTGGCACTGCTCCACGCCGCCGGGCGTGACCTGGCGCAGCAGGCCCTGCCCGCGCAGCCAGGCGTTCAGGTCCACCTCTGCCCGCACCGGGCCGAAGCCGTGGTCGGCCAGCGCCAGCAGACGCACCGGGCGGCCGTCGCGCGCGGAAAGGGCCTTGACGAGGTCCAGCACCTCGCCCAGCAGCGCATCCCATTCCGCCAGAAATTCCATGCACGCGGGGTGTTGCGGGTGTCCTTCGTCGGTCACCGCATCCCACAGAAAGTGGAACAGCCTGTCGGTTTCCGTCAGCACCAGCACGAACAGGTTCCACGCAAGGTCGGGCCACAGCAGGCGCAGCGCGGCGCGGCGCGAGGCCAGCGTGGCGCGCAGTTCCGCCAGCAGGTGGGCTGGGTCCGAGCCGCCGCGCGCGGTGTCGGCCTCCAGCCGGTAGCCCGCCCCGGTCAGCGGCCCCAGCAGGAACGGCGGATGCACCGCCCGCGCCAGGTCGTGCGCCACGAACCCGGAAACCAGCATGCCCGGAATGGGCCGCGCCGGGTAGGTATTGGGCAGGTTGACGACCCGGCTGGTCAGCCCGCGCTCGCCCAGGCGGTCGAAGATGGTGGGCGCGGCCACCTGCGAGAAGTCGGCCAGCGACAGCTGCCGGGTGGTCACGTTGAACCGCGTAAAGCCGTACACCCCGTGCGTTTCCGGGCCGGACGCCGTGTAGAACGAGGTCCAGTTCACCGGCGAAAGGTCGGGAAGCTCGGCGGCAAGGGCCGACGCGTTGGGGGATGCGGCGATGCGGGCAAGGTTGGGGGTGCGGCCCTGGGCGCAAAGGTGGCGGGCCAGCGAGAACGGCAGGCCGTCCAGCCCCAGCACCACCAGATGGGGGCGCGTGTCCGTGTGCATACCCAGCCTGTAGCAGATGGGGGGGCGATGCGCCAGCGCACGCAAGGCCCGGCCTTGACCAGCGAGCCGTCGCCGCGTTCAGGCAACGGCGGATGCGCCAGCGCGCGCGAGGCCCGGCGGGCGCGACGGGAAACGACGAGAGCCAGCCCGCCCATGCCCATCCGCCACACCGCCAAGACGTCGCGGAGGTGGGCCGTTGGCCTTGCACGCCGTCCAGCCGCGCAGTGCGGCGACACCGGAAGGCCGTGACCGCGCCGCCCCTCGCGGGCTTGCGCTACACCCCGCGCTTGCGCCGCGCGGTGATGGTTTCGCCGCCCACGCCCCAGTTGTCGGTGTCCACCTCGTCGATGGTCACCACGGTGGTGGCGGGATTCTTGCCGAGGATATCCACCAGCAACTGCGTGACGCCCTGGATGAGCGCCGCCTTCTGCTCGCTGGTGGCGCCTTCGCGGGTGATGCGGATGTTGACGTAAGGCATGGAAAACTCCTTGTGCGGGGGTGAGTGCGCCAGTATCCACCGCTGACCGGGGCGCGTCCAGCCCCGCCGCGCCCCTGCCATTTTGACGTCCGGCGCATCCGCGCTCTATCATGGGGAAAACATGGGTTTCGTGATACGGCTGGTAATGCCCCCGCCGCAACCTGCCCTGCGCGGCGGGGGGAGCCGTGACGGCAGGCGACCGCCGGGCGATACCGGGCGGCACCGGACAGGCCACACCGGCTTGACGGCACCGGCCAGACCACACCGATCTGGCGACACCGATCTGGCGGCACCGATCTGACCATACCGATTCGGGGTCGCCGTACGGACCACACTGGTCCGGCCACCTTGCCGAGCCCACACCGTCCCGGCGAAACCGTCCCGACCAGACGGGCCCAACCGGACGGGTCCAACCAGACGGGCCCGGCCTGACTGCCCCGACCTAACCTCAAGGACCGACCATGGCCAAATTCGACTGCGAACTCTTCGGCCACTTCGTCTACGGGCCGGAACTGAGCTACAACGACCTGCTGGCCCGCGAAGCGGAACTGGTGGACGCCATCCACGGCGCGCTGGAAGCCAGCGGCGGCGAACACATCGACTTCACCCCCACGGGCGACGCCCTGCGCGTGCAGTGCGTGTTCGTCAACCACGAGGAAACGGCGTTCCACGCGGCCTGCGCCGCCGTGGCCCCCCTGCTGCGCGGCGACGTGGAAGGCCGCATGCTGTTCGTGGACAAGGGGCTGGACCTGCTGCACCTGTACCTGCTGGCCGACGGCGCCTGGCAGGAAGCCACCCTGCGCCTGCCCGACGCCCGCGCGGGCATGGCCGCCCATGCCCACAAGGACCCGGCCCTGACCGTGGTGCCCACGGCAAAGCCCAAGCCGGGAACGGCCCGCGCCAAACGCGGAAAGGGCGGAGGCGGCGGCAAGGCTGCCGCGAAAGCGGAGGAATAGGCGAAGGGGCGCGGAGCCCGCTCGGGCCTGCCTGGGCCTGCTCGGGCCTGCTCGGGCTTGATGCTCACCTCCGGGTCAGTCGAGCCTGTCCGGTCCCAGCCGACCCCATTCGGTCCCAGCCGATCCTGTCGGGGCCTGTCGGACCCATCCGGGCCTGTCGGGGCCTGCCGGGGCTTGTCGGGGCTCGCCTGGCATCTCCGGCCTGTCTGGACGAGTCAGGGCGAAACGGGGCGCGTCAGGCCAAGCCGGGGCAGGTCGGGCAAACAGGTCGCAGCCTGTCGGCACTCCGGCCTGACAGTATCGATTGCTGCCCCGGCCCCTTCCCCCCTTGTCGTCACCCGACGCACCCGCCCCCAGGCGGGGCAGTCCGGCGCGCCGCACCCCCCAACGCCTGCGCCCCCCACACGGACCACCGCACCCCCGGCAACCCCGACATTGACGGCAACCCGCCCGCATACTAGGGTTTCGACCCATTCCCACCGTGCCCGGATGGCGGAACTGGCAGACGCAAGGGACTTAAAATCCCTCGGCCTCACGGCTGTGCGGGTTCAATCCCCGCTCCGGGCACCATTGTTTCAAGGCGGTTACGACGACGTTGTCGTAGCTGCCTTTTTTGTACGCGGCCTGACAGCTAATTTGGTGTCAGTTTTGGTGTCAGTTAGCTACGGCGCCCCGACGCCTCCCGTTTCACTACCCCCATATCACGTCTATCATAGAAACAACTTGACGAATTCATGGGCAAAAGCACCTGCTCACGAATACAGGCGTCCGTCACGCTGTACAACCTATGATGCGGATTTGATTTGTTTTCGGTATAATTTCGGCCAAGTACAGCTCTGTACTCATTGCAGAACCTCTCTTCAGCAGCATTAAATCGCATACCCTCTACTTCAACTAAATCCCACAAATAAAGACCCGCAAATCGTGGCGCTTCATTTATAGACCGCCTATATCGACCAGAGAGCAGCTTTTTCTCTGAATCACTTACACGTTTTTTCAGCTTTTCCATCTCAGATGTAAGTTTTGCATTGCACTCTTTAATTCTTTCATATGCACTGGGATTTTCCTTAGCAAGCAATGCAACGAGCGCATCGTCATTCTTTTCTATTTCCAAAATATCCGCATATGAATTTTCATTAATACTCTCTATATGTTCTGAAATTTTTTCAAAACTATACCTAAAAAAATCATCACGACGCGCGCCAAGCTCTTCAACAATAACGCGGTAAAGATCGTCTGAAATTTTCAACTTCCTGCATATTAGATATTTCATTCTCTCAACACAAATATCTATTGTAATTCTTGCAATTGCAGCCTCAAAGCTAAAGTCAATACTGCCTATTCCGGAAACAGAGCACGTGTAATCGGGGAATTTATCCAGCAAATCTTCATAATACGTGTCATTAAAGCAACAAGCCCTTTTGACACGGTCCCATGGCAAACCATTACCACCATAGAACCTCACTTCTCTCATCTTAAAACCAAATAAAATTTTAGCTTTATACGGAATATCAATACCTGCGTGAATCTCTTCCAAGATCGACTTCCATTTTTCATCTTTCATATAAATAGCCCTGAGCAGCAAAGAACGCCTAGGAACACCAGCATCCCTCATCCCAACATCTGACAAAACATATCCATATTTCGACGAATAGCCATGTGCAGCCATCACATTCGCCACAATCCCGCCCCCCTCCCCGCACCCCTCGACGAATGCAGCCAGTTGGTCGGCTGACATGGCAGCAAACCTGCCATCTTCAATCATATTGAGAAGCTCTAGCTCACACGCCACCGGATCTCCAGCCAGCGCCCCCCCTAGCGATGCTAGATATGCCCCCCCCGCCCTGAGCGCCGTAATAGCCGCCTCAACGCTGTCGTAATTATCTTTATTATCTAGATAGATACGCCTGGCAGCATACTCTCTCCGAATAAACTCAATCGTTCGCCCGTCGGGCAAAATGTCGGCCTTGACTTCCTTTTCCTCCACGACAACCTCCGGCCTTTACCCAGCGAGACCACACAAAACGCCGACTCGCTGGCTTCGGAAAAATAAAAACATGGATGCATGGGACCTCCCCCTGTCATTACGCTGATGCGAGCAACGCTCAGAACCGGAGGAAAAATGCACGCTCAAAAAATACTGAACAACCTGGCCAAGTCCCTGCCGGACATCTTTGCCCGAACCGAAGTGGGCAAGCTTACCGGCGGCCTGATCGCCCCACGAACCTTGGCCAACCTCGACTGCCTTGGCAAGGGCCCTAACGGAAAGGTGAAATTCATGAGGAAGGTTGGCTACGAAAAGACTGCATTCCTGGACTGGTTTGCTGAATATCTCAAGGAGACTGACAATGCATAACGTACTCCACACAGAGTTTCCCGGCCTGTCCCCCTATCACTCCCTGAGTGAGCCCGCACAAGTTTTCGCGCGAGAACTGGCGCAAGAGCTCGGGACTTCGGAAGAGATGGTGGCCTGCACACTGCTGGCAATGTTTGCAGCAGGGCAAATCGGCTCTGAATGTGAGGTATCGAAATCCCACCGCATAGGATTGTCGCTCTATATGGCCATCGGCGCCGAGCCCAGCTCGGGGAAAACCCCTATCATGAAACGCATGAAGCCCACCCTCGACAATCTGATCAGCAAGCACATTGCCCTTCCCCCTGACGAAGCTGCCACCCGACGAGCCCGCAGGGACCTTCTCAGCAGCAGGATTAAAGGCATAAAAACAGCCTTTAAGAAAAAACACAACGCGACAATCCTCACCGAAGACATCAACGAACTTGCTGATCTTCAAAAAGAACTTGACGCGATATCCATTCCGCAAGCCCCCCTCATGGGCAAGATGTCTCCTCAATCCTTCATAAAGGAGCTCAGTTTGCGGAATGGACTCGGCATACTGATCGATGACGAAGGCGCACCTCTTTCATCTTTTCACAAAATCAACCCGGATGATATCACACCATTCCTTGATGCGTGGTCCAACACAACCATTGAGGATATCACAAAGCATGAGCAATTCCACGCAAAAAATCCATCAGTTGTTTTGCTTTGCATGTGGCAAACTCGCCCACTACTAAAGTTACTCCGCACTCCTGAATATAGCGAAAACGGATTAACCGCGCGTTTTTTACCATTTATCATGCCCGCAAGTGAACCAAAAACAGGCTACGGACAAGTCTCCGCCACAGCAGAGCGATGGTACGCTGACCAACTTGAGCGAACCATCATTCAACTCAAGGAGTGCCGAACTCTTACGGGCTGCCATCCCAAGCTCCATCTATCCCATGAAGCCAATATCATGCTTAAGAATTTCCAGACAACATTAACCTGGCAACAAAGACAGAACATGCCCTTCGACAACCATCATGGGATAGCAGGAAAACTACTCGTTCATGCCGTGCGCCTCGCCATGACACTACACGCCATGGAAACCACAAGCCATGGCAACATGGGAATAGACATGAATACCATGCACAGAGCATGCAACCTGGCAATGTTCTTTGGAATGCAGTCTGCGACTATCATTAACACAACCAATCAAGATGAAATGCGAAAGCAGGCACAGCCACTCATAATGACCATCGCCAACAGCCAGCAATTCACCCATATCCACCACGGCTACACCACTACAGAGCTATGCAGACCTCATGGGTTGAGCAAGAAAAAATGTGAACGCATATTGTTCTGGATGATGGCACAAGGATGGATATACCCCCAACAAGCTCAGCGACAACTCCCAACAGGCTCAATAGAGTCATGCGAAATATGGGTGCCGCGCTTCAATTTTTGCACACTACTCTAATACTATCCAAGCACACCCCTGCGTTTTCACGTTTTCAGGGGTGTGCTTTTTTTGAAACATTCTCTTCCTGTCGAACACTTCACTCTGCATATTATAATATGAAAATTTTCCGCCAAATTTCGTATCCTCAAAAACAGCACTGCGAAACGATACGCCAAAAAGATCTTACCGTTCGCGCAGAAGCTCATACCTAGGTAAATGGTATTACATATAACAACAAGAATCCATACATATGCACCGGAACAAATCAAGATCCATACATTCCTGCTCACTGCGAAAATATACCAAAAACACAAAAAGGAATCCGCCATGCCGCATGACACCAAAACTGGGCCTGTCATTGAAAGCATCATGGACAAGTACCACGCTACGTTTGAACAATCCCTTGCTGATCACGGCAAGGTCATGCAGGTCCGACTTGACTTACGCTATCCTGAAAACGGTTACGCCACACCCGACAGCAAACATATCCACGACTTTAGCTATAATCTCAAACGCAGCATTGCACGCCAGAAATTCGCCGGAAATCACGATCCCGACCCCAAACTTCTTTGGGTGAGAGAGCAGAACGAAAGCGAGCACCCACACTACCATGCCCTGGTGCTCGTTAACGGCAATTCTTTGAACAACCCGCACTCGATTTTTGAAAAGGCAGGTCGGCTTTGGGGCAGAGCATTGGGCGTTGATCCCACAGGACTCGTGCATCATTGCGATAAGGACAGACATGGGAACAGGCAGGAAAATGGTATCATGATCAGGCGGGGCTCACCCGACGAGGCTGCCCAACGAGCCAAGTGTGAGCAGCAGGCTTCGTATTTGGCCAAAGCCTACAGCAAGGACACCCGCCCGAAGGGAGCATGGACGTGCGGAGGCACCAGAACCCCAAAGGGTGGGGCAAAATTGACCTTACCCCGCCAAGTATACCAGGGATAAGTTCGTAATCGCGGCTTCAGTCTTTTCACCCTTCACGGCGCAAGAGGATCTGCAACCGAGGGCTGCCGAAGCGGCGGCGCTCCTCGGCCAGACCACGCAGACGGATGCGCAATTCAGCGTCGCGATCCGGGCCTGGCGGCCGTCTGAAGGTCCGTCGGTTCATCTCCATTAGCTGGCAGGCCCGCCGCTCTGAATAACCATGCACATCAATGGCATAACGCACGGCCAAGCGGCGCTCGGCGGGCTCTACCCGTTTTTTCCAAGGACTTCCTTGAGCACCTGGATGTCCAGGGCCTGCTCGGCCACGAGCCGCTTCAGCCGCTGGTTCTCCTCTTCAAGCCCCCTCAAGCGACGCGCCTCGGACACGTCCAGTCCGCCGTACTTGCTGCGCCACTTGTAAAACGTCGCGTCGGACATCCCATGCTGTCGGCACAAAGACGCTACCGCCATCCCGGCTTCGGCCTGCTTGAGAATCCCAATGATCTTCTCCTCGGTGAACCTGCTCTTTCTCATGACGATGGCCTCCTTGGCCTGCGTCACGAACTAATAGCTGGGATACCTGGAGGGGGAAAGGTCAGCATGGCCGAGGCCTTTGTGAACACCTTCAAGCGGGATTACGTGCATGTTCACGCCCGCCCTGATACGGCAACGGTTCTGGCCCAGCTTCCCGGCTGGTTCGAGAGGGACTGATCTGCCGGGCAGGTCACCCTCACAAGGGCTTGCGGATGAAAACCCCCAGAGAATTTATCCGCACATCAGCAACCGCAGGGTGTCCGGTTTAGCAGGGGCAACTCCACGTTGCTTTCAACAAAAGCTACGGATATTGATTAAATCTATCGCTTAGCGCACCTTGCGATAACCAAAAAATTTAAATAGTTGCAGCGGCATTACACCTGTTATCTAGTGGTTGTGGAGGGGCATTATCCATTACTATCTTTCCTAATTCTCTATCCCCATGATGGCCAGTAGCGTGGCAGAATACGACATCCCTTCATCAATAATTCCCGAATAACTCAGCTCGCGATGCAGCAGTTCCTGCAGGCGGACCTTTTTGTTGGCCGCGAGAGTCTGCCATTGCTCGGCAGGTATTGATGGTGATTGCATTCCCAAAATTTTGTCGTCCAAACGCTCAAGCCATGGTGCTCGGTCGCCCTCCGCATTCATTCCAATTCTGACGACATGGTGGCTGGCTTGGCCGTCTTTGCCGTGGGTGCTGATTTTCCAGAGGGTAAGCAGGCCCTCACCTGCTATCCCGATTACCTTCCCGGCCAAGGCCCGAGGTCCTGCATCGGCGGCTGAATATTTGCGCATGAACTGATTGACGACCGGATGCTCCAAACCGACAAGCTGAAGAGTTTCTTCCTGAAGAGCATCGTTACGCTCTGTCGTGAACACCATGTTCGGCTCACCATCTCTGATCAGAGCCCACCTGCCATCGACCTCTTTTTTGAAATTCCACCCGGCGAGTCGGGCCGACCGTGCAATGAAATTGACAAGGCGCTGCATTCCTCGCCCTTCGTCGTCGAACTTCTGGTAGTCGCCAAGATTGAACTGGTCGAGCTCCTGGAAGAGCTCAAAGACAACCTGACGTGCCAAATTGGCATTGCTCATGGCAACTTCCAGCTCCTGACGGGTTCGCTTCAGGGTTGGATCGCCAATGGCATCTTGATAGAGCCGGTCATAACTCAAGGTACTGCTGAGCTGGCCCAACACCTGAATCCGTAAATCCTCGGCGACCTGCCCCTGTTCATCCACTTTACCCAGGGTTCTGGCGATGTCGTTCAGCTTTTCCTCAAGCAGCAGATAGATCTGGCCTTCAATGGTGTCTGCTGCCACGAGGTTGTAAACCTGCGCGGTTGATTCCTGCCCATAGCGGTGGATGCGGCCTATGCGCTGCTCGAGATCCATGGGATTCCAGGGCAGGTCGTAGTTGAAGAGGATACGGGCAAACTGGAGATTGATGCCTTCACGACCGGCAGCGGTGCAGACGAGAACCTTGGGTCCATCCTTCCTACGGAATCTCTTTTGGACGGCTGTTTTCGCTCCGTGATCTCCGCCTTTGAGGACATCGACACCCGCACTGGGAAAAACTTCATCCAGTTGCTTCTTGATGGCCTCGACCGTGCCCAAGTAGGTGGCGAAGATAACGACTTTTTCATCGGGGTTCTGCTGCCAGATCTGGCGCAGGGCATGAACGAGCATTGCGGTCTTTGACTCGATGCCGTCCGGGAACTCGGTAAGAAGATCGAGTATCCGTTGCCGTTCTTCCGGCAGCGCAACCACGACCAGCATGGCGGCCGATTCCTCTCCGGCACCGGCTTCACATTCAGAATCAGAATAGCTTTCAGCTGTCGAGGCAAAGGAGAGCGCTTCGTTTCGCTTTTTCAACAGCTGATATTTTGCGTCCGCGAAGATCTGATCGGTCTGGGCGTTGCCCACGGCGTCATACGGGATGGAGTAGATGTCGTGAATGATCTGTCGGGCATCCTCGAAGACCCTGTTCCGGCCATCTACATCCAGCAATTCGTCACGCTCAATTCCTTCCTGAATGGTCAACATCAGCAACCGTCGCTGAAGGGTCGAGCGGATAGCAGCAAAGCTACTGGCGGCGATTTTCTGAAACACCGTCATCACAAAACCCAGCGCCCGGCCTTTGTTGCCTTGCTGAGCTGCCAGGTTGTAGCCATCCCGTAGATAATCCAGGAGCGCGTTGTAGAACTCCTTTTCCCGCTCCGACAACTCAAACCCCTCAGTATGAACCATGCGGCGGACAAACAGCGGGCTACCATCCTGGGCACAGGCATCCGCCTTGGTGCGGCGAATGACGACCGCATTGAGACGGTGCCTGTTTGTGACCATGTCCCGATCGCTCTCAAATAGCTCGGGGCTTAACAGCCTGATCAGCATCCAGAATCGGAAATGGTCGCCCTGGTGCGGCGTTGCCGACAGGAGAATGAGGTCCCGGCAGTGGTCACGAATCGCTTCGGCAAGTTTGAAATTTTCGGTCTTCTTGACCTTGTTGCCGTAGCGATAAACGCTCAGATGATGGGCTTCGTCGAAGACCACCAGATCCCAGGGCGGTGCAGCGAGAAGCTTCTTCACTCGCGCGGGGCGCTTGAGCGTGTCGACCGAGACGATCAGGCGATTGTGTTTGGCAAAGGCGTTGGTTTTGCGGTCGGTAACATCCCCCTCGCTGCCGAACACCTCAAAGTCGAGATTGAAAACTTCATTCAGTTCCCTGCGCCAGTTGTCCACCAGCCCGGCGGGGACGATCATGATGGCCCGGCTCAGCTCACCCCGGGAAGCCAGCTCACGAAGGATGAGCGCGGCCTCGATAGTTTTACCCAGGCCAACCTCGTCGGCTACCAGGAAGCGTTTGGGGCGGGCATTGGCCACACGGTGGACCAGCACCACCTGGTGCGGCAACAAGTCTACCTTTGCAGAAGTCAAGGTCGCGGCGCTTTCCATCAGCGGTAGTTCTTCGGCTTCCACTGCCAACCAGAGCTGTTCAAGCCGTTCCGGTGTTGCCGGAATCATGCTTTGGACGATCTGATCGAACCGGTCGGTCGCTGTCCGTAACGAGTCGGCAGGTACCTGCCGCTCCCCATGAGCGCGAAAGAAGACCGTGATGTACCCCGTCGGCTCTCGACCGACGACGACGCCATCCCCCAGCTCCGGGTGGTTGATCTTCAGGCCGGGGCGTATCTCATGATATGCGTGCGACATAGTAGCCAACTATGACCTCTTCTCCTGAATTATCGCCTTCTCGAATAACCCGTTTCATATTGACTGTGGCGCTGCCATCCCAGAGCCCTTCGGACAGTCGCACCTGCTTGCGGTCGCGACGACGAAACAAAACCTCCTCTTCCAGCGAAGTTTCTTCAAAGGTCTTGTGGTGGGATGTGAACCCGAACACCACACCGCAATCGGTCCAGCGGTTCTGAAGATGGATCAGCAACGGACGTATCCGGCGGCACAGAAAGTCTTCGGTTCCCTGCGGATCCATGGTTTCGATGATCGTCTCCAGCCCGGAGATAAGGATGGTTCGGCCCGGGACAGGCGGCTCGGCGGGTAGCCCCTTGGACCAGGAGAGAGCCTGTCGCAGGGAGATCACCGCGCCTTCGGAGATGAACGGGCCGAGGCTCTTCTGGTCGAAGATGACGCAGGACCCTTTGCGTTGCCAGACGGTATTGGTAATGGTGTCCATCAATCGTTCTCCTCCAGCAGATCAAAGAGCGTCCGCTGAACAGCTTGGGGCCGATCCTTGCGGTTCCGCCAATGCTCGACCAGTTGGGCCGCTGTCCGCGCCGCCATACGGTTGGCAGAGTTCTTATCCACCTCCGCATACCATTTCAGGATTTCATCCACCGATTTCTTGATGCGGAAGTTTGGATTATTCAGTTCCGCATCGATCCTCAGCCCCGAGTTGGGATAGGCCGCCCCGATAAGAAAATGGGCTTGATCAAGGTCGGTTTTGATGACCTTGCGATTGCGTCCCCGTTCGGTAAAATAGGCCATCCTTTCATTCACAGGGACGACATGAATTTCTCGGCCGACGACTCTGATCCACCCCCTGGCTTCCAAATCCCCCTGGGCGATGCCGGTGCCGCGCAAGGTTTTGTGGAGCTCGTCACGCGCCATTTCTGTGCATTTTTTGAATAAGCGGAGGTAGAGACGGCTGGCCGGTTCGGCGCTATCTGGCGGTCGCAGTCCGCCGGTCTGGGTCGTGTCTTCCAGAAGGTCGTCGAGGAGTTGGTTGATGCCGAGTAGGGCGTCGCGCACGTCCAGCACCTGGCCGTCACCGGTGAACACCTGGCCGTAATGACGGGAGTAGAATTCAAGGGATTTGCCGCGCAGGATCACCCGCAGGTCGGATTCGGGCAAGGTCTTGCCGTGGGTGTGCTCAAGGAGATCCTTCAGCCGAACCGTCTCCTCTTTTACCCAGCGGCGCATCCGCGCCCAGCTGACCGCCTCGGGCGCAGCAAGGCGTTTACGACAAACGTGGATGATGTCGTATTCGATCTTACGGCTGCCAAAGGCTCCGGAATCGCCCTTGGTCTCGTCGCTGCGGATGGGATAGGTCGCCACCAGCACATAGCCCGCGTCGAAGAGGGCCTTAAGGATATCGATCCAGGCCTGATCCTCGTTATGGTGGAAGGTAAAGGCCATGATGCCGCCATCTTTAAGGCGACGGCCTGCCTCGGCCCAGACGGCTGACAGGGTCTGGCTGTAGAAATCACTGGAGGGTTGCGGTCGATAGAGCGGATTCGGGTCCTTCTCCGCCAGGGCAGCGTCGCCAGTGAGTTCCTGAATGCGAGACAGATGCTTCGATTCGATGAAAGGCTCTTTCTCGTAGCCTTCCCGGTCGTCTGGATGCTCTACCGAGTTGTCCACCGCCTCCATGCTGTGGGGGGTGCGCTCCGGTTCGAAGTAGGCCGCTTCTGGCAATCCTGCATACCAATTACGAAGGGGCAGACGAAGCCAGACATAAAAGAAATCAGAAAGGTCGGCGTAGAAGAGGTTGTTTCCGAACGGTGGATCGGTGATCACCAGATCGAACGGCTCGTTGCCCAACATCGACAAGTCCGTGGATGAACCGCAATAGGGCTCGTTTCCGGGAATAAGCGGATCTCCTAACTCAAGGCGTTGACCTTTCGCCTTTTCGGTCTCGGGCAACAACAGACATTCCCAAGGGTTATTTGCCCACTCAAGCCCTGAAATAACCGTGTCTTGGTTGGATTCAACGTTTCCCCTTCCTCTTTTATGAAAAACACAATTTTCAACCACCAATGCCTTTGGATGGAAATTTGCGTTAGACATCATGGGAACCAATTTGTCGTAACCGGTATCCCAGAAACAGAACATGTTCTGATTACGTAGATATTGCTGAAAAGCCCCAAGCGCTTGTTCCCTAACATCCAGCGGCCAAGCGTCTTCTGGCGCTTCTGTAATAGCCTTGAGAAGATGGGTGTGGACCAACAACTGGCGAGGATTAAACATCTTCCACCAATGTGTGTATCCCCAATTCGGGATACCGCCATTCAGTTTGTGAGTCATGTATGAAACCCACAATTCTGATTTTGGCCAGTATTCAGCTAAATCGCTATCTGAGCGTCTACTCCATTCTTTTTCCGTTTCGATTATACGTCTTATGTCATATCCATCAGGTGCTTTGAAATAACGCCCCCCGTAGGTATAGCCCTCGGCCTCACATTGCGGACAATGGCATTGCAGTGTGTAGGCTGCCACCGGGGCAGTGTGTTCTGTGGGACGCACCGTTTCAAGAATGTTGCCTTCACGGCCACAGGCGGCACAGGTGAAATGTGCTCGGCGCGGCACGGTTCCCTGACCGGTTTCGATCACCGCCCCATCGGCCAAGGTGACTATGTCGGGAAGGGATTTGCCGCGCACCTCGATCACGCGCAGATGTTCCATCCGCTTTTCATACCAATCCGAGGTTGCTTCAGCAGGCGCACCGGCCCAGCCGCCCAGTTCCTCTTCGCCGACAAACCCCGATGCCCCCTTCATCCATTCGGGATGTATGAGCAGGTACATCTGTACCGGTTTGCTTTTGAGGGCGAAGTCTTTTTTTTTGCGCGGGGTAGCGCGGAGATCTGGCTGGGCATGACGGTCAAAGACATCGGCCAGACGTTTCCCGGCAAAGGTGCTGCAATGGGGGCAATGGAGTCCTGGTTCCTGCGCTGTCGCCGCCTTCAAGGCCAACGCCCGTTCCCAGGTGTCGTTGGCGTTGCCCTTGTCGTAGTCGTTCAGCAGGCGGGCGAAATCCTGGGTAAGTTCGGTGAACGGGGTGTCGCCTTCCACGATGATCCGCTCCGCACCAGGGGCCATGCGAGTCTCGCCCAGTTCGGCATGAAACAGCGTGCCGCAGCCGGGGCAGGTTAGCTCGGCGTAACCCGTTGAGAGCTTTTTCTCGGCAATGACCGGTGTGCGAAAAATCGGAGTGCGATGGCCGCAGCCCTTGGCTTGGCAGGGTCCATGTTTGGCCCAGAAGGTATAGATGACCTCCGGCCCTTCCCAGCGGTACCGGGAACGCTGGTCGGGAGGCAGCTCGATGGGATCGAGGCTGACTGCTTCACCGGTTTCCACGTCAATCCACCGCCCCTGGTGGCCTCGCGGGCAGGTGGTTGTATAGAACGGCTGAATCTGGGGTTTAACCTGGCGTTCGATCTCTTCAAAAAGGGCCTTGACCTGTTCCGGATCGCTGCAGGCCAGTTCGTTCTTGACGACGAACCAGGCCACCGGGTTGATATCTACACCGGTCATCTGCATGCCGAGGCGTGAGCCCTCCACCAGAGTGGTGCCGCCGCCCATGAAGCAATCCAGCACCTTCAGATTCTTGAAGGAGCCTGCCTTCTGGTGGTTGCAGTAGTAATGGTCCCAGACAAGTTTAGATGCCTCGTTGGGGTCGGCCGGAGCCTCGGTCGCCGCCGCAATCAGCATGGAGCGAAAAACACTGGAACGCCGCCGCGCCCACCATTTGGACATCTGATAGATGGGCTTGCCCGCGTTGCCTTCCAGATTGGAGAGAGCATTGATCTGCGCGATGGGAAAGTCTGCCTCCAGGCAGGTGGGCTTGCGATTCGGATCGGAGAAATCCGGCACCGGCAATTTGACCGCCTTGCCGAGCTTGTCGGGGAGCAGCCCTGTTTGTTTGTCGGCTTTTGACTTTCGTCCATTTTTCTTGGGGGCTGCTGCGCTCTTCTCAACCGCATTACCCCAAAGATCGACTTGTTTTGGATTCTGATCGCTCATAGCGCGGGAAACTCCATGTAGGGCACGGTAACCTCGAGAAGGCTCATTCCGCCGTGGCAGACATGGGGGAATCCCCCCTGTACCTTCCACTTCCGTTGGCCCATGACCACGTGCTGGTTATTATTCGTCATAACGATGGGCGGCATGAATCGCTTCTGCCAAGGCTCGGAAACAGCCTTGTTGCGAGATGCGCCGAAGGTCTTCCGCAATATTTCAATGGCATCCGGGTCCTCGACCTCCGAGGAAAAGCGTTTACTGACCGCATAGCCATGGTCCGAGGTGACAATCAGACCCCGGCCTTGGCGCAGGCGATTGACAAAGTTCCAGAAGCCATCGCTCTGCAAGGTGCTGGTAGCAATGCCGGCGATCTGGTCCGGCAGTTTGTTTTGAAGGTGGATCAGGTCATCCAGCCATGAATGCCAAATCACCATGTTTGGCGATGGGGGGACAGCACAGTCTTCAAAAGGAAGGCTCACCACATCGGTGTAACAATTGCCGCCAAAGAGAGCGAAGGTGCCAGGCTTTCCGTCGTTGGCCAATGCGCTTCGGGAAGGAAGCCCGAGGCTTTTGGCAAAGTGATCGGTGGTGGAGGGGCATTCAGAGCCCGTGACCTTCACTTGTACCGGTTGAATACCTCGTGCTTCTGCTGCCCCCATGAGGATGGGCAGCTCGCGGAGCGACAGGGCATCTAGAATCAGAACAGCCTTTCCGGAACCTACTGCCCAGCCTTTAAGGTTGTCAGACGTTTTCTCGGCGTGCATTGGGAATGCTTCCCACAGCTCCCATGCCGCTTCGGTCAGTAGGCGATCCGGTATAACGGTCGCATCATGCAGCGCGACCGGAGACGAGCTGGATCTCGACAGTAATTGCAGCGCAGAAAAGATCTCCGCCCAAGCGTCTTGGGGAGATTCCGAGTCGAGAATGATACCGCTCCAATCCGTGCTCATTGCTCCCCTCCATCTTTGTAGGCAATCTCAAGGGTCGCTTTGAAGGTGGACGGAATCCGCTGCAGAATCTGTTTGATCTGCTGGGCCGTCAGTCCAGAGAACTCAATCCTCGCCGTTTCGATGGCCTGACTTGTGGGTACACCCCAGGTTTCGAAACAGCCGGAGAGGTTAATTCCGGTGGCGGGTTCTTCTGCTTTGTTGGTCTTGATGGCCGGGATTAGTTCGGGAGGAATAACCCCGCCGGTACCGGCCGTGTCCCCCGGTTCACCAGTCTCACCTATGGTTCCGCCTCCACCGGAAGTAGTCGGAGGATATGGCGTGCCAGTACCACCACCCGCCGGGGGGATGGGTCCACCAGTTCCTGGCTGCGTGGTGCCACCTGGGGGAGGATTGGGAACAGTGACAGTGCCTCCGCCTACTGCCCCGGGAAGGCCGAGCTGAATCTGCCTCATCTCCTGGCCGGTTCTGAACGCCTTGCCACGTATATAGCGCAGGGCATCTTCATCGGTGGCGTCTTCCGAACGTCGGCCGATCCAGGTGCCGCTCACATTGAGCACAAGGTCGCCAGAGGCGGCAATATCCAATACGAATTCATAGATCTTCGTTTCGCCGAGGAAGGGAATCGCTTCTCCGGCATTCGGTGGCGGCGGTTCGGTGAGGTCATCCATCATGGAGCCGACAAAATCTGAATCCTTGGCCCGTTTCAGGACAAACTGCTTGAATTCGGTCTGGTCGAAAAGATCGGACAGAATCTTTGCCTCAACCGCCGTCGGGATATCTCCACCTTGCTCGGTTATCTTTTCGATCTCGAAAGTGCAGTTCTGCGGCTGCTGAAAATCCCATTTGCGCAGCACGGCGAACCGGTTGAATCTGGATTTCAGCGAAGCTCGCAGTGGGCGGTCGAAATCCTGATGCAAGGCGCGATAGGTTGTGTCCGAGCCCCATCCCTCCCGGGAGCAGAGGAAGCTGCACCTGGCCGAATAGATAAGCTCGTCATCAGAAAAGAGGCTCTGTGTGTCAGCGGCTGGAAGCAGGAAGCGAACGGTGTTGCGCCTTTTCTGAACATGCTTGGCCAACCAGGCTCCCAAGGTGGTGTTGATACCTATTGGGCCGCCTTCGATCTGGTCGGGAACAACCAGCAGCACAGGTCTATCCCATTTTGCCGGTCTATCGGCCTCATCCACATCGCTCCAGGGATCGGTTTTCCAATTAGGGCCAAGAATTATGACCCGAGAAGGCGGCGAGGTGGTCTCAGGAACCAAAATGTGCCGCAGGGTATTCCGGACATGTTGCACATCTTTACCCGGGTAAACGGTCTGGCCCGCTGTTGGCACGGCCCCGATATCCCAGAGTTTGTTGTTCTTCGCACAGGCGCGAACCTTGGAGCGAGGGTTTTCATTCACGCCGAACCAAAGCGGCCCCCCCGGGACTTCGTCGCCATGGATATTGACGCTGTTTTCAATGAGCAGCGCCAGTTCGGCTTGAAAAGAATTATCGTCAATGGCCGCTCCCCTGGTGATATCCAGATGCAGGATTGCCGGTGTGCCTCCGGCATTTTTCCCTGGGGACATCGAGCGCATCCAGATGGTGCTTACCAACTCTCGGGCATTAGGTACGTTGACGCCGGAGTCACGAACAGCCTCAAGGTTGCGCTGGGCGATTTGCCGCAGCTTTTCTTGCCCGGCTTGGACAGCTATCGAGTCAACAAGGGTCTGAACCTCATCGGAATCCCCATCGACAAAGAAATCTGCAGGCGTGATGACCGGAACCAAATCGCCGCGACTTCTGAAAACCTGAGCAAGAATACGGATAAGGTCGCGAGTCTCCTGCGCTGCGGAAGACAAAAGGATGTGGTCTTCAAGGAGGTCCAGAAGTTCCGGGCTAAAAGGCCAGCAGGCGAATGCCTCTTGTTGAACCCGCTCTTTTTCCGCTTCCGATTTGTTCGTGTGCAACAACCGAAATCTTTCGGTCGCATAGGCACCGCT
This sequence comes from Nitratidesulfovibrio sp. SRB-5, assembly GCF_019931275.1. Lineage (NCBI taxonomy): Bacteria > Pseudomonadati > Thermodesulfobacteriota > Desulfovibrionia > Desulfovibrionales > Desulfovibrionaceae > Nitratidesulfovibrio > Nitratidesulfovibrio sp. SRB-5. The sequence continues at coordinate 58,114 of NZ_JAIOTY010000004.1, read as the reverse complement.
TGTGGTGATGATGTCCGATTCCGGAATATTTCGACGATTTTCAAAGAGACGATGCAGGAGAAGTTTCTGGCGGTCCTGCTTTGCCGATGGACCTCGGAAATCGATGATAACCGGCCCTTGCCGATGGACCTGCTGAAAGGCGTCGTTTTGGTTGTTCAACACCGAGATGACGAAGATGAGGATCTCTGGCCGATCCTTTGCGATCTCGGAAAGAATCTGTACGAAATTGAAAGCGTACTGCTTGAGAAGAAGCCCTGTCTTGGGATCTTTGTCCGGCAGCCCTGTATACCAGGTCTGAAATTCGTCCAAGATAAGACAGGTTGGCTGGTCCTCGAACATCTTTTCCAGCAACGTCCGAGGCGGGAACGGCTGGGTCATACTCTCAAATTGGCCACGGTAATACTGGCCCTTTGGGTGTCGATCAAAGAGGAGGTCCCAGAGCAGCGGGTACTCATGGTTATGAACCGGCTCAGAGATCGGCACATACCCTTTAAGCATTTCGGCATTTTTCAGCTCGTCGCTGCCGACCTTGTTTCCCCAATCCTTGAGCCACGACTCAACGACTTCAGGAGACTGAATGCCGTGATGCATCACCGCCATGATGTGCGATTTACCACGCCCGCGATCACCCATCAGGACGATAGGGCGTCCAGATTTCTTGGCGCTGATCGCCTTCAATGCCGTCTGGACATCTGCAGTAGGATACGTGATGGAAAGAATGTGATCCGGGGATTTTTGAGCCGCCCCCTGGTTATCACTCGTGCGAAGTGAAATTGCGGTCCCGGGCATGTGCGTCCCGAGAAACTCGTCTCTTAGTTTTAACCCGAGCATATAATGCTTCCTTTATAGTAGCGATTTCTTGTCATGGCTTTATCATCGTTAATTGGGGGCATCACGTGATAGGTAGATTTATGGCATGCTATTGGTCTTGATATCCGCTGTGTTAAAACGATGTTTTCTGCGTGTTGATATCGAGTTCTTGCATTACATTTGCGATATAGATATGCCTTATATAATTTTTTCAGATGCACAGCGATGCTTAGCAGTTACTATTCGATATATTTGGCACTACGTAATCGCCCCCACCGCTGCACGCGCTGCCGTATTCGCCTGCTGGCTAATCACACCATTAGTTGCACAACCGACCATAATGCCTCGCAGCGTGACGTCCCCATAAGCTCCGATAAAGACAGGGGCAGTATCACCACCGGTGCCGATGTTCAAAAATGACCACCGGAAGGCTCGTGAGCTTGTGCTATCATAGTGGTACAAGCCCAGCTTGCCGCCTGCGCTGATGGCAGTGTCGGCAACCTTAATCTGCCAAGTTTCAGGCTCCGGCTCATACGCAGCCCAGACCCTAGCCTTCAAAGCAGATCCAGTTACTCGAAAGCGTATCCCGACCACGCTCCCCAGAGACCGGAGGTACCCCACGAGCAGATGGTGGACAGTGATCCTCCCGCAAGCCGGAAGAGCCTGAGGCAGGATGCTGAGATATCGCCATTGAGTAAGTAGGCGCTTTCATTGCCTACACTACCCGACGTTCGGATTACAAGTCCTGAGCAGCCGTAATACAATAGGCCGTAAGTGTACAATTCTGCATCCGCTACATTTCCGGCGCCAGCGTGACAGACAGTGCGTCGAGCCTTCGTGGAACCGTACATTGCGCATTCCAAACCGGAGGGCAAGACAACCGTATAGGGTTTGTCCGGCCGGATGCCGCCCATGTGGTTCCCGGCCCAGATGGACTCGAAGCCGCTTGGGACCAGGGTACCCGCAGCGTTGCCTGCAAACGTTTCAGTAAACTGTGCCATTCTCGTCGCTCTCCCTGAAGCCAGATTGATTAGGCCACAATTTTCACGCCTACTTCGAGCGCATCGATTTCCGAGATGCTCCACGGCTGCCCGGTGGCGAGGTTGTTAGTGAAAGCGAAGTTGAGGGGGGAGGTAAATCTGTACGTTGAACACCGCCGGACTGGGGCATCAAATGTCGTGCCGCCGACTTTGATGATGCCGCTTGCCTTGCGCTCTACCAGAGCATTCAAACCGATGACGTGCCGTGCGACAAGCCATACACAGCAGTGACGTTGGGAAGATTACCCATTCAATGCAACCATCCATGACCTCCTGAATGACCACAAAGACAATACCCATACGCAATTCAAAATTTTTTGAATATATATTACAATTTTAGACCCCCAGTCTTTTACCTAAAACAGCCCTGATACCCTGTGTGTCAGGGCTGTTCTCTTTCCAAGGAGTCATCATGGACAGCCTTCAGTACACCTCCCCTGAGGTCACCGACCTCGCCAAGGCCCTCATTGCCGTCCAACACACCCTGCAACCGGCCATCAAGGATCGTGAGAACCCGTTCGCCAAGTCCCGCTACGCAACTCTCAATTCCGTCATGGATTCCTGCCGGGATGCACTGCTGGCCAACGGCATCTGGGTGACCCAGTACCCGGTTCCGGCCGAGGCCGGGCGCCTTGGCCTTGTCACCAAGCTCACGCATGCCGAATCCGGCCAGTGGCAGTCGTCGCTGCTGGTCATGCCCCTGCCCAAGACCGATCCGCAGGGGTACGGCAGCGCCATGACCTACGCCCGCCGGTACGCGCTTTCGGCCATGCTCGGCATGGTGACAGAAGACGATGATGACGGGGAGGCCGCATCCCGCGACAGGCCCGCACGGCAGAAAACGCCTCGCCAGCCACGGCCTCAGCAGCCTTCAGTCGTCTCAGCCCAACAAGCCACGCCCGCAGCCCCTCCACCTCAGCCCAAGCCCGCAGAAACAGCACATCCAGCCCTGGCGTCACTGCCGCGGCTGGATGGAGTAACCTACACGACGGCCACCGCCCAGGATGGCCGTCTTTGCATTCTGGCGTCGGGCAACACGTCTGCCCGCAAGCAACTGCTCTCGGCTGCCGGGTTCAAATGGAACGCCGAGCGCAAAGTCTGGTGGCGGTACGCCGAGACCGCCTGATCCACACACCACGCCAGGGGCGGGGATTCCCCCGCCGTGGGGGAGCCTCGTCCACTCGATGGAGTCCCCCATGACAGACACCCCGCAATCCCCCATGCCTCCGGCACTGCCGGATCCTCTCTGCCTCCTCGCCGAATCCCTGCTCGCGCAAGAAATCCACACCACGCAAACCCAACTGGGCGACCGAAGCACCTACGTCGGCATGTCCGACATCGGCGCCGCAACGGAATGCCTGCGCTCGGCGGTTGCCCGCAAGTTGGCGTCGCCGGGCACGCAGCCCCACATCGTCCCGCCTCAGCATGTCGATTCCATCCTGAAGCGGCATCTCCCCTTGCACCGAGGCCACTGGCAGGAGGCCGGGATCACCGACGCCCTCACAAAAAGCGGCCACCGACTCATCCCGCAACTGGAAATCAGCGCTTCCTTCCACGGCGTGCCCATCAAGGCCCACCTCGACAGCACCCTCATCCACGAAGCCCCGACACCCGTCATCCGGGTGCTGGAACTCAAGAGCAACGGGCACCTGCCCGAAACCCTCTACACCTCCAACGAGGTACAACTCTACGGGCAGATCGGCCTGCTGGAGAGGAACTGGCATCGCCCCTGCTGCTCGCTGCGTGACGAAGACGGCCAACCGGTCTTCACCCGCAAGACCTTCCCGGAGGCGGCCCGTCTGCTCTTCGGCATCGACCTGCCAGGCACACCGGAAGGCGTGACCATTGAAGGCTGGGTGCTTTCCGTGTCCATGGCCGACGCCAAGGCCTTCGGGCCGTACACGCCCAACCGGGCCATGCTCGGCATCTGCTGCAACACGGCCGCCGACCTCTGGCAGGCCGTCAGCGCCGTCAAGGCAGGACAGTTGACGCTTGACGACCTCCCGTACTGCCAGGGGTTCCATCCCCTGTGCGACTGGTGCGATGCCAACGCCACCTGTCCCAAGTTCCGACCCATGCGGGTTAACGGCATGCCCGTGGACCTTGGCCCTGCCCACGCGGCGGACCTCGACCATCTCGCAGGCCTGAAGGAGCGCAAACTCGCCATCGAAGGCGATATCGCGGTCATTGAAGGGCGCATCCGCACCGCCTTCCAGCGCATCGCGGCGGTATGCGACAGCATGGCCAGGGACTGGATAACCGCGGGCAGGCACCGCTTTCGGGTCGCATTCATGCCCGGCAGACAGACCGTCGACCAGGCGGCCCTGCAGGAGGAACTGCGAGCCCTGACCGGCGATCCCCAAACGGCGACAGACATCCTGGAGCGGGCCCGCAAGACCGGCCAGCCCCATGAACGGCTGTTCATCAGCCCCATCAACGGAAAAGGAGAAGACCATGGGATACTACAGCGAAGTCGCCCTGTGCCTGTCCGGCAACGGGCGGGCACGGCTTGATGCGGCGATGCACGAGGCAAGGCAGCATGCCACCAACCCCGGCGACATCGAACTGTTCCTGCACAACGGTCTGAGGCAGGACGCGCCGGACTCGGAAGGCGTGCTGTACTACTGGGAAGGCGTCAAATGGTACGCGGACTTCGAGGAGGTACGATTCATCACCGACGTCATGGATGAACTTGACGTTGACGACTACCTCTTCCTGCGCATCGGCGAGGATGTTGACGATGCCGAGATTCTCGGCGGCTGGTGGGACAACCCTTTCGATGCGCGCCTGTTCCGAACCATCGACTTCGGCTAGCTCCCCCTCGCTACCCTCTCTACCAGCCCTCCACTTGTTGCCGAATCGGCAGCACCGCTACCGCCTCCGCCTCTTCTCCACATTATCAAAGGAGCACCACCATGCCCCATACCGATTCGGGCCTGCACGCGTTGCAGCCCGTCGATCTCGACGCTGGCGCCGTGTTCAGCGGCACCCCGTCGGGCCGCATGATCAAGGGCTACCCCCAGCCCTCGACGTACACCCCCAAGGCCGACCCCGACTACATCTTCCACGAGACCACGCGCGACATCGTGGTCTGGCTGATGACCGCATCCGACCCGCTCTACGTGTTCGGCCCCACCGGCAGCGGGAAGTCCAGCGCCATCCGGCAACTGGCCGCCCGGCTCAACTACCCGGTGTTCGAGGTCACCGGGCACGGCAGGCTGGAGTTCCCCGACCTCGTGGGGCACCTTTCCGTGCATCAGGGTTCCATGGAATTCCGGTACGGACCGCTGGCGTTGGCCATGAAGCATGGCGGGCTCTTCCTGCTCAACGAACTGGACCTGCTGGAACCCGCCACGGCCACGGGGCTCAACGGCATACTCGACGGCCAGCCCCTGTGCATCCCGGAGAATGGCGGTGAACTGGTCACGCCGCACCCCATGTTCCGGTTCGCGGCCACGGCCAACACCAACGGCGGTTCCGACGAAACGGGCCTTTACCAGGGCACCTTACGCCAGAACCTCGCGTTTCTCGACCGGTTCTGGCTGTACGAGATGGGTTACCCCGAACCCGCAGCGGAGGAACGGCTGCTGGAGCGTATCGCGCCGCAACTCCCTGCCCCCCTGCGGCGCACCATGATCGACTACGCCAACGAGGTTCGGCGCCTGTTCATGGGCGAATCGGGCACGGCGCATGGCGCCTCCATCGAGGTGACCTTCTCCACCCGTACCTTGATTCGCTGGGCCGACCTGACCCAGCGGTTCCAGCCGCTCGCCCGGCAGGGCATCCAGCCCGTGGCATACGCCCTCGACCGGACTCTCGGCTTCAAGGCCACTCGCGAAACCCGAACGCTGCTCCACGAGATCGCCCAGCGCATGTTCCCCACGGGGGAGTGAACGGGGACGCTGCTACCGCGCCGAACACGTCCAATCCGGACACCCCCGGCAAGGATGCCGCGTCTCCCCGAATTCCGGGCAATACCGGCCTGGTGCTCCAGTTCATGGATTCCCTGCTCACTCGTCAGTCTCTTGATCCCGCCTTCTTCGCCTCCCTCCCTGCGCCTCCCTGGCTGCGCCTCGAAAAGGACACGCCTTCGGGCGGCAAGTTCTGGTCCTGCACCATCCAGGAGCACGGCATCGACCTCCACTGGGGCAAGCTCAATACGCAAGGGCAACGGCTCGCACTAGCCATCACCCGGTGCAACCGAGGCAACCCCATCCGCGAGGCGCGGTCGCGCACCCTCGGCAAACTCAAGGAAGGCTACCGGCTCGTCTCGTCATACGGTCCCCTCCCGTAACCGCGATTTCCCTCCCGACGATTCCGCATTCTGGAACGACTCCGACTTACACCGCACCCACGAGGAGCACACACTCATGAAAGCGACATCCGCCATGCGCATCTTCCCCTTCTCCCGCAGCATCCACCTCGTTCGGGATATCCACACCAACGGCGTCCGCCACCATTGGAAGGCCGAAGCGGAACTCTACCTCCTCAAGGTCAGCACCTGGACCGGGGATGACGAGGAACCCCATCCCTCGCGGGTCACGGTCCACACCATCGGGTGGGGCCGGTGCCTCGACGAGGACCCGGTACAGGAGATGTGGCGACAGACCGCGGAGAAGATCGAAAAGGACCACTACCACTTCCACAACGGAAGCTAGGACGCCCCTCCCCCGAGGGGCGTTCCGCTTTTACGGAGCACGCACATGAACGACACCATCCTGAACTGCCTCATGGCCATCAACCTCGACGTGAACATCTGGACCGCCCGGCGCAAGCTGACCCCGGCGGACTTCGGCGGCGCGGACCTGCCGCCGGATGAACTTGCCTCGCTCGGCAGCAAGCGCATCTGCGATCCCGATAAACTGAAGATATTCGGAACGCTCAAGGCGCGCGCGGTGAACCTGCTCGACCGCCACGGCGTCCGCTTTCTCGGCGGTTGGGGCATTCCGGAGGAAAAAGCCCCCGTTCTTGTGGAAGAACTCGACCGCATTCGGGACGAATTCCTGGCAGCCAGGGATACCTTCCTCACCCGGTACGATGAAGCCGTTCGGGACTGGATAGCCCGGCACGGCGAGTGGGAGCGCATCATCGCTGACTCCACGGTCAGCGCGGACTACGTGCGCAGTCGCTTGGGCTTTCGTTGGCAGGTATACCGAATCGTGCCGCCAGCCCAGAACGATGTGGAACCGGTCGCCCAGGGATTGGCGGAAGAGGTGCGCGGGCTTGGCCGGACCCTGTTCGACGAGGTGGCCAAGGCCGCCACCGAGGCCTGGCACAAGTGCTACGCGGGCCGCAGCGAAGTGACCCACAAGGCGCTGTCCCCCCTGCGGACCATCCACCAGAAGCTGGCCGGACTCACCTTCGTGGAACCGAGGGTGGCCCCGGTGGCCGACCTCATCGGTACGGCCTTCGCCAACCTGCCCAAGCGGGGCAGGATACAAGGGGCGCACCTGCTCATGTTGCAAGGACTGGTGGCCCTGCTGCGTGACCCCTCCGCGCTCATGGAGCATGGGCAGCGGATCATGGAGGGGCATCGTCCGTCCGATCTGCTGGATGCCTTGTTGCGGCAGGATGGGGACACGGAGAGAGGACGGATAACGTCCGCAGGCGAACCCGAAGGAGAGGAAGACGACATGCCCGACCTTGGGGACGATCTTGCGCATGATGGCATCCCCCGCGAGGTCATGCCCGACCTGCAACCCGTCCTGCCCAATTGCGGGTTGTGGTAGGTGGCTGGACAGGCCACGCCAACCCGTTTACCTATCGAGACGGCTGACTTGATTTCAAGCCACTTGCGAGCACGCCATGACAACGCCATCGCCCACACCGCCCATCGACTTCGCCCAACTCGACGCCCTCAAGGAGCGGCTCGACCTGCATCGCCCGCTGCCGCCCGACATGGTGGCCGACCTGCGGGCGGACATGGTGCTGCGGTATACCTTCCATTCCAACGCCATCGAGGGGAACACACTGACCCTCATGGAAACCAAGGTGGTGCTGGAAGACGGGGTGACCATCGGCGGCAAGTCCATGCGCGAACACCTTGAAGCCATCAACCACAGGGAAGCCATCGGCTTTCTGGAAGAGGTGGTGCGAGACGGACGCGGACTGAACGAACGTACCCTGAAGGATCTGCACCAACTTGTGCTCCGGGGCATTGCCGATGACGCGGGCCGCTACCGGACCCGCAACGTCATCATCTCCGGCGCGGGGCACACCCCGCCCGATGCCTTGCACGTGCAGGAGCGCATGGACGCCTTCTTCCGGTGGTACGCGGATGCGGCGGCGCGCCTGCACCCCGTGGGACTGGCCGCACGCGTCCATGCCGACTTCGTGGTGATCCACCCGTTCACCGACGGTAACGGGCGCACCGCCCGGCTGCTGATGAACCTTGAACTGATGCGGGCCGGGTTCCCCACGGTGATCATCCCGGTGGAACAGCGAGCCGCGTACTACGAGAACCTTGACGCCATCGGGGTGCGCGGCGACTACGCCCCCTTCCTTGCGCAGATCGGCGCGCTGGTGGCGGCCAGCTTCGAACCGTACTGGCGACTGCTCGGCACAGCCGCCTGACCCCACACAGCCCAAGCCACGAAAGGCCCCGGAGCACCACGCTTCGGGGCCTTTTCGCATTTGGAGGACAACATGCTGGACACACGCGCCGTGATGCGCTCGCTGCCGCTGGTGGGGAGCGTGCTCGGCAGGAAATACGATGTCACCGTGACCATCGGAGGCACGGAGGCCTACACGGACGGTAGCGCGATCCATCTCCCCGCCCTGCCTGTAGACGCGCCCGACACCTTTCTCGCACTGGCTCGTGGCTATATCGATCATGAGGCCGCCCACCTGCGGGATACCGACTTCGCGGCGCTGAAGGCCGCGAACCTTACCCCGCTTGAGCACCATGCCTGGAACATCATCGAGGACTGGAGGGTGGAAAACCGTCTGGTCGCCGCCTTTCCTGGCTGCCGGGGAAACTTCGACTGGCTCATCGAACACTTCTTCGGCGACAAGGCAACTGGTACAATAGACGACCCTGCGGCTCTGTTCCTGAACTGGCTGCTACTCACAGTCAGGGCATGGGATGTGCCCGTCATCGGAAAGCGGCGCGACACCATCGCAGCCCGTCTCAACAAACTCTGCCCTGGGTTGCTTACCCGCATGGCCTGTGCTGTGGAAGCGGTGCGCACCTCGTGCGCATCAACAGACGAGGCCATTGTCCATGCGCGGGCCATTGTCGCGGAACTGGGCAAGGCCGCGCAAACGCCGCCACCCGCGTCAGGTATGAATCCGGACGCCAATCAAACTGGGAGCGCCCCGGAGGGTGGGTCTGGCAATGGCAACCAGCCTACGGCATCGCCATGGGAACGGATACGGAACCTGCTGCACGCCCAGGAGGACGACCTTCCGCAGGAATTCGGGGCAATCCTTGGGGAGGCCCTGAAGCGTGAGGCTCCCGCCAGCGACGGTCAGCCCGTGAACGTGGCCACCGTTACCCACAAGGTAAGCTGGGACCTGCACCCCGACGACATCGCCGAGGCCAAACGGGCATCGACGGCCCTGCGGACGCGGCTTCATGGCCTGTTACAGGCCACGACAGTCAGCCGGACCCACGGGGCACGGAGCGGGAGACTCGACCCACGCAGGCTCCACCGCATCGCCACGGATGACGCCCGTGTCTTCATGCGCAAGGGAACGCGCGTCGGCATCAACACCGCCGTGCATCTGCTCCTCGACTGCTCCGGGTCCATGACCCCTAACATCAGGCTGGCCAGCACAGCTTGCCATGCCGTGGCCTCGGCCCTTGAGACCGTCGGCATCAACGTGGCCATCACCGCTTTTCCGGCCAGCCATGACCCGACATCAACGGAACAGAAAACCGTGGGCCGTCTGGTGCGGCACGGCCAGAAGGTACACCCGCGGCTGAAGGTGGCAGCCGTGGGGACCACCCCACTGGCCGAGTCCCTGTGGTGGGTGATGCAGGAAATGCTTCCCCTGCGTGAGGCTCGCAAGCTCATCCTGCTGCTGACCGATGGCGACCCCGATACGCCGACATGCGCCCTGGAAGCCATTCGGCACGCCGAACGGCTGGGATTCGAGGTCTACGCCATCGGCATCGGCGCGGTGAACATCCTGCAGCACCTGCCGGGACGGCACCGGACGATCAACACCATGGCCGAACTTGTCCCGGCGATGTTCGGCCTGCTCCAAGGCGCGCTGGTCGGAAGGCACCGAGCATGACGGAAGCAAGGAAATCAACGGCAACGAGCAACGGGGAGGCGTGATGCCTCCCCGTTGCTTTTTCACACTAAAACCTGGAGGTCGTATGCGCTGGATGTATCTGTGCCGATTTCTGTGCTGGAGGATATGTCGGCTTCCGCCTGCAATATGCGTCAGTTTCGCAGACTGCCCGAGAGCCCGACGGATAAGGCGGTCAGTATGAACTGGGGGGTGCTCATTGCCATCGCCATCGCGGTGCTTCAGGTCATTCAAGAGAATATTGATGACTAAGACCGTATTGCATTTGGGCCAACGTCTCCGGTGGTCTCTCCGCCAAGTTAACCCAACTGCCACGTCTGAAATCTGTTGGCCCATAGGCTAACAAAAAGATGATGCGGTCGAACTGACTCAGGGGGGCTTCTACCCCCTGAGAAATTTTCCGGGCTTATGGCGAAGAAATAAGAAGCAATGATACTGAATTTATTGAGATTGTGGAAAATGAAAACTTTTGATTCATAACCCAACTAGTCTCATTTCCAGCCTGTTCATCGGCCTAACCACAGATAACATTTGCGATGCCGCGTAAAAATTGAAGCCAGCGTGGCAGTGTGTTGCTCCACTTCGCCTCCCCCCGCCCCTGTAAAAGGGGTAAAAAAGCCATTTTATGGGGGGGGAGGGGGGTAAAAACAACACATTATCTCGTTTTTTGGGCGCAACAAAGCCCGCCAACTGACGATTTTTCAAGTGCATCATACCACGAGCGCAAGGTCTTGCGCCGCACTCGAACCTCCTCGTCAGAGGCAGCTTACAGGCAATGTCGGTTTGTTCTCCACACCTCTCTTTTTAGAGCTACATCCATCCCCTTTAACCCTACAAGGGGGGCCTCAACGACCATGCCTCCTTCAAATCTCTCCGTGGTTCAGCAGTAGACGATCGTCGAATGCACCCGCCCATGTTGCGCGTAGCTTCACAACACATCTACCGTAAAACGCTGAAGCCAATACAGCCACAGCAACTTTCCCATTCAAACTCTTGCAAGAAACATCCTCCATATGTTTCCCTTATTTTTCTCAAGAATATTTGCCAATTTTTTGAAAAGAACCTCCCTATTACTGGCATTCCAAACAACATCCGAGCGAATTCTACGCTTAACCACATAGCTTCAATCAAGTATCCATAGCATCCAAATCGCCAACTATGTACCCTCAAAAAACCTATTCCGCAAATCATCCAGTGATGAACAGTGATGGCTTGCCATAAGCACTACGCCCCGCGGGCCGAACTGAAGGAGATCACCTTTGCCTCTGAGGGGGCGAGTACACTTTCGAGAACGGACATGGCGTGTTTCTTCACCTTGTCTTCGCTATGCTGATAGCGCAACGCCATCGCTGCTGTTTTCCATCCGCCAACATCCATGAGGTCACGCAGTGGAATGCCAGACTGCGCCATACGGGTGGCTGCCGTATGCCTCAGCGTATGGAAGACCACGCGATCATGCACCGCCCTCCCTTCGTTCAGGCCGAGATCATGAACCGCTGCCTTATAGGAGCAAGGGGCTTCACAGTACGGGTTCCCTGAACGACTTAAGAATACATGTTCAGAAGGCCCTCTTGGGCCAATCTCCCTGAGCATCTCGACGAGGCTATTCGAAATCGGTAACGTGCGGCTATCCCCATTCTTGGTCTGGTAGAAGGTGACTGCGGGGAGTCCTATGTCCACCGCCGCCCATTTTAGATTAAATGCCTCACTCGCCCGGCACCCAGTAAGCGCGCAAAAAAGTGTGAAACGGTAGTCTTGAACACACCATTCGCGTAACCTGTCCAAAATGGCGGTCAGTTCTCGTTGCGAAAGTACTCGGGTACGCCTGCTTTCATCACTGTTATGCGCTGCTCCAATGATTTTCCCGCTCGGTGGCGCTGTACTGATCACCTTGCGCGCGAACGCGTGGCTGAGTAATTGCCGAAGCGTCAAACATACGTATTGGCGCGTACGGGGGGATAACCCCGCACGCGTCATGATGTTGAGAAAATAATCCCATGTATCCAGGTCAATGTCCTTAATCGACATGGAGCCCAAATATGGATGCAACCACTTTCTGTAGTGGGATATTTCTTTGTCGAGACTTTGGGGTTGTTTCTTCCGTGCAGCGGTTTCCAGATACTGCGGCCAGTACGCCTCAAGGGTAACTGACTCTCGTAGTTCCCGCGCAAGCAAGGCATCTTCTGCCGCTCGCCTACGCTCATCCAACGCCGCCTGTCGCGCCAATTCCATCTTCGGATCCAGTCCTTTTTTGACCAGGTCCCCCATCTCGACACGCCGCAAACGGGCTTGCCGCAAGGTCAGGGCAACGCCAGTCTGCCCGTCCTCTTCTCCCGGTCGTGCGACCCTCCCCAGTTTCATTCTCCGTTTCTTGCTTGCCGCATCAAACCACTGCAGATACCATTCTGCGGCAACTCCATTTTTCCGGGGGCTAATACGAAGATACAGCCTGCCTTCCCCTCTTCCCCCATCACCATCGGGAACAAAAACAGGATGTGCTTCACGGATGAATTTTTTCACAGCACTGTCTGTCAGCAAGGTCAGCCTCCTCAAAACCCAGTGTCAGTTTTGGTGTCAGTTCGCTACGAAAAACCAGTGATCCTCCGTGCAACACTGTGACCCTAGCACACAAAAAAATTCAAATCAAATCAGAGTATTATCTTTTTATAGTGACTCCCAGTGACGCTCCGTGAAACCGCTGCGGCCAATCTTAAAATCCCTCGGCCTCACGGCTGTGCGGGTTCAATCCCCGCTCCGGGTACCACAAGGAAGCAGAAGGTCGCATGCGCGCTGTTCGGACGCATGCGACCTTTTCCGTTGTTGCCTTCCGGTCACGCCGCTGGCCCGGCGCACGGCAACGCCGCCTCTGGCCAGCGCCGCACACCATTTCGCGCCAACGATACAAGGAAGTTTACACGGCATTCGCACTTGCTATACCGTTGCCCCATGAAATATGCGCACACCCTCGCAAATCGACCGGAATCGGACTGGGAGCCGCTCTCCCGGCATCTTGAAGAGGTGGCGGATCTCGCGGCGCACTTCGCTTCCGCCTTCGGAGCCGGGGAATGGGGGCTGGCGGCAGGCCTGCTGCACGACGTCGGCAAGCAGTCGACGGCCTTTCAAGCCTACCTGCGAGCTTCGACCGCAGGCAAGGGGCCCGGTCGCGGGCCGGACCATTCCACCGCCGGGGCGCAGTGGGCGCACGGGCATTACAGGAAAGGCGTGGGCAGGTTGCTGGCCTATGTCCTTGCCGGGCACCATGCGGGGCTGCCCGACGGCATAGAGTCGCTGTCCCCCCGCCTGAAGCGCGCGGTGGAGCCATGGCAAAGCCCCGACGACGACATCGCCGCCCGCGTGCCCGACATCACGGATTTGCCTCTGGCCGGTCGCCCGCCGTCGCTCGGGTTCCAGTTCATGCTCTTCGTGCGCATGGTGTTCTCGTGCCTCGTGGATGCGGATTCCCTGTGCACCGAAGCCTTCACCACGCCGGACAGGGCCGCATGGCGACGCGGATACCTTCCGCTTTCGGAACTGAAAGTCCGGCTGGACCGCCATCTGGACCACCTTGCCGCCCACGCCCCGGCCACCCCGGTGAACAGTCTGCGCGCTGGCATCCTTGCCGCCTGCCGCGATGCAGCCCCAAACGCCCCCGGCCTGTTCTCGCTGACCGTGCCCACCGGGGGCGGCAAGACGCTATCCTCTCTCGCCTTCGCGCTGGACCATGCGCAGGCCCACGGGCTGCGGCGCGTGATCTACGCCATCCCCTACACCAGCATCATCGAGCAGACCGCCAGGGTGTTCCGCGAGGCATTGAACGATACGGATGACCACGCCGTGCTGGAACACCACTCCAACTTCGTGCCCCTGCGCGCCGACGGCACGCCGGTCCCCCCCGGACGAGACGGACAGGACGACGACGCGGGCGAAGGCCGCCGCTCCATACTCGCAGCGGAAAACTGGGACGCGCCGGTGGTGGTGACCACCAACGTGCAGTTCCTCGAATCCCTGTTTGCCGCCCGGCGGTCCCCCTGTCGCAAACTGCACAACATCGCCCGCAGCGTGGTGATTCTGGATGAAGCGCAAATGCTGCCCCCGGAACACCTGCTGCCCTGCCTGGAAGTCCTGCGTGCCCTCGTGCTGGACTACGGATGCAGCGTGGTGCTGTGCACGGCCACCCAGCCAGCCCTTGGCAAACGCGAAGGCTTCGACCGGGGCCTGGAATCGCCACACGAAATCGCTCCGAATCCGGAACAGCTTGCCACCGCGCTGCGTCGGGTGGAGGTGACCGATGCGGGCACCCTGGACGATGCGCAACTGGCCGCCAGGCTGGCCGGGCAGCCACAGGTGCTGTGCGTGGTCAACACCCGGCCCCACGCTCGCGCCCTGTACGAACTGCTCGCCCCGCAGGGGGATGCGGTGCACCTTTCCGCCGCCATGTGCCCGGCGCACCGCACGGAAGTACTGCGCGGCGTCCGCCAGCGCCTGCTCCAGGGCCAGCCCTGCCGGGTGGTGGCCACCCAACTGGTGGAGGCCGGGGTGGATATCGACTTTCCCGTGGTTTATCGCGCCATGGCGGGGGTGGATTCGCTTGCGCAGGCCGCCGGACGCTGCAACCGCGAAGGCAAGCTGGAGCGCGGGCAGGTGTATCTGTTCACCCCGCAGGACAGCCCGCCGCCATTCGTCCGGCAGGCCGCACAGGCCGCGCGCACGGCGCTGCGCCGCAACCCGGACCCGCTGGCCCTCGACACCGTGGAGGCCTATTTCCGCGAACTCTACTGGCAGAAGGGGGACAATCTGGACAGCAAGAAGCTGTTGCCCCTGATGCGGGACAGTGCGCCGCGCCTGGACTTTCCCTTTCCGGAAGTGGCGCACCTCTTTCGGCTGATTCCCGACGACACCATTCCGCTCCTCATTCCTTATGACGACGACGCGCGCGCCCTGATTGCCGATCTGCCGTACACACCGGCCCCGGCCCGCCTGCTGCGCCGCGCCCAGCGCTACACGGTGGGGGTGTACCCCAGGGTGCTGGCCGCGCTGGTGCAGGCCGGAGCAGCGCACCTGGCTACAGAAGAATGCGCGGTACTGATAAACAAAGACCTGTACGATGATCGGCTGGGGCTGTGCGCGGACAACCCCACTTTCCGGACCCCGGAAAGTCTGCTGGGGTGAAGCCGATGCATTCCCGCAGCGAATCAAGCCCCGGAACGGACGCCCGGCGACGGACACGCCGAACGCGCCCTGTCCCGAATGCCCACAGAGGAGGTGCCCATGTCCTTTGGCGTCAGTCTTGCGGTCTGGGGAGAGTACGCCTGCTTCACCAGGCCGGAGTTCAAGACCGAGCGCGTCAGCTATGACGTCATCACCCCTTCGGCGGCGCGCGGGCTGCTGGAGGCAATTTACTGGAAACCCGCCATTGCGTGGGTGGTGGACCGCATCCGCGTACTCAACCCCATTCGGTTCGATTCGGTGCGGCGCAACGAGGTGGGCTGCAAGATTCCCCTCGGGGCCGTCACTGCGGCCATGAAGGACCCGGAACGGCCACTGGGCATCCTTGTAGAGGACGAACGACAGCAACGGGCCACCCTGCTGCTGCGCGACGTGCGCTACGTCATCGACGCCCATTTCGAAGCCCGCGACGAGGATGGCCGCAACACCGCCAAGCACCGCGACATCTTCCTGCGGCGCGCGGCCAGGGGGCAGTGCTTCCACATGCCCTATCTGGGCTGCCGCGAGTTCCCCGCCTCATTCGCGCCACTGGATGATTCCCCATCCTCCGCCCTCGACGATGCCCTGAAGGGTGAGCGCGACCTTGGCTGGATGCTGCACGACCTGGACTACGGGTCCGACGGCGAACGGCAGCCGCGCTTCTTCCGGGCCTGCATGCAGGACGGTGTCATCGAGGTGCCGCCCCTGCGCTCTCCGGAGGTGCGGGCATGATCCTGCAAGCACTGGATGCCTACTACCAGCGCCTTGCCGACGACCCGTCGGAAAACGTGCCCCGGCAGGGCTACAGCCGCGAAAAAATCCACTTCGCGCTGGTCATCGGGCAGGACGGAACGCTGCTGGATGTGCATGATCTGCGCATACAGGATGGCAAAAAACTTGTGCCGAAGGAGTTGTTTGTCCCCCATCCTGGAAAGAAAAGAGCCGGAACGAATCCCCCACCGAACTTCCTGTGGGACAACACCGGCTACGTGCTGGGATCTGACACAAAAGGCAAGCCGGACCATACCCGAAAGTGCTTCCTCGCCTTCCGTAGGCAGGTCCTAGCTATACCCGACGATGGTGATGCAGGCCTCACCGCCGTGCGCGCCTTTCTCAGCGCCTGGCAACCAGAGCGCGCCTCGGAAGTAATCTCCCCCTTTCTGCCGTGGGACGAGGTGGCCGGATGGAACGTGGTGTTCCGGCTGGACGGCGACATGGGCTACATCCACGATCGCCCGGCTGCCCGCGCCGCGTGGGAGGCCTTGCACGGCCAGTCCGCCGATGCGGAGCAAGGCTTCTGCCTCGTCACCGGAAGGCTGGCCTCCATTGTCCGGCTGCACCCGGCCATAAAGGGCGTGCGCGGGGCGCAGTCTTCCGGCGCGGCCCTGGTCTCCTTCAACCTCGACGCCTTCACCTCCTACGGCAAGGAACAGAACCACAACGCCCCCGTGTCCGAGGCTGCCACCTTCGGCTACACCACTGCGCTCAACCACCTGCTGCGGGCGGGCAGCAACCGGCGCATGCAGATAGGCGACGCCACTACGGTGTTCTGGAGCGAACGGCCAAGCGTGCTGGAAGACCTGATGGGCCTGTTTCTGGATAAAGGCCCGGCTCCTGCCCCGGACGAGGCCGGGCATGCCGATGGGCAGGCTGCGGACGACGGCGGCCTGGCCCAAGTAGTTCGCCGCGTTCTGGAAGCAATGCGCGAGGGCCGCATGCCCAAGGAACTGGGCGACCCCGACGCGCGTTTCTATGTGTTGGGCCTTGCCCCCAATGCCGCCCGGCTGTCGGTGCGCTTCTTCGAGGTATCGACCACTGGCAAGATCGCGGCGCGCGTGGGCAGCCACTTCCGCGACATCCAGACGGAGCGCCGCCACCCGCGCGATCCGGAATTCCCCAGCATGTGGCAACTGCTGATCGAACTCGCCCCGCTACGCAAGAGCGACAACATACCGCCCACGCTGTCCGGCGCGCTGATGCGCGCCATTCTTGGCGGGCACCCATACCCCCGCAGCCTGCTGACGGCCATTATCGGACGCATCCGCGCGGATCACGAGGTTTCCTGCCTGCGCGCCGCGCTGCTCAAGGGCTATTTCACCCGCGCCCCGAAGGGCGACAACACATGGGAGGTCGGCGTGACTCTGGATCCCGCATCCACGGACATCGGCTACAGGCTGGGGCGGCTGTTCGCCATCCTTGAAAAGGCGCAGCAGGACGCCCTGCCCGGCATCAACGCCACCATCCGGGACCGCTTCTACGGTGCGGCCTCGGCCACGCCACGGGCCGTGTTCCCCCGGCTGATTCACCTTGCACAATTCCACATCTCCAAGGCGGAATACGGCTACATCTCGGACAAACGCCTGGGCGAGGTCATGGAAGGCCTGAACGACTTTCCCGCCCATCTGACCATGGAGCAGCAGGGACGTTTTGCGCTTGGTTACTACCACCAGCGTAACGCCCTGTGGCGCAAGGCCGACACCACCGCGCAGGCCCCCGTTCCCGCGAACGACTAGCAGCACACACAGGAGGAAGCCCCAATGTCCCAGCCCATCAGCAAGCGGTACGAATTCGTGCTCTTTTTCGACGTGGAGAACGGCAACCCCAACGGCGATCCGGACGCGGGCAACCTGCCCCGGCTGGACCCGGAAACCAGCCGTGGCCTCGTCACCGACGTGTGCCTGAAGCGCAAGGTGCGCAACTTCGTGGAACTGGTGAAGGGCAACACGGCCCCGCACGAAATCTACGTGCGCGAAAAGGCCGTGCTTGCGTTGCAGCAAAAGCGGGCGCACGAGGCGCTCGGCGAGGTCGACAAGAAGGCGGACAAAACCGAGCAGGCCCGCAAGTGGATGTGCCGCAACTTCTACGACGTGCGCACCTTTGGCGCGGTGATGTCGCTGAAGGACGTCAGTTGCGGCCAGGTGCGCGGCCCGGTGCAGATGGCCTTTGCCCGCAGCGTGGAGCCGGTGGTGCCACTGGACATCTCCATCACCCGCATGGCCGTGGCCACCGAACGCGAGGCGGAAGCGCAGGAAGGCGACAACCGCACCATGGGCCGCAAGTCCATCATCCCTTACGGCCTGTACCGGGCGGAAGGCTTCGTTTCCGCGCACCTGGCCGCACAGACCGGCTTCACCGACGACGACCTTGAACTGTTCTGGCAGGCGCTGGAAAACATGTTCGAGCACGACCATTCCGCCGCGCGCGGCAAGATGGCGTCCCGCGCCCTGATCGTCTTCGAGCATGAAGGCGCCCTTGGCAACGCGCCCGCGCACACGCTGTTCGGGCTGGTGGCCTCGCCCAGGGCCGAAGGGTCGACCGGACCGGCGCGCGCGTTCGAAGACTACGCCATCACCGTGAACGATGCCGGGGCGCCCGCCGGTGTGCGGGTGATCCGGCGGCTGTAGGCGGCCCCCATGTACCCGGAGTCCGACCTGCTGCCGGTCTCGGCGTTGCAGCATCTGATCTATTGCCCACGCCAGTGCGCGCTCATCCACATCGAACAGGTGTGGGACGACAATGTGCACACCGCGCTGGGGAATATCCTGCACGAGCGGGTGGACAGGCCGGGCATGGAGCGGCGCAGGGGCGTGCGCACGGAATTCGGCGTGCCCCTGCGCTCGCTGGCGCTTGGCCTTGCGGGCCGGGCCGATGCGGTGGAATTTGCCGCCGACGGTCCCTGCCCCGTGGAATACAAGCAGGGGCGGCCCAAACGCCACGGCGCCGACCACATCCAGCTTTGCGCGCAGGCCATGTGCCTTGAGGAGATGACCGGGCGCGCCGTGCCGCTGGGCGTGCTGTTTTACGCCACCACGCGAAAACGCCAGACGGTGGAACTGGACGAACACCTGCGACGGCAAGTGCGCGAGACGGCCATGGCCCTGCATGCGCTTGTCGCCACGGGCATCACCCCGCGTCCGGAACCCGGCCCGAAGTGCAAGGGATGTTCGCTTGCGGACCGTTGCCGCCCCGGCACGTTCGCGCAGGGTGGGCGCAGCGCCGCCCGCTATCTGGCGCAGGCCCGGCGGGCAGTGCGCGACGAGGATGCCCGGCCCGGAGCGCGTGATAACGTCCCCGACGGCATCCCAGACAGCGTCCCGAAGGGGACGCGGGATGGCGCGCGGGACATCGACATGCCCCCCGCCCCGCGCCCGCCCCATCCGCCCCGCCAGGAGGACGATTGATGCGACGCCTGCTCAATACGCTCTACGTGACCACCCAAGGCGCCTACCTTGCCAAAGACGGCGAGGCCGTGGCCGTGCGGGTGGAACAGGAAACCCGCCTGCGGGTGCCTTTGCACGGGCTTGGCGGGGTGGTGTGCTTCGGGCTGGTATCGGCAAGCCCGCCCCTGCTTGCAGCCTGCGCCGAACAGGACATCGGCGTCAGCTTTCTTTCCGAGCATGGACGGTTTCTGGCCTCGGTGCGCGGGCCGGTTTCGGGCAACGTGCTGTTGCGGCGCGAGCAATACCGCCGTGCCGACCAGCCCGAGGCCCGCGCCCTGCTTTGCGGATGCTTCGTACAGGGCAAGATCATCAACGCCCGGACGGTGCTGCGCCGTTTTCTGCGCGACCATGGCGACAGCGCGGATGCTCCGGCCATCGCATCGGCGGCCTCGTCCATGGCCGACATGCTCGACAGGGTGGCGCGCGCCACCACGGAAGAACAGATCAGGGGCATCGAGGGCGAGGCGGCATCGCTCTACTTCGGCGTGTTCGACGGGCTCATCCTGACGCGCACCAGGGATTTCACCTTCACGACGCGCAGCCGCCGCCCCCCGCTGGATCCGGTCAACTGCCTGCTGTCCTTCGTGTACACCCTGCTTGCCCACGACGTACGTTCGGCACTGGAAACCGTGGGGCTGGACCCGCAAGTGGGCTTTCTGCACCGCGACAGGCCGGGCAGGCCAAGCCTTGCCCTGGATGTCATGGAAGAGTTCCGCCACTGGCTTGCGGACAGGCTGGTGCTTTCGCTCGTCAACAGGGGGCAACTGAACCCCAAGGACTTCAAGCGCAGCGGCTCCGGCGGCGTGGTGCTGGCCGACGATGCTCGCAAGGATGTGCTTGTGGCGTGGCAGAAGCGCAAACAGGAAGAAGTGCTGCACCCCTTTCTGGATGAACGGATGCCCATAGGATTGCTGGCGCATACGCAAGCCATGCTGCTGGCGCGCCATCTGCGCGGCGAACTGGATGCCTATCCCCCGTTCTTGTGGAAATAGCCATGCTCATGCTCATTACCTACGACGTGAACACCGAAGACCGCGAAGGCAAAACCCGCCTGCGCCGGGTAGCCAAGCTCTGCCTGGACTACGGCCAGCGCGTGCAGCTTTCGGTATTCGAGTGCGAGGTGGACCCCGGCCAATGGGAAACCCTGCGCCATAAGCTTGTGTCCACCATCGCCCCGGAAAAGGACAGCCTGCGCTTCTACCGCCTTGGCCGCGACGGCAAGCGCCGGGTTGAACACGTGGGGATCAAGGAACCCGTGGACCTTGAAGGCCCCCTTGTGGTGTAGCGGCCATTGCCGCGCGAACCTGGGGCGTACGGATATTTCCCGGCAGGTTCGCGCGGGATAAAGCCTTAATGTGGAAGCAGGATACAACGCCACGCCTTCTGAAAGGCACGGACACTGTTCAAATGGCGCGAGGTTCGCGGATGCCATCCCCGTGATCCCCGCCCCGCATACGTTTTCAGGATGGCGGTCGCCCCTCACGCAGGGGCGTGGATAGAAACGAAAATGAACCCGAAACCACCCCCAACGGTGACGTCGCCCCTCACGCAGGGGCGTGGATAGAAACCAGGCTGACCACCCGCTTGCGCCCGCCCCCCTTGGTCGCCCCTCACGCAGGGGCGTGGATAGAAACAAAATCCTGGCGCGCTACCTCAAACAACTGCTGGTCGCCCCTCACGCAGGGGCGTGGATAGAAACGCCCTTCCGGAGCGCCGGGGGCCGGGGCGCTGCCGTCGCCCCTCACGCAGGGGCGTGGATAGAAACACCGCGCTGCGGATCACCATCAGCGAGGTCACCGTCGCCCCTCACGCAGGGGCGTGGATAGAAACGTCCAGCACCGGGTGGTCGATGTCGAAGAAGTACTGTCGCCCCTCACGCAGGGGCGTGGATAGAAACTCCTTCGTGTTGCGGGCGTGGGGTTAGACGCGGGTCGCCCCTCACGCAGGGGCGTGGATAGAAACTCATTCGGTGGGGGTTGCATCCTCCACCGGCACCAGGTCGCCCCTCACGCAGGGGCGTGGATAGAAACATATTGGCGGCCATGGCTAACCCCCGATTTCCTTGTCGCCCCTCACGCAGGGGCGTGGATAGAAACCATGGCGGCCCGAGGGTCGAGGCTCACCCCGCCGGTCGCCCCTCACGCAGGGGCGTGGATAGAAACCATCCCGGAGAGGCGCGTGTCCGTCCCGGCCAACGTCGCCCCTCACGCAGGGGCGTGGATAGAAACTTGAGCGGCAAGCCAAAGTCCAACAGCGCCACCGGTCGCCCCTCACGCAGGGGCGTGGATAGAAACCGTTCCGTGAAAGTCATTGCGGGCTGTCATCATCGTCGCCCCTCACGCAGGGGCGTGGATAGAAACCCCGCCCGCCAGCCGTCCCCCCCGCCCCCCGCAGGTCGCCCCTCACGCAGGGGCGTGGATAGAAACAACCTCTTCCGGCACGGTGAAGACGATACCCCAGAAGTCGCCCCTCACGCAGGGGCGTGGATAGAAACCCAGGGCGTAACGGCGGGCACATGACCGGTACCACAGTCGCCCCTCACGCAGGGGCGTGGATAGAAACCACCATCGCGCCATGTCCGTGCGCGCCCAGGTGCGTCGCCCCTCACGCAGGGGCGTGGATAGAAACTTGAGGCCGTCTATCAGTTTTCTTCTTTCCGCTGTCGCCCCTCACGCAGGGGCGTGGATAGAAACCGCGTGTGGGCACTTGCGCAGGCCCGGCAGGGGCGTCGCCCCTCACGCAGGGGCGTGGATAGAAACCCTTGCGGGCGTAGGGGGTAGCGAAGCGGCCCCCGTCGCCCCTCACGCAGGGGCGTGGATAGAAACAAGTTCTATGCCACAGGCTTCCGCGTAAGCGGTGTCGCCCCTCACGCAGGGGCGTGGATAGAAACCCGTTCTGGGAGCAGCCGCCGAAGCCATGGCGGCGTCGCCCCTCACGCAGGGGCGTGGATAGAAACCTGTGGGGCAGGGCCATCCGGGACGCGGATGGAGTCGCCCCTCACGCAGGGGCGTGGATAGAAACTGGCTGAACGGCATCCGCAGGGGCGACGTGCAGGTCGCCCCTCACGCAGGGGCGTGGATAGAAACTGCAGTACCCGACCGCGCGGACACAATCCGCCGGGGTCGCCCCTCACGCAGGGGCGTGGATAGAAACTTTTGCTGCCAAGACAACCGGACAAACCCAGACGGTCGCCCCTCACGCAGGGGCGTGGATAGAAACGGCCACGCTTGGCCGTGCTCTTCCGCGCTCGATGGTCGCCCCTCACGCAGGGGCGTGGATAGAAACCTTCACTCCGGAGTTCCACAGTTCGCTGTTACGGGCGTCGCCCCTCACGCAGGGGCGTGGATAGAAACCACCTCGGCGGACGTGTCAATCACGGCCAGCGAGTCGCCCCTCACGCAGGGGCGTGGATAGAAACGAGCGTGCGCAAGCAAACGACCCGTGGAAATGGGGTCGCCCCTCACGCAGGGGCGTGGATAGAAACAGGAAAGGCGATAGTGCATCGGCTGCGAAGCCAGTCGCCCCTCACGCAGGGGCGTGGATAGAAACTATTCGGACAATGCCGCAGAGCATGCGCCGGAGGTCGCCCCTCACGCAGGGGCGTGGATAGAAACCGGCCACCTCGGGCGGGCCAGCGTCAGCATGACCGGTCGCCCCTCACGCAGGGGCGTGGATAGAAACGTGGCCGTAGGGGTGAGGTAGTCATGCCGTTCATGTCGCCCCTCACGCAGGGGCGTGGATAGAAACATCGTAGGTGCGGGTGGCCAAACGATGCTGTCTGGTCGCCCCTCACGCAGGGGCGTGGATAGAAACCTGCGCGACGTGCTGGAAATCGTCAGCGGCACGCGTCGCCCCTCACGCAGGGGCGTGGATAGAAACCTCGCAGATGAAGGGGCCGGACGGCATCAAGGCCGGTCGCCCCTCACGCAGGGGCGTGGATAGAAACATCTATCCCCATGTACTTGATGGTGATGGACGAACGTCGCCCCTCACGCAGGGGCGTGGATAGAAACCGCATCGCGGAATAACGAGAGGGGGCTTTTGGCGTCGCCCCTCACGCAGGGGCGTGGATAGAAACACGTGTGGAGGGGTGACGCATGACCATGATCGCGTCGCCCCTCACGCAGGGGCGTGGATAGAAACCTTGTCCGTGGTAAACGAGCACAGGGCGTGCAGGGTCGCCCCTCACGCAGGGGCGTGGATAGAAACGTGAGTGACCCGGTGTCTGTGGTGCAGGCCAGAGGTCGCCCCTCACGCAGGGGCGTGGATAGAAACCGTCATCATCAACGTAGCTGACGGCACCAATCTGTCGCCCCTCACGCAGGGGCGTGGATAGAAACACGGTGCAGGAAAACAACCTGCTGCTCTACGACGTCGCCCCTCACGCAGGGGCGTGGATAGAAACAAGACGCGCGGCGGGTGGTACGACGAGCCGTGTATGTCGCCCCTCACGCAGGGGCGTGGATAGAAACCGCAGGGGCTTTCTCCGGAGCGACCGCCCTAGCGTCGCCCCTCACGCAGGGGCGTGGATAGAAACGGGTTTGGTGCCGTTTTTTATTTGTTCGGCAAGGTCGCCCCTCACGCAGGGGCGTGGATAGAAACTTCATCCAGCCGGATTTCTCCGGACTTCGGCAGGTCGCCCCTCACGCAGGGGCGTGGATAGAAACTCGAAGGCGCGGGCCTCCGCCTCGTATTGCGTCGCGTCGCCCCTCACGCAGGGGCGTGGATAGAAACCTGCTATCATGTACGCGCAAGATACCGGGGTGTTAGTCGCCCCTCACGCAGGGGCGTGGATAGAAACTGGTGGGGCTGGCGTGCCAGCCCGTGTGGGTCTGTCGCCCCTCACGCAGGGGCGTGGATAGAAACCAGCGGTTCGTCAAGGCGCTGCGCAGGTTCGGCTAGTCGCCCCTCACGCAGGGGCGTGGATAGAAACTTCCACCGTCATATCGCTGCCGTGCGAAAGGGACGGTCGCCCCTCACGCAGGGGCGTGGATAGAAACGGCGGCATCGAAATGCCCGCCCATGCCCCGCAGGTCGCCCCTCACGCAGGGGCGTGGATAGAAACCCTACTCTGGTTGCGCGGCTTCTGCCGGTCTGGTGTCGCCCCTCACGCAGGGGCGTGGATAGAAACTGGATGCCCAGTTGGCGCGATGCGGACCTGACCCTGTCGCCCCTCACGCAGGGGCGTGGATAGAAACGCGCGGGAGGTGCTGCGCCGCCCCACCCTGACCCGTCGCCCCTCACGCAGGGGCGTGGATAGAAACCATGGCTACAAAATTGAACGCGTCGACTTCCAGGGTCGCCCCTCACCCGGGGTATAGAAACAAGAAGATAGCCGCCCGTAGACACGGGACGGCGACCGCGAGGCCCAACCACTATACGCGGCACAGCCTCTCACCGACAGCGACCCGCCGCCAGCGGGCGGAAGGCTTGGGATGGTCCGGCTGCACATCGATCCATAGGGCTGCGTGGCCTCCCGCAGCGTTGTGGGCGAGGAATCGGTGAACCTGTTCGCGGACACGGCCATGTGCACCGTGAAACGCAGGCGCCTTCCCCCCTGCGGGCGCGGCGGGCGCGACGTGGCCTGCGAGGTGGAGGCGCCGGAGGTGTTCAAGCTGCTTCGTTAAAGGGCAGGCGAACGCGCGCACGCCGGAGCCGGGAGTACCGCCCCCGTTGCCAGTGGCGCGCTTTCCGGTATGGTGGAACAAATCCCGCTTCAGGAGGCCGCCATGCCGCATGCCCGCCGCGTACCCCACGCAGAGCCCCTTCATGCTCCCCGTGCCGCCGCCCGTGTCGCCGCCCGTGTCACCGCACATGACGCGCGTCATGCCTTCGAAGAGCCCTCAGACCCGCACGCACCCCGCACCACCGGCAACACCACGGGAAGCAACGCCCCGTCCCGGTGGCTGGGCGCCCTGCTCGGCCCGCAGGCTTGCACCGTCGGGGTGGCCATGGCGCTGGCCACCCTGCTGACCGGTTGCGGCGACAAGACGCCCCCAGGCGAGACGGTGGTCATGCGGGCCTGCCGCATCTGCCACGGCACGGAGCGCATCTGCGCGGACATCGGCAAGCTGGACCGGGCGGGCTGGGAAAAGACCGTGGACCGGATGATCGCGGGCGGGGCCAGCGTCACCCCCGAAGAGCGCGCCGCCGTCATCGACTGGCTGTCCACACGCAAGCCTGGCGACAAGCCCTTGTGCCCGTAGGCGAGCATGACACCTTCCGGATGCCTGTCGGATGCCTGTCGGATGCCTTCGAATGCCGCATGAAAGACCTCGCCCCACTGCGCCTTGCGTGCCGCATCCGCAGGCAGCCCTGCGCCGGAACTGAACACGCCGGAAGCTGGCTTCACGCCGCCGGACGCCTGCGGGAATGAAACTCCTGCCCGGCGCCTGGCCTTCGCGAGAAGCCTTTCCGCGCATCATCCCGTTGCACCCGCCGCGCCCGCGTGTATACTGGCGACAATCCCCTTAACCAAGGAGTCGCCCATGCGCCGTACGCCTACCCGCCGCAGCCGGATGCTGGCCACCCTGGCCGTGTCCGCCGCCCTCGCCGCAGTTGCCGCCTTCTCGCTTACCGTGCCTGCCACCGCGCAGGACCCGGCGGGCACCGTCATGTCCGCCTGCACCAAGTGTCACAACACCCAGCGCATCTGCGCCAATCTGGGCGCCAAGGACAAGGCCGCCTGGAACACCACCGTCACCCGCATGATGGGCAAGGGCGCGCAGGTCAGCGAAGCCGAAAAGCCCGCCGTGGTGGACTGGCTGGCCGCGCAGCAGCCGGGCGCCAAGCCGGTCTGCCAGTAGCTGACGGCACGCCCCCCTACCCTCACTGACAGAAACGGCGCCCCCCTCGCGGAGTGCGCCGTTTCTGTCATCGTGGCCAGTCGGCAGACGGGGTGAGCCGGAATTGATGCCATGACCGACGACGCGGGGTCGATCACCCCACCCCGATTGTTCCGCGCATGCCGGGCGGCCCCGGTGCCGCCACCCTTGCCCCGGCACGGCCCGCAATAGCCGGAGCCATGTTCCGGCCTGCCCCCACCGCCGCTGCCGACGTTGCCGCCGTCCTCCCTGTCGGTCTGCCTCCCGCCGGGCAGCCCCCCACCGGACCGGCTCCTTCCCGCAATCCCCCGGCGAACCCCGCGTCGTCCGCCCCCCGCCAACGAAAACGGCGGCACGTTGCCGTGCCGCCGTAAGGTGCGAAGTCCGGGAGTCCGGGACGTGCCACCCGGCCCTGCCGGGGGGAACGGCGCGTCCGTCCGTGGTGCGGGCACGCCGGGCTAGCCCGCCGCGGCGCCGCCCTTGCTGATCAGGAAGCCCTTGGTGGAAGGGCCGGTGGAGGCAGAGGTGCCCGCGATCTTCGACAGGTAGGTGTCGCCCAGGTTCTTCAGGTGTTCGCCCACGTTGTCGAAGTGGTTGAAGTGCACCTGCTCCTCTTCGATGATGGTCTCGAACAGCTTCATGCTGATGCTGTCGCCGTTTTCACGACAGACCTGAAGGAACTGGTTGTAGGCGTCGATGGTGTCGTCCTCGAGCCCGGCGTCGTAGGGGAAGATGGTCTGCACGTCCTGCCCCTTGACCAGGTCGCCCTCGCGCTCCGTGGTGGGCTCGCCGCCCAGTTCCTTGATGCGCTCGGCAAACATCTCGGCGTGGCGCATTTCGTCGATGGCGATCAGCTTCATGTCCGCCGCCAGCGCCCCGTAGTCCATGTTGTCCAGCCCGTAGTGCTGGTTCATGTACTGGGTGATGGCGTTCAGTTCCATGGCGCGCGCCCTGTTCAGCACCTCGATGACCTTGGCCTTGCGGGCCTCGCGCGGGGAGGGCGCCGCCGCTGCGGGCTTGGCGGGCTTGGCCTTTGCCGGTTTCGTCGCTTTGTTCATGCGTCCGCTCCTTTTGCAGGGAATTGGGGTGGGCATTGACCACCTGACCTTCCACTTACCACAGGCACGGCGAGGCTGCATCATTTTCGTAGACCTGCGGGCATGCCCGGCGGCAGCGAAATGGCGGTTCCGGCCTCCTCTGCCCTTGTTGCCCGGCCCCTCGCGTGCGCCATGCCCGCCCGACCACGTGGTCGGCGCACGTGGCTGGCACACGTGACCGGCAGACATGCCCGGCATGGCCGTCCGGCATGCGCATCGGGCGCCGCCCGCCAGCGCGCCAGCCAGCGCATCGTTCTCGCGCACCGGCATGATACATATCCACAATGCCCCATTCTCCTATCGCGAAATTTGCGGTTTCGCGTATAGTCTGACCGCAGACCACACCGCGCCGCTTATGGCGCACCACCGATCAGAGGAACCGCCATGCCCAGCGTGCATCATTCCGGAGCCGCATCCGTTGCAGTCCGGCTTGTGGCCCTTGCCCTGGCGATCGTGCTGTGCGGGACCGTGCCGTACCGGACGGCTGCCGCATCGGGCACGGCGGCGCCGCTCGATCCCGCTCTCCATGTGCCGGAAACGGCGCGTGCCGCTGCCCCGTCCCCCCCGTCCCCCCCGTCCCACCCGTCCCCGCTGTCCATGTTGTCCTCGCTGTCCGTGCTGTTTTCCCAGCCTCTGGGGGCCATGGAGTCCGCCACGTCCGACGCCCTGTCGGGCACCGCCTCACAGGCCGTCCCCACCGGCGTCCAGCCCCCCGCCCCCTGGTGGATGCGCCTCATCGACGATGCCGCGCTCATTCTTCCGGCAGCCGCCCTGCTGCTGTGGCTGACCCTGCGTCTGCGCCGCACCCGCCGCGCCCTTAACCGGGCGGAAAACACCCTGGGCAGCATCGTGCAGGTCACCTCGCCGCTGGTGGAGCAGGAGTTCTTTCGGGTGCTGGTGCAGCAGTTGGCCCAGGCCCTTGGCGCGCACTACGCCTTTGTCGGCGAACTGGGTGAACAGGGTAAACGGGGAGAGTCGGCAGGACAGGCCCGTCAGGCAGGACAGGCCAGGCAGGATGGCGGAAAGGGCGATGACGACTACCTGCGCGTGCTGGCCGCCTGGCTGGGCGACGCGCCCGGCGAATCCTTCGACTATGCGCTGCACGGCACCCCCTGCGCGCGCGTCCTCAATTCGCCGGACCTGTGCGTCTACCCCGACGGCGTGCAGGAAAACTTTCCCGAGGCCGAACTGCACGCCTCGCTGGGCATCCGCTCCTACATGGGCCTTGCCCTGCGCGATGCGCGGGGCACCCCCCTTGGCGTGCTGGCAGTGTTCCACGACCTGCCCATGGCCCCGCCCACGGGCGAGAGCATGGCGCTGATGCGCATCCTTGCCGGACGCGCCACGGCGGAACTGGAACGGCTGCGCGCCGGGCGGGCCCTGCGTGAAAGCGAGGCCCGCTACCGGGGTCTTTTCGAAAACAACCACGTGGTGGCCCTGCTCATCGATCCCACCACCAAGGCCATCCGCGACGCCAGCCCCGCCGCAGCAGAATTCTACGGCTGGCCGCGCGACGTGCTGCGCACCATGCACATCTCGGACATCAACACCCTGCCACCGGGCACGTTGCACGGCGAACTTTCATCGGCGGCGCGGGGCGAAAGGCAACGCTTCCGCTTTCGCCACCGCCTGGCCAACGGCACCACCCGCGACGTGGAATCGAACACCGGCACTCTGGTGCTGCACGGCGAGCCGCTGCTGTATTCCATCATCACCGACGTCACCGAACAGCGCCGGGCGGAAGAAGCCCTGCGGCACAGCGAACTGCGGCTGCGCATGCTGGTGGAAAGCGCGGGCGATGCCATCTACCTGGCGGACGGCGCAGGGCACATCCTTGATGCCAACCCCGAGGCGGAACACCAGACCGGTCACACCCGCGAACAGCTGCTGCGCATGACCCTGTTCGACATCGACGAGCGACTCGACCAGCGCGGCTTCGCCCGGCTGCGCGCGGAACTGGAATCCGCCCGCAAGGCCACCTTCGAGACCACGCACCGCACGCGCAACGGCACGCCGCTGCCGGTGGAAGTGCGCATGGCCCAGGTGGAAGAAACGGGGGAGGCGGAGGGCGACCCGCTGCTGCTGGCCATCGTGCGCGACAGCTCGGCCCGCAAGCGGGCCGAAAGCGAACTGCGCTGCGCCAAGGAGGTGGCCGAAGCGGCCAGCCGCACCAAAGGCGAGTTCCTGGCCAACATGAGCCACGAAATCCGCACCCCGCTCAACGGCATCATGGGCATGCTGCAACTGTTGCAGACAGACCCGCCCAAGGCCATGCGCACGGTGTACGTGGGAGCGGCCACCCAGTCGTGCCGCCGCCTGGGGCTGCTGCTGGGCGACATCCTGGACCTTTCGCGCATAGAGGCGGGCAAGCTGGAGCTTCACGACGAGCCCTTCGAGGCGCGGGCCGTGCTGGACGAGGTGCGCGGCCTGTTCGAAGGCCCCGCCGCCGAACGGGGGCTGGCCCTGAGGGTAAGCGTGGACGAGCGCATTCCCCGCCATCTGCGCGGCGACGCCATGCGCCTGCGCCAGGTGCTGTTCAACCTGGTGGGCAACGCGGTGAAGTTCACCGACCAGGGCGAGGTGGTGGTGGAGGCATGGCGGGTGCAGGCATCGCGCTCGCGCGGATGCAGGGTGGTGTTCACCGTGCGCGATACCGGCATAGGCATTGCCGAAGAACGGCTGAAGGACATCTTCGAGCCGTTCGTGCAGGCAGAGACGGCCAGCACCCGTCGCTATCAGGGCGCGGGGCTGGGGCTGCCCATCGTGCGGCGCCTGGTGCGGCTGATGTGCGGCACCGTCACCGTGGAAAGCACGCCGGGCGCGGGCACTGCCTTCAGCGTCAGTCTGCCCTTCCGCTTCGTGAACAAGGTGGAGGAAGCCGTGGTCGAACCGCACGCCGCCGACGCCCTTTCCCTGCGTGGCAGGGCCATTCTGCTGGCCGAGGACGACGCGGTGAACCGTCTGGCGGTGACGCGCCTGCTGGAGAACATGGGGGCGCGGGTGACCACCGCCGACAACGGCGAACGCGCCGTGCAGGCCCTGCTGACCGCCGACTACGACTGCGCGCTCATGGACATCCAGATGCCGGTCATGGACGGGATGGAGGCCACCCGCCGCCTGCGGGCCCTTGCGCACGACGGCGCGCGCGACAGTGCCCGCGAAGGGGCGCACGAGGGCGCACGGGCGGCAGTGGAGGATGCGCGGGCGCCGGGCACCACGGGTGACGCACCGCCCGCGGAGGATGCCGAGCCCGACGCAAAAAGCGATGCAGGGTCCGACGCCCTGCAAGACCGCCGCATCGACCCGCGCATCCTTCGGGCGCGCTCGGCAACGCCCATCATCGCCCTGACCGCCCACGCCATGCGCGGCGACCGTGAACAATTCCTGGCGGCGGGCATGGACGGCTACCTGACCAAGCCCGTGGAGGCCGCCACGCTGGCCAGCGCCATCGTGCGGGCCATCCACGAACAGGGCCTGCGCGAGCGTGAGCCGGAGGGCCTGCACTAGGCCCGTGCGGGACCGGCCAGACGGCACGGAAGGCCGAAGCGCCGCGCCCGGCTAGATATGATCCAGCAGCTCCAACGGATGCGCCAGCAGCACGGATGCCCCGCTCTCGCGCAGTTCCGCCTCGCCCCGGAAGCCCCACAAGCAGCCCACGGCCAACATGCCCGCGCCGTGCGCGGTGCGCATGTCCACGTTGCTGTCGCCCACGAAGGCCGCATGTGCCGGGTCCACTCCCAGCGCCCGGGCGGTGGCGATGGCCGCCGCCGGGTCCGGCTTGCGCGGCACGCCGGGGCGCGCCCCGGCCACCACGGCGAACGGACCCAGCGGACCGTCCTCCACAGGGGCACCGCCGGATGCGGACAAACCGGTGGAAGCAGGCGAACCGGCCGAAGCCGCACCCGCGCCGCTGCCCGCGCCATCGAAGAAACTGCCCACCATCAGCCGGGTGAAGGCGTGCGGCTTGTTGGACAGCACCCCCAGCGGCAATCCGGCGGGGGCCAGCGCGGCCAGCAGTTCACGAATGCCGGGATACGGCGCGCTCTTGACCGACCAGCGCGCGCCGTATTCGTCGCGCATGCGGGCCACCAGGGCGGCCACGGCCTGTTCGGTGGCGTGGCCGGGCGGGAAGCCGGGCGGCAACGCCCGGCGGAACAGGGTTTCCACCCCGTCGCCCACGAACTGGCGGTAGGCGTCCACGGGGTGTGCGGAAAGTCCCTGGGCCAGCAGGCAGGCATTGGCCGCGTCGGCCAGGTCCTCCAGCGTGTCCAGCAGGGTGCCGTCCAGATCAAAGATGATGGCGCGTATGGGCATGGTGCTCACCTAGCGCGTCCGGCCCGGACTGTACAGACCGAAGGGCCGTACCCGGAACGTGCCGAGGCCGGACGAAGAAGACGAGCCCCGGCACACCCCCGCCCTTCCCGCGACCGCCCGGACGCCAGATTCCTTGCTGCCGCGTAAAAAAAGCTGACACCCCGCTGCGGCCCAAGGCGGCGGAACCGCACCGCAACCCACGCGGCGCGCCCGCAACACCTGCATGCACCCGGCATTGCAAAATATTTCATGAAACACACGGCGCAACCCTGCACAGGAAAGCTTCCGCAATGCGGTGCCGGATCATGCGGGCGACAGCCGTACCCAGGGCGCAGAGTGATACCGGTGGCTGTTTTGCGAGGTGGCGCAAAGATTCCGGACAGTGCTCCCCCCTCGGATTGGCCGGATTCCGCAACCGGGGTGACCGCGCCCCGCACGTCGCAAAATATTTCCTTCATTTTCAGCGTGGTACGCAAACAGCGCCATCTGTGCACCTTTTGGCACAACCGTTGCTAGTTCCGGGGTGTCCCACTGTGCCGCAAGGGGTGCACGGGGGCGGAGGCTGGGTAAAGGGTATGCATCACGCATCGCGTTTCACGGAGGAACCATGAGCTTTCCAAGACAAGTCTTCGAATTCCTGAAGGCGAGTTCCATCGCCCATGCGCAGTGGGATATCGAGGTATCCACGTCCATCATCAAGAACCGGAAAAAGTTGATCATCCTCGGCATCCTGCTGCTGCCGATCCTGATGTTCAGCTTTGCCGAAGCGGGCTCCATGCTGGGCAGCAAGACTGCCTACGCGCCCGCGTTCTACTCCACCAAGATCTTCCTGGTCTCCATCGCGGTGGGCCTGGCCGCCGGTCTTATCACCGGCTGCATCGGCGCGGGCGGGGGCTTCATCATCACGCCGGCGCTCATGGCCGCCGGGGTCAAGGGCATCCTTGCCGTTGGCACCGACCTGTTCCACATCTTCGCCAAGGCCATCATGGGCACCACGGTGCACAAGAAACTGGGCAACGTGTCGGTGAAGCTGGCCATCGCCTTCCTGGTGGGGTCGGGCGCGGGCACGTTCATCGGCGGGGCCATCAACAAGGGCCTGTACAACAAGGACCCGCTGCTGTCCGAAATGTTCATCAGCTCCATCTACGCGGTGCTGCTGGGCTTCCTGGGCTTCTACGCCCTGTTCGACTTCATCAAGTCCAGCCGTTCCGGCGGCGGCGGTGATGCCCACGGCGGCAGCAGCGGCGCCACGGGCCTGTCCGTCAAGTTGCAGGCCATGAACGTGCCCCCCATGATCACCTTCGACGAAGACCTCGTGCCCGGCGGCCGTCGCATCTCCGGCTGGATCGTCGCCGCGGGCGGCGTGGTGGTGGGCATCCTGGCGGCCATCATGGGCGTGGGCGGCGGCTTCATCACCTTCCCCATGTTCGTGTACATCTTCGGCGTGTCCTCCATGACCACCGTGGGTACCGACATCCTTCAGATCATCTTCACCGCGGGTCTCGGCGCCATCGCCCAGTACGCCATCTACGGCTACGTGTTCTACACCCTGGCCATGGGCATGCTGATCGGTTCGCTGCTGGGCATCCAGGTGGGCGCGCTTACCACCAAGGTGGTCAAGGGCATCCACATCCGCGGCTTCTACGCCATGTCGATCATCGCGGGCTTCATCAACCGCGTGGCCACCCTGCCCAAGAAGATGGTGGAACTGGAAATGATCTCCATGTCCAAGGAACTGGTGAACAACATCGAGTTCGTGGGCAACATCGTGTTCTGGGTGGTGGTTGCCATCTTTGGTGCCTGGGTGTTCGGCAAGTTCTTCGCCAACATCGGCAAGCTGAGAGCGGAGGCGTAACATGCTTATCCATAGCAAGAGCAGTTTCATGAAGGGCCTGCTGCTCATGGGCTCCTTCTGCGCGGTTTTCTTCATGATCTTCATGCCGCTCTTCCCCGGTGACGGCGGCAAGGCCATGAACGGCCTGGAATACTCGGACGACCTGTTCAACAAGCTGTCCAAGGGTTCGTCCTACTTCATCCCCGAAGTGCAGAAGCGCGTCGATCCGCTGAAGGGCAAGACGGTTGAAGTGGCCTACACCTCCAAGAAGGCCGAAGACGCCGCCAAGGTGTTCGCCGCTGTCGGCATCACCGCCACCGCCGACGGCGCCACCCTGAAGGTGCAGGGCGACCTGGGCACCCTGCTTGCCGCCGCCGTGGCCGACGCCGACGCCATGTACAAGAACGACGGCAAGACCGTGGCCGCACGCTACGCTGGCATGGACCACATGGTGGTCATGGAAGCCTGGTGGGAAGGCCTGAACCCCATGATCAAGGCCCTGCAGAAGAACAAGATGGTGGAAGAAGCCAACGTGGTGGACGCGGTGCTGAAGCGCGCCGTTGAAACCGGCTACAACTTCTACGGCATCCCCGCCGCCAAGGTCATGGACAAGATGGGCGTGATGGTCGGCCTGCTGCTCTTCTACGTGCTGTACACCGTGTGGTACGGCTTCGCCATCTTCGAACTGTTCGACGGCGTCGGCCTGACCATGAAGAAGTCCAAGATCAAGCAGGAAGCCTAGCGCACGCCGCATCGGCGTCGTCGGCCACTGCCTGACGGGCATGCTCTCATGACGACCACGGCCCCCCGCACCTGTGCGGGGGGCCGTTCCGTTTTCCGGGCGCGATTCGCCACGCGCCCCCGCGTCCCGCCAGTTGCCCGCAGCAGCCACCCGCCACGCGCCACACCTGCCTGTTGCACCATGTACACGTTGTGCTATGGTGACGGTAATCGCCCGCAGCTCCGGCACTTGCCGGGTTCTCCGCCTTCCCTGCGCACCCTGCGGGCCTCGGCATCCGGTATCCACGGGGCCTGCATGTGCCCCGTTCCGCCGCACCGCCCCCGTTTCACACTCCGGGGGGCTCGGCGCGGCCCACCTTCATCCGCAAGGAGAACGCCATGCCGTCCAGCTTCACCCGCCGCTGCTTCATGTCCCTGTGCGCCTCGGCAGCCGTCGTGGCCGCCGGCACCCGCCTGCTGGGCCCCACCGTTGCCCATGCCGCCGACGCCCCGGACGCCTTTCCCATGCCGCCGCTGCCCTACCCCGAAAACGGCCTGGAGCCCGCCATCAGCGCGCGCACCATCTCGTTCCACTACGGCAAGCACACCGCCGCCTACTACGGCAACCTGAACAAGGCCGTGGCTGGCACCCCCATGGCCACCATGAAGCTGGAAGACGTCATCAAATCCGTGGCGGGTGACCCGGCCAAGGCCGGGCTGTTCAACAACGCCGCCCAGTCCTGGAACCACACCTTCTACTGGGCAGGCATGAAACCCGGTGGCGGCGGCACTCCCCCCGCCAAGGTGGCCGACGCCCTGTCCGCCGCCTTCGGCTCCGTGGACGCCTGCATCACCCAACTTTCCGACGCCGCCAAAACCCAGTTCGCCAGCGGCTGGGCCTGGCTGGCCAAGGGCCGCGAAAACGGCAAGGACGTGCTGAAGGTGCTGAAGACCGGCAACGCCGAAAATCCCATCACCCAAGGCTATACCCCCATCCTCACCATCGACGTGTGGGAACACGCCTACTACCTGGACTACCAGAACAAGCGCCCCGACTACGTCCAAGCCTTCTTCGACAAGCTGGTGAACTGGGACGAAGTGGCCAAGCGGTTGTAGCATTCCGCTCTTTAAGATTTTTTAAAGAACAAACCGGGGAGGGGACCTTTTAAAAAAGGTCTCCCTCCCCGGCCCCCTCCCCCCCAAACTTTTTGTTAGGGGGGGAGGGTTTTTTTATGCGTAGTGCACACGCAGGTGCCATGGCGTAACATGAGCATCCGACTAGAATTACAAACCCCACCCAATTGAAAAGTTTTGGAAGATAGGGGTCCGGGGAAAGAAACCTTTTTTAAAAGGTTTCTTTCCCCGGTTCCTTCTTCTCAACTCTTCAACTTCTCAAAAGCTAGGTAACAGGGGCGATCCTGGCGAGGTCGGCGGCGATGCGGTCGCGGATGGGGCCGAACACGCGTTCGTTGTGGGCCACCATGTCGATCTGTCGGGTATGGATGAGCAGGTAGCCCACGCCGCGCACCAGGGTGAGAATGCGGTCCTTGGGCAGACCTTCGAGGGAGGCGAACAGGGCGTCGTCCTTGACGTCGGCGCGGAAGCCGCGTGCTTCCAGCACTTCGCCCACGAAGCGGGCGCGCAGGGTGCGGCGGTCGGCGCTGGCGGCGCCGCCCTTGAACTGGAAGGTCACGTAGTTCTCGTGCGGGTTGTCGGTGGCCATGGCTTCCACGGTGCAGAAGTGGTAGCCGAAGCGCGCCTGAAGGTTGCAGTAGTCGCGCGAGATCATGAGAAAGTTGCGGTTGGCCAGGGTGGTGGCCGCGGTGGGTTCCAGGTCCGGGTTCACGGTGGATTCCATCATGACGGACAGGAACCCGCGCGCGTCGGTGGCGGGCGGCCCGGCCCAGGGCACGGCGGTCATGCCGTCCCACAGGGCCAGCATGGGCGCGGAGGCGATGTCGGCCAGATCCACCACGGGGCCGGGCACGGGCTTGCGGAAACCGCCGTCGATGTCCAGCAGCCAGTATTGCAGCCTGGTGCCGTTGACCCGCAGCTGTTTGCCCAGCCGCTGGGTGCCGGGGCCGGTGGCGCCCATGTGATCGGACACGCCGAACAGCACCTCCACGGACTTCTCGTGGCAGAAGCGGGTAATGTCGTGCAGGGTGCGGCAATGGGCGGGGGCGAACCGGGGCGATTCCGGGTCCAGCAGGTTCAGGGGCAACACCAGCCGCGCGGCCTCTGCCAGCGCGGTGTGCACGGGGCTGCCCTCCATCAGGTTGCGACGCGGGGCGTGGCCCAACAGGTCTTCGATGCGGCCGGGGTGCACGCGGCGGTTGTCGGCATCCACGGTGACGATGCCTGCATGCTCCAGCAGTTCGGCGGCGCGCGGCAAGCCGAACAGGGCGGGCACGCCGTACTCGCGGGCCACGCTGGCCAGATGCCCGGCGGCGCCGCCCGCCTCGGCCACCACGGCGGAGGCGCGCGACAGCAGCGGCGCCCAGCGCGGCAGGGCACGCTCGATGACCAGCACGCCGCCGTCGGGGAAGGACAACAGATCCATGTCCTTGCGCACCACGTGGGCCAGGCCCGCGCCCGCGCCGGGGCTGACCGGGGTGCCGCCCAGCAGCAGCACCGGCGGACCGGATTCGCCGCAATTGTAGCCGCCCGGCAGGGGGCCGGTTTCGGCGGCGGCGACATCCGCTCCGGCGGCGTCCGCACCGTTGGCACCGGCCACGGGCGCGCATTCGCCCTCCGGAAGCTCGTCGTGGCGCGCCTCGCGCAGGGGGCGGCTTTGCAGGATGGTCAGCACGCCTTCGGGGCACACGGCCCATTCGATGTCCTGCGGCTCTCCGTAGAACACCTCGAACCCGGCGGCCAGCGAGGCGATTTCCAGGGCGCGGGCGTCGTCGATGCACGGGGCGTCCACCATGTCCGACGGCATGTCCTCCAGCCGCACGCCCTCGATGGGGTCGCGCACGAAGCGCTGGGGCTTGGCGGCTATCTGGCGCTGCGCCACCTGCATGGGCACCTCGCGCGAGACCACGAACACGTCGGGGCTGAAACTGCCGTCCACCACGGCCTTGGGCAGGCCGGG
The DNA here is from genome assembly GCF_019931275.1 of Nitratidesulfovibrio sp. SRB-5. Classification (NCBI taxonomy): domain Bacteria; kingdom Pseudomonadati; phylum Thermodesulfobacteriota; class Desulfovibrionia; order Desulfovibrionales; family Desulfovibrionaceae; genus Nitratidesulfovibrio; species Nitratidesulfovibrio sp. SRB-5. Next base: position 20,697 of record NZ_JAIOTY010000004.1, on the reverse strand, counting down.
CACGGCGTTGATGACCACGGTGTTGTCGCGCAGGTCCAGCGGGTTGCGGCTGTAGGCAACGCCGCCCGCCACCGCGTCCACCATGACCAGGCAGCCCACGCACATGGGCACGTCCTCGTCGGGGATGCCGCGCGCCAGACGGTAGGTCATGGCGGTGACGCCGTACTTGCTGGCCACGATGTCCTTGAAGGTGTCCAGCACGTCTTCGGGCGGCACGTTGAGTTCCGAGCGGTACTGCCCGGCAAAGGAAGCATCCAGCGAATCCTCGCCCACGGCGCTGGAGCGCACGGCAAAGCGCACCTCGGCGCCGGAACAGGCGTTGATTCCGGGATGCGGCCCCATCCGCGCATCCTGCGGGGGCCCGGCCAGGCGCTCCACCTGCGCGGTGATGGCCCCGGCCAGGTCGTCGGGCACGGGGGCGGCCAGAATGAGCTGCTGGATGGACGCGGACAGCGCGAACACCTCGTCCAGCCGGGTGGCGTCCGCCGCCTGCACCCGCCGGTCGATCTCTTCCTGTAGGCCGCCCGCCTCCATGAAGCGCTGATAGCCCGTGGCCGTGACCACGAAGCCGTCGGGCACGGTGATGCCGAGACGGCGGCGGATTTCACCCAGGTTGGCCATCTTGCCGCCGGTCTGGTCGGCCATGTCCACGCCGGTTTCGGCAATGGGCAGCACCAGCGGCCCGCCGCCCGCGCGCACGTGGGGGGCCACCACGGCCTCGATGGCCGCGCGTATCTCGTTGAACTTCGTTTCCAGTTCGGGCCAGCGGTCGTCGGACAGCGCGTTGAGGTGGCGCACGATCTGGAACACGCTGGCGCACGCGCGGGTGCAGGCCCCGCGCACGTAGGTCATGCCGAAGGGACGCACCCCGCGCAGGGCCTCTTCCATGTCGGCCATGATCTCGAGGGCGCTCTTATTGGCGGACAGCAGCAGCCGGAACCGCGAACAGCGTTCGCGGTACAGCGCCCGCAGCCGTTCGGTTTCGGCGTCGGGCACGCCGCCGTCCTGCGCAGGTGCGTCCTGCCGCCGGAACAGCGCGCCGAGTGTGTGGAAAAAGCCGCCCATGTCGCGTCCGCCGTGTCTGCGTCGTGATGTCCGCCGTCAGCCGATGAGGCCGCCGATAAAGCCGCCAATGCGACCGCCGAGTGTCACCGGGCCCGCCTGCGTGGGCCGCCATCCTGTCGCCATTCGCACGCGCGCCGCCGCTCAGGCGTGGCGCACGGCCTCGCCCAGCTTGAAGATCAGTTCGTTGATGGCCACGGGTTTGAGCATGTAGTCGAACGCGCCCAGTTCCATGCCGGTCAGGGCCGCGCCCAGGCTGGCATGCCCGGTCAGCAGCACCACCGGCACCTCGGGCCGCAGCGCCTTGATGCGCCGCAGCGTCTCCAGCCCGTCCATGCCCGGCATCTTCACGTCCAGCACCACCGCGTCGTAGACGCCCTGCTCCACGCGCGCCACCGCGTCCGTGCCGTTGTCCGCCGTGTCCACCTCCATGCCGCGCCGCGCAAGCCGCTTGTGCATGAGGTCCAGGAATTCCGTCTCGTCATCCACGATGAGAATCTTCATGACTCTGCCCCGTATGGTTCCCCAAAAAAACTATGCTTCGCACCGGTGGAACGCGGGGCCCTGCCCCGCACCCCGCAAGGGGGCATGCCCCCTTGACCCCTTGCGGGGCTACCCCCCAACCAAAAAGTTTGGGGGGATGGGGGTCCGGGGGAAGGAGACCCTTTCCAAAGGGTCCCTTCCCCCGGTCAAATCGGTGCAGGCTCTACCGCAAGTTGAGCAGGGTATCCTGCGTGAAGGCGGGCGGCGCGGTGGGCAGGTACACGGTGAAGGTGGCCCCGTTGCCGGGGGTGCTTTCCGCCACGATGCGGCCGCCGAGTTTTTCCATGATCGAGTAGCAGATGGCGAGGCCAAGGCCGGTGCCTTCGCCTGCCTTCTTGGTGGTATAGAACGGGTCGAAAATGTGTTCGAGCACGTCGGGGGCGATGCCGCCGCCGGTGTCGGTGACGGACACGAACACTTCCTGCCCGCCTTCGGTGGCGCCGGTGCGCACGGTGATGGAGCCGCCCTGGCCCACGGCGTCGATGGCGTTGTCCAGCACGTTCAGGATCACCTGCTGCACCTGGGCCGTATCGGTGGTGATGGCGGGCAGTTCGGCGTCGAAATCCTTGTGTATGGTGATGGAGCGGTGCAGGGCCTCGCTTTCCAGAAACTTCACGGTCTGCTCGGTCAGCACGTTGAGGGGCACGTCTTCCTGCATGGGTTCCATGCGGCGGCCAAAGCCCAGCATGCGGTGGGTGATGCCCTTGGCCCGGTCCACGTGCTGCTCGATCTTGACGGCGGCTTCCTCGATTTCGGCGTGGTGGCCCATGCGGGCGGCGTCCTCTTCGGACAGCAGGTCGCGGATCCACCCGGCGTTTTCGCGGATGAGCATGAGCGGGTTGTTCACTTCGTGCGCCACCCCGGCGGCCAGCTTGCCGAGGGCGGCCATCTTGCTGGACTGCATGAGCGATGCGTCGAGCATGGCCTGCCTGCGGTCGGCCTCGATGACCTTGTCCACGATGACGCGGGTGGTGAAGAAGGTGCCCAGGCAGATGACCACGGCCCCGCCCAGCAGGAACAGCACCACGATGATCTGGGTTTGCGCCAGGGGCGAAAGCGGCTCGCGCGGGTCGTCCATGACCACCAGCAGCCAGGGCATGTTCTCGAGCCAGGTCATGCCGGTGATCATGGGCCTGCCGTCGGTGCTGGCCACGGTATCCACCACCACTCCGCGCTTGGCCCTGTCGGGCATGGTCAGGTGCAGCCCGGACCTGGTCATGATGGCGCCGTTGTTGCGCGAATCGGATTGCAGGGTGCCGTCCACCGCCAGCAGGAAGGCATCGCTGTTGGTGCCGGAATAGGCGCGGTGCAGCATGGCGCTGACGGCGGCGGAATCGATGGTGGCCCGCAGTATCCAGGCCCTGCCGTTCTCGCGGCGCATGACCGCGATGATGAAGTGCGGAAAGCGGCGGAAGCCGGTGAACACGTCGCTGACGTACTGGCCCTTCAGCATCACCTCGTGGAACCACGGCTCGTCGCGGTAGTTGGCCGCTTCCAGCGAATACGGCCCCACGTAGGCCACGTGCTGGCCCTGGTCGTTGATGACGCCGATGTCCACGTAGGAGCGGGCGTTGGACTGGATGACCCCGAAGATGGTGCCCAGCCTGGCGGGGTCGGACAGTTCGCTGAACGGGTGGGTCCAGGCCAGGCTCTTGATCTGCGAGACGCGCTCGGCCAGGAAGGTATCCAGCGCGCGGCGCTTGCTTTCGGTCACCGCCTCGATGCCCGAAACCATGCGTTCGTGGTAGGTCTTGGAAAACTGGAGATGGATGAAGAAGCCCAGCGCGAACAGCGGCACGAGCGAAAAGGCGAGCATGGCGAAGGTGAGCCTGCGCCGCAGCCTGGTATATCCGCCGATGTCCATCCAGCCTCCGTGGGCGGGCCCCCCCGCGACGGGGGGCACCCTGAAAAGACCGCCCGGGAACGATCACCGGGAAAAGGGGCCTGGGGAAAAGGAAGGAACGCGCCGTCCACGGCGTGAAAACGTTGCGGCTTCGGAACATCCGCTTCACGACGGATACGCCGGAACATCAGCGCGGCAACCTCTCTCCCCCGGCGGCACACTTCTGAAACACGGGCCGCGCAGGGGTCACCCCATGTGCTACAATTACCCGATCATCCAGCATTTTACAATCGTCGGAAGCGTCCGGTCCACCGAAACGGGCGAAACAGGGAAGCAACCGGCACCCGTTCCGCCGGTTTTCGTTCCGTCTTCGTCCCGTGTCCGGTCCGTGTCCGGTCCGTGTCCGGTCCGAGCTTGATGCGGCACCGCCGCCAGGGGGATCAGATGGGGGCGGCGGGGTCCACGGCCCGGCGCGGGCGGGCGTCGTCGCCGGACATGGCCTGTTCGGCCTCTGCCGCTGCCGCAAGATCGGCCTCTTCCAGCAGGCGGCGGCAGTCGGCCAGCATGGCGGCGCGCCGTTCGGCCAGTTGCGGCCCGTCGTTCATGATCATGTCCAGCTGGCGGGTATGGATGGTCATGTACCCGGCCACCAGCAGCATGCGCAGGGCATCCGGCTGGGGCAGGTTTTCGATGCGGGCCGACAGCGCGTCGCGGCGCACGGTGCAGGCAAAGCCGAATTCGCCCAGCAGCCCGGCCACGAATTCCACCCGGCGCACCCGGCGTTCGATGTTGGCGGCCCCGCCGCGCAACTGGAAGACCACGTAGTTTTCGGGGGTGCGGTCGCCCACCAGCGATTCCACGGCCACGAAGTGAAAGCCGAAACGCGAGTGCAGGCTGCAATAATTGCGCGAAACCATGAAGTAGTTGCGCTCGGTGAAGAACGCGCTCTGGGCAGCCGGATCCAGATGCGGGTTGGCCGTGGCCTCGAACATCACCGACAGGAAGCCCTTGGCGTCCACCGGCGGCGGCCCCTGCCACGGCACGGCGTTCATGCCGCGCCACAGGGTGCGCATGGGCACCGAGGTTACCCGCGCGATGGGCACCAGCGGGCCGTTGACATCCCCGTCGAAGCCGTCGTCCAGATTGACCACCCAGAACTGCTTGGGCACGTCGCACTGCAACTGCTTGACCCGTTGCGGCGCGTGGCGCTGCTGCGAGCCGAAGCGGAACATCTCTGCCACGGCCTTTTCGTGGCAGAAGCGGCCCAGATCGTGGAAGGTGCGGCAGTTGGCCGACTTGAAGTCGGGCGAATCCGGGTCCAGGGTCAGGGGCAGCATGTGGTGGGCGGCGGCGTCCAGCGCCTGCAACACCGGGCTGCCGGGCATGAAGTTGCATTCGTGCGGGGCCGATTCGATGAAGGCTTCGATGCGGCCCGGGTACACCACGCCCACGTCGCCATGCACGGTGACCATGGCCCCCTGCTCCAGAAGGTCCAGCGGGCTGCCCTGCCGGAACGGGCCGAACACGGCGGGCTTGCCGAATTCGCGCGCCACGGCGGCCAGCTGGCTGGAAATGCGGCCCCGCTCGGCCACCACGGCGCTGGCGCGGTCCAGCAGCATGCCCCAGTCGGCCAGGTCGCGCGCCACCACCAGCACGGCGCCATCGGGGAAGCTGCGCACGTCGTCCCGCTGGCGCACGATGTGCACCGGCCCGGCCACCACGCCCGGCCCGGCGGTGATCCCGCCGTCCAGCAGGGCCGGGGGCGGGCATTCGGTCTGGGCGGCGTCCTCGGCTTCCGACTCGGCGTAGCTTTCCGGCAGATGGGCGCGCGGCGCGGGCAAGGGCCGGGCATGCAGCAGCGAGACGGAACCGTCCGGCTCCAGCAGCCAGTCGATCTCCTGAGGCAGGCCGCAGCGCTCCTCCACGGCCAGGGCCAGTTCGGCCACGGCGCGGGCCGCCGCGTCATCCAGAACTGGCAGAACGGGCGGAACGGGCAGAACGGGCGGAACGGGCAGAACGGGCGGAACGGGCAGCGCCTCCCCCGTGGCCGCGTCGGCCCTGGGGGCTATGCTGCGCAACCGCACAGAACCGCCCACGCGGCAGACGTGGTAGGCGTCCACATCGTGCGCGCCGTCCTCCACGGCCTCGGACAGGCCGCGCGCGGCGTAGACGTGCACCGAGGTGTCGCGGGCGTGCAGGGGGTTGCCGGTATAGGCGATGCCCCCGGCCACCGGGGCATCCACGGCAAAGCAGCCCACGCACACGCAGGTGCCCGCGTCGCGCAGGCCCCGGTTGCGGCGGTAGGCGATGGCCTGGGGCGAATACTTCAGGGCCAGGGTGGCGCGCAGGGCGTCCAGCACGCGCTGCCTGTCGGATTGGGCGTCGGGGCCGGAGCCCTGTTCGAACAGGGGAATGGACGGCCCCCACAGGGTCATGCCGCCCGCGTCGTCGTCCGTGTTCTCGGCGGCGCCCGTCGAACCCTGCGGCCAGACCCGCCCGCGCAGCAGAAGGCGCATGTCCCGCCCGTGCGCGCCGGGCCGCGCGGCCATCCGCTTGCGCAGGGCGTACAGGGCGTCCATGAGCGCGTCGGCCACCTCGTCCGGCACCTCCGCCGCCTGGATCAGCCCGACGATGGACGGCGAAAGATCCAGCAGGTTGTCCGGCCTGATGCCGCCCGACGCCTGCACCCGCCGCCCGATCTCCTCTTGCAGGGCCTGATGGCGGAACAGCCGCTGACAGGCGGCGGCGGTGATGATGAACCCGTCGGGCACACCCCCGCCCGGCATGCCGCCCGGCGTGGCGGACGCGGCAGCCTCTCCGTCGCGCGGGGCCAGCGCCGCGCGCAGTTCTCCCAGCCGGGTCAGGGCAGGGTCGGCAAGGTCGGGCAGGGTAAGGTCCGGATGGCCTAACGGCAGGGCAAGCGGGCCGTCCATGGTGGCGGGGCGGCCATAGACGATGGCCGAAACCTCGGCCTGGATGGCGTCGAAGCGGGCGAAAAGTTCCGGGTAGCGGCCAGGGGCCAGTTCATCCAGCTGGCGGATGCACTGGTAGACCTGGGTGGTGATGCGGGTGCACAGCGAGCGCACCGTCTGCATGCCGAAGGGATGGACACAGCACAGGGCCAGTTCCATCTCGGTCATCACTTCCTGCAACTTGGCCCAGGCGTTGAGCACCAGCTTGAAGCGGTGATACCGCGCCGCGAAGGCCTCTTCGGCGGCGGCGCGCTCCTCGTCCCGCCGCTTGCGGCGGAAGGGCAGCCAGCAGAACAGACCCATGGCGGTTTCCGGGTGGATGCAGGTTTTGGATGCCCCTAAGAGCCCTTGCGCGCCGCAGCCCTGCGCTCAAGCTGACACTGGGTGTAGGCATCCTCGATCTTGAACAGCAACTCGTCGAAATCGGTGGGCTTCATCAGGTAGCCGAAGGCCCCAAGGCGCATGCCCTCCACCGCCACCTCCATGTCGGCGTGGCCGGAAAGCATGATAACCTCCACCCCCGGAAACTCGGTGCGAATGCGCTCCAGCGCGCGCATGCCGCCCATGCCCGGCATCTTCACGTCCATGACCACCACGTCGGCCCCTTCACGGGCCAGATGTTCCAGCGCTTCTTCTCCGCTGGCCGCGCGCGCCGCCGGAAAGCCGCGCTTGCCCAGGCGCAGGGCCAGCATTTCGGTGCTTTCGGGCTCGTCGTCCACCAGCAGAACGCGCGGCAAGGTGCGAACGCCACCGGACGGGGCTCCGCCGGTGTGGGCATCTGATGTCGGCGTGTCGGTCATGGAGCCTCCCGGCGTCAGGATGGCGGGCCTGCCCCCGTGCGCGTGCGGCAGCGGGGTGCAGGTCCGCCCTGCCTTCCTACCGTTCTTTGGGATGGGCCACAAGGTGGCTGGACACACGACAGTCGCACTCTCGTGCCCCTGTCATGTGGAGACGTGCAGAGTCATGCAAAGACATGTCGTGAAAAACCGGGGCCGGGACATGCCGGGTCACGCGGGGGCGCGCAGGCGGACAGCCCGGCCACCCGCCCCTCTCGTTGTTACCGCGCGCAAATTGGGCTAGAACCGCCCCTGACCCACTGACATACCGGTACCGCAACCTCACATTTGGCCCACGGATTCGCCATGGTGAACTGGATACTGCCCCGGGTGGTGCGCTTTCGCCCCAGCCTGCGCGTACGCATCGGCCTGCTGCTGGCCGCGCTGGCGGCCACGTCCATGGCTGCCGCCGCGCTGCCGTTGCTCATGGCCAGCGGCCGGCTGTCCCTTCCCACGCCCTTCGGCACCTGGACGGCGGACCCGGCCACCGACGCCCTGGGGCTGATGCTGCTGGTGCTGTTTCTGGCCGGGCTGCTGGCCGTGGTGGTGTTCCGCCAGGTGCTGGGGCCCATCCGCCGCCTGGCCCTGGAAGGGCTGGAGGATGCCGACGCCTACGGCAACGAGGTGGAGGTGCTGGACCGCCGCCTGCGCCACCTGCTGGACACCATGCACCGCACCCAGGTGCAGCTGGAAGAAAGCCACGAAACCCTGCGCCAGACCGAAAAGCTGGCCCTGGTGGGCAAGCTGGCCGCCGGGGTGGCCCATTCCATCCGCAACCCGCTGACCTCGGTGAAGCTGCGCCTGTTCGCGCTGGAACGCAGCCTGAAGCTGGGGCCGGACCAGAAGGAACAGCAGGAGGACTTCGAGGTCATCGCCGCGGAAATCCGCCACCTGGACGCCATCGTCACCAACTTTCTGGAATTCTCGCGCCGCCCGCGCCTGCGCATGCAGCCGGTCAGCCCGTCCGACGTGGTGGACATGACCCTGCAACTGCTCAAGCACCGCCTGGAATCGTTCAACGTGGCGGTTGCGGTGCACCGGGCCGAACGCCTGCCCGTGGTGGACGGCGACGCGGAGCAGCTCAAGGAGGCGCTGGTCAACCTCATCCTGAACGCGTGCGAGGCCATGGGCTACGACGGCACGCTGGACATCACGGAAGAAAAGGGCATCATCAATCCCTTGGGCCGGGCCGTGGTCATCCGCATCGCGGACAGCGGCCCCGGCGTGCCCCAGCACATCCGCGAGGAAGTCTTCCAGCCGTTCTTCAGCACCAAGGAAGAAGGCACCGGCCTCGGCCTGCCCATCGCCCGGCGCATCTTCGAGGAGCACGGCGGCTGGCTGCACCTGCATTCGGCGCACGGCAAGGGGGCCACCTTCGTCATCGTGCTGCCCGCCCGCAAGGACGACTCATGGCTAAGATCCTGATCGTCGACGACGAACTGCAACTGCGCCAGAGCTTCCAGCGCCTGCTGGCCGGGGAAGGCCACGACGTGCGCGCCGCCTCCACCGGCGAGCAGGGCATCAAGCTGGTGCGCGAAGAGTTGCCCGAACTGGTGATCATGGACGTGCGCATGCCCGGCATGGACGGCCTGACCGCCCTGCGCGCCATCCGCGAGATAGACGCCCGCCTGCCGGTGGTCATCATGACCGCCTATTCCACCACCGAGACCGCCATCGAGGCCACCAAGCTGGGGGCCTTCGACTACATCCTGAAGCCGTTCGAGATCCCGGACATCCTCGCGCTCATCGAGCAGGCCGTGGAGGCGGGCCGCCGCATGCGCGCCCGCGTGGACATGGTGGCCGACGGCGACGACGGCACCGGGCAGGAGACGCTGGGCGAGGCCCTGGTGGGCACCAGCCGGGCCATGCACCAGGTGTACAAGGCCATCGGCCGGGCCGCGCCCACCGACGCCCTGGTGCTGGTGCGGGGCGAATCGGGCACCGGCAAGGAACTGGTGGCCCGCGCCGTGTACCAGCACAGCCTGCGCGGCGAGAAGCCGTTCCTGATCATCAACTGCGTGGCCATCCCGGACACCCTGCTGGAAAGCGAACTGTTCGGCTACGAGAAGGGGGCCTTCACCGGGGCCACCAATCGCCGGGTGGGCAAGATAGAGCAGGCCAACGGCGGCACCGTGTTCCTGGACGAAATAGGCGACATGCCGCTGGGCATCCAGGCCAAGCTGTTGCGCCTGTTGCAGGAAAAGCAGATCGAACGGCTGGGCGGCAGGCAGCCCATCCCCGTGGACGTGCGCATCATCGCGGCCACCAACACCGACCTGGAGGCCGCCGTGGCCGACGGGCGCTTCCGCGAGGATCTGTACTACCGGCTGAAGGTGGTCACCCTGTGGCTGCCCCCCCTGCGCGAACGCAGCGAGGACATCCCCCCGCTGGCGCGGTACTTTCTGGCCCGCTTCTCGCGCGAGATGGACATGCCGAACCCCGGCATCACCCCCGAGGCGCTGGCCTACCTGGAAGCGCAGCCGTGGCCGGGCAACGTGCGCGAACTGGGCAACACCGTGCACAAGGCGCTGGTGTTCAGCCGTGGGGGGCCGCTGGGCGAACCGGACCTGAAGCAGGCCCTGGAGGCCAGCCGGGGCGTGCGCCCCGGCAGCGAAGGCCCGGCCTGCGACCTTTCGCTGGCCGCCGACCAGACCATGCAGGAGCTCATCCGCCGCACCCTCAGCGAAAGCGACGGCGACAACGTGTTCGATTCGCTGATGGACCACGTGGGACGGCTGGTGGTGCGCGAGGCGCTGCACCTTACCGGGGGCAACCGCACCCGTGCCGCGCGCCTGCTGGGGCTTTCGCGCCCCACCCTGCTGGCCAAGATCGAAAAATACGGCCTGCGCATCGAGACGCAGGTTTCCTGACGACGGCGGGCGGGCCGTCACGCCTCCGCCACTTCACTGGCACTTTACCGGCATTGCACCGCACGGGCGCCCCTCCGCCTGTCCGCCCCATGACGGGGAGGGCGGCTGCCCGATCAACCAGCATCAACGAAAGGCCCGCCACGCCGCGCGTCTGGCTGCTTGATTCATTATCACCCCCTTGTCTTGCGCCCGTTTCTCGGATAGGTGCATGACAGCGCATCGCCAGACTGTTATCTTATATTTTTTGCAAGACCTGACCAGAAACAGGAAGCCCCCGGCTTCCGGAAGCACCCATAGATGCACATGCCCGTAAAGCCCGCCTTCAACCCCCTATACCAGCAGGTCAAGGAATCGCTGCTCCGCCGCATTGCCACAGGCGAATGGGCACCGGGCAGCTTCCTGCCCAGCGAACCCGTGCTGGCCGAAGAATACGGCGTCAGCCACGGCACCCTGCGCAAGGCGCTGAACGAGCTGACCGCGGAGCGCCGCGTGGTGCGCTACCAGGGCAAGGGCACGGCGGTGGCCACCTTCGACGCGGACGAGGCGCTGTTCCGCTTCTTCCGCATCGTCAGTTGCGAGGACAGGCGCACCCTGCCCATTTCCGAAGTGTACGGGGCCGCCCACACCAAGGCCGACGCCGAAGAGGCGGCGGCGCTGGACATTGCCCTGGGTGCGCCGGTGCTGCGCATAGAGCGCGTGCGCTCGCTGGACGGCGTGCCGCTGCTGAACGAACGCATCACCCTCAGTTGCTCGCGCATGCCGGGCGTCGAGTCCATTCCCGTGGGGTCGCTGCCCAACACGCTGTACGATTTCTTCCAGAAGCGGTTCAACGTCACCATCGCCAAGGCGGACGAAAGCATCACCGCCGTGGCTGCCGACAAGGTCGACGCCGAGCGCCTCGGCATCCCGGTGGGGCACCCGCTGCTGGCCATCCGCCGCGTGGCCATGGACATCGAGGACAACCCCGTGGAACTGCGCCACACCCGCTGCGTGACCACCAACTTCCACTACCGCACCAAGCTTTCCTGATCCCTCGCCGGGACACCACGGGACGGGCGCACGCCCGCGCCGCATGCGAACACACGGAACGGGCCTTCCCCAAGGGGAAGGCCCGTTCTTGCGCATACGGCGGAGTCGGCGTTGCGGTCGCCTCACCGCCGCAAGTTTTCAGGGCGGAGAGTACCCGCTCACGCCCCCCCGGCGCGGTGCAGCAGATCCTGGTGCAGCGACCACGGTATGGCCACCCCTTCGCGGTGCGCCCTCCGTTGCAGTTCGAAACGTCGCGCACCGGGCAAGCGAGTGGAAGGCTGGTCCAGCACGTGGCCCAGCAGCGCGGCGGCGCGCCCGGCGAAATCGGCGCCGAAGGCCTGCGGCGCAATGAGCAGCATGCACTGCCCGGTGCGGGGCGGGCCGCCCGCCGCATCCAGAAACGACGAGGCCTCGTACGCGTGGTTGCTGCCGGTGAGCGATGCCGCCAGCAGTTCCACCATCAGCGCCAGCGCCGCGCCCTTGGCCCCGCCAAAGGGCAGCAGCATGCCGCCAAGGGCGGCCCGCGCATCGGTGGTGGGGCTGCCGTGGGCGTCCACGGCCCAGCCCGCGGGAATGGGCTGGCCCTCGCGCGCGGCGGCAACGATCTTGCCGCGCGCCACGGTGCTGAGCGAAAGGTCCATGACCAGCGGATCGTGTTCCGGCCCGGCACCGGCGGCAGCCGTGGGTTCCGGGGCATCTTCCGGCGGCGCCGGACAGGCGAAGGCCAGCGGATTGGTGCCCAGCGAGGCGCGGTTGCCGCCCCACGGGGCCATGGCCGCCGGGGTGTTGGCAAACAGCAGCGCCACCAGCCCCTGCCGGGCGGCCCGCTCCACGTGCAGCCCGGCCACCCCGCAATGGTGCGAATTGGTCACCCCCAGCGCCGCGCACCCCATGCGCAGGGCCAGCGGCACGGCCACGTCCAGACCGGCCTCCAGCGCCGGATAGGCGAAGCCGCACCCGGCATCCACGCGCACGGTGGCGGGCAGGGGTTTTTCCACGCGGGGCACGGCATCGCCACGCACCTTGCCCGCCGCCACCTGGTCGGCATACTGCGGCAAACGGGCCACCCCGTGCGAGGGTATGCCCATGCACTCTGCGGCCACCAGCGCCCCCGCCACGGAAAATGCGGCGGCGGGCAGCACGCCCGCCCGCTCCAGCACGGTGCGGCACAGCGCCGCAAGGTCGTCGGGCCCTAGGATCACGCTCATGGTTGCTCCTGCGGCAGGTTGAATCCGGAAAGTATCCGCCAGGTTGCCGACCCCGCCAAGGGCAGGATCCACGCGGGCCTCAAGGCAGGATTCTCGTTCGCTGGCAGGGAAAACAAGCCTGCCACGAAAGAAGCATGCTCTTCGGCATTCGACCGAAGTGGCGGGCGGAGTTTCGACCACCCTGCGCACCGTGCCCGTATCGTTGCCGTCCCCATCCGTGCGGTTCGCAGGCTCACCCCTGGCTGGGGCAACGCTTGCAGGCTCGCGTAACGGGCACGCTCCGCGCCCTTCGGGTCGGTCCGGCGGGCGAAAAGTCCCGCCGGGGGCACATCCTACGCGCGCAGGCGGGTCAAGGCCTGTTCCAGTTGCGCGGCCATTTCCGACAATTCGCGGATGGCCACGGCCGACTGCTGCATGCCGCCCGCCGTTTCCGCCGCGATGTCGCTGACCGACTGCACCGTGCGCCCGATCTGTTCGCTGGCGGCGGACTGTTGCTCCGCCGCCGTGGCGATGCCGTTGACCTGCGCGGCGGAGTCACCCACGATGCGCACGATGGCCGTCAGCGCCTCGCCCGATTCACGGGCCGAGCGGGTGGCCTCGCCCACCGCCGCCACGGAATGCTCCACCGCGTCCACGTTGCGCCGGGCCACGTCCTGAATGCCCCGCACGCTGCCGCCCACTTCCGCCGTGGCCTGCATGGTGCGTTCGGCCAGCTTGCGCACCTCGTCTGCCACCACGGCAAAGCCGCGCCCGGCGTCGCCGGCCCGCGCCGCCTCGATGGCCGCGTTCAGCGCCAGCAGGTTGGTCTGGTCCGCGATGTCGGCGATCATCTCCATGACCTTGCCGATGGCTTCCGCCTTCACGCCCAGCTCCTGCATGTTGCGGCGCACCGCGTCCGATCCCGACGCCACTTTCTCGATGGCGGTGACGGTGCGGGCCACCACCTGCGCGCCTTCTTCCGCGTTGCGGCGCGAATCGTCGGAACTGAGGCTGGTGGCGGCGGCGCTGGCGGCCACCTCTGCCACGGCCCCGTTCATTTGGGTGATGGCGGCCAGGGTTTCGGCCATGCGCTGCTGCTGCACCTCTGCCCCGGCGCCCACCTGTTCGGCCTGGGCGGCCAGTTCTTCCGCCGCGGCGGCGATGCGCGCGGCAATGGCGTGGGCCTCGTCCGCCACCGACAGCATGGTCCGGTTGGCCGCTTCTACTCCCATGCGGGCCTCGTCCGCCTGCTGCATGGCCAGCCGGGCCCGTTCCGATTCCTCTCTCGCGCGCTGCGATTCCTCTTCCGCGCTGGCAAGGTGCTTCTTCAGCGAGTGCACCATGTCCACGATATGACCGTATACGCCTGCGCGGGGGCTGCCGTCATCAATGTCGTAGTCGCCCTCGGTGACCCGCCGGGCGATGGCGGCCAGTTCACCGGGGTCCTTGCCCAGTTGGCGCACGGTGCCGCGCGGCAGGACAAAGGCGATGACCCCGCCGACGCACGTTGCCGCCAGCGCCACCCCGGCCAGAAGCCATGTGGCCGTTCTGGACGCGGCGGCCAGGGCCTCTCCGGCGTGGGCCAGGGCCTCTCCGGCTGCCGCCTGGGCCGCCTCCAGCACGTGGCGCTGCTGCTCCAGCGCGGCAAAGCGCGCCTGCATGGTGCCCGCGCACAGACCGAAAGCCATGCCGTAATCGTTGACCAGCCCCTGCAACTGCCCCAGGGCCTCTGCCACGGAGGGATCAAGCTGGCCCTCTCCGGCCTGTTCCAGTTGCTTGCGCACTTCGAACAGATGGCGGGTCACCTTGCGCCGCAGATCCTTGTCGGGCTGGACCAGAAACTGGCCCGCATGCACCCGCACGGTGCCGAAGCCCGCCATGGCCGCGGCCAAATGCCGGTAGCTGCCAAAGCGGGCAGCATCCGGCGCAGCCCGCATGGAGGCGGAAAGCGTCTCTTCAAGCCTGGCGGCAGCAGCCTGCACGGCCTCTGCGTTGCGCACCAGGCCCTCGCGCATGACCGAAATTTCCTGGGTGGAGGAAACCAGCTGTCCGAAGGCCGTCCTGAACTTTTCCAGGTTCTCCACCAGGGCCTTGCCGTCGGCGGCGGCCCACTCTTCGCTCAGGGTGCCCATGACTTCGGTGACGATGGACAGCGCACCGTCAAGGTGCTGGCCTGTAACGTCGGCCTGCGCTTCCTCGCCGAGCAGCATGTAGCGCCCCATGGACGCCTCGGCCGAGGACATTCGGCGCATGCCCGTTTCGATGGCAGTGGCGTACCCGCCATATCTGACCATGTCGTGCATTCCCCGCCACCCGATGCCGCCGACGACGACCGTCAGCAGGAGTACGGCAAGAAAACCCAGATAAAGCTTGGTCTTCAGAAGCATGCTGCCCTCCGGAGTGTGTCTGCTGTTCCGCCGACGCCCCGCCGGAGCCAACAGGCCGCCGCAGGAGCGCTCTACCGGTCCGCGCGGACCGGCCCCGCCTGACTGCTGTCCCGCCCCCTTGCTTGCAGGTTCGATGCATGCGGGCGCTGCCGACCCCGGTCATCCCCGCCCCCCCGGGCAGGCACCTGCCTGTGTTGCCTTGCTTGCTGCGGATGCCACCGCTGCATGGGATGTACCGGGCTCCCCGGACGGCCCCGGGAACGCGCTCTGACCGCAGATCCCCCGTGCGGACAGAAGCGGACTGCCGGGCAATCCGCGCCCCTGCCGCCTGCAGGGCGGGCGGACTCCGTATGGGCCGGGCCCTTGCGAGCCCGGCGTTTTCCCGACCGGCTTGCCGTGACGGCCCTTCAGGGCCGATCCGGTCGCCATGCGGAATCCGCCCGCCGCCTCAGGAGGAGGCAGGCGAGGAATCTATTTCCGGTAAAAGAACGAAGAGTTGGCGTTCTTCACCACGGCCACGCGCGGATTCCGCATCCCCGCCAGCCAAGTGTTCACGGTTTCCTGCATGTCGCCGGGCGTCAGCAGGCATTCGCGCAGCCGGTCCGGGCCCAGGTCGGAATGCACCACCACCTCGAAGCTGGTGGTGGCCCGCGCGAACAGGAACCCCTTGTGCGCGCCCATGCGGAACGCCCCGGACTCGAAGTCCTTCTTCAGCGAATGCGCGCACGGAAAGCGCCGCACGTAGTCGTGGTACACCTCGTCGCCGATGCCCTGGTCGCACTTGGCCACCAGCAGCACCTTCGCGCCGCGCGCGGCGCACTGCACCGCCGTGTTCAGCCCCTTCTGGGCCTGGTACAGGCAGAGGTCCTTGGGGGAGCCCCCGCACGAGGCGATGACGATGTCATACGGGGCGTCGTAGGCAAGGCCGTACACCTGCGCGGTGACCTTGGCCGCCGCGCGCATGACCAGCGGCGGCCAGCCCACCAGCACTGCCACCGGCCGCTTGGCCGCATCCAGCACCACGTTGACGGCCATGGCCACCCCGGCCAGTTCACCGGCCTCGTCCAGGTCCAGACGCACGGGGTTGGTGTCTATGGCGCCCACCGTGGCCGCCGGATCGCGCATCAGCCGATGGTTGGCCTCGATCATGGCGGCAGAGGCGCAGCCGATGGCCACGCCCTTGGCCCCGCCGGTGAAGCCCACGAACTGGTGCGCGTCCACCATGCCGATGACCAGCCGCAGTTCCGCCGCGCCGTACGCGGCGTTGACCTCCACCGGGGTGCCGCGCGTGGTGGCGCCGAACCGCACCAGCCCGGAGTGCTCGGCGTCATGGGCAACCACCCGGCAGCCGCGCAGGTCTTCCGGCAGGACGCGGGCCAGCTGGGCCTCGTCCGCCGGGGGGTGCAGGCCGCCGCCGACCACGATCACCACGTCCTGCGGCTTCAGCGTCGGATACGCGGCAAACAGCCGGTCCAGCAGCGGCGGCAACAGCAGCCGCACCGGAACGGGGCGCGTTTCGTCGGGCACGGCGATGGCCACGGAGCGCGGTGCCGGGCGGTCTTCCAGCCGGGGGCAGCCCAGCGGTTCATCCAGGGCGGCGTGCAGGGCGGCCAGAGGATCGGCCAGCGGCTGCACGGGGTTCGGTTCGAACACGTCCACGTGGACGGAATCCGGCAAATCCAGGGGCACGTAGCCGTGCCCGTACTTCAGGTCGATGCGCATGGAACGAAACCTCTCGCATGAAATGTTGCCGCAACGGGGTGCCCGAAAAGATCGAACCCCCGCCGCGCGGTACCAGCACGGGAACACGCACGACGGGGGCAGAGCGGAAGGCGCCTACGGCCCACCCCGGGCATCGGGCGCACAAAGGGCGGCGGGGACGTCCAACAGCATCACGTCCCCGTCGCGCCGGACCGCATCAACCGTCATCGGAAACCCGGTTGCGCACCACCGCACGGTGCAGGCGGGGATACGCCAGCACAAGCGCAACCCCCAGGATCATGGCGCCGTATTCCACCACCGCGGTCTGGGGCAGCACCGAATGCATGAACGGGTCGGTGACGATCATCTCGCCGCCCACCTTGCCCAGCACAGCCGCGCCGATGGTAATGATGATGGGGTAGCGTTCCATGAGCGTGGACAGCAGGTTCGAGGTGAACACCACGAAGGGAATGCTGAGCGCCAGGCCGAAGATGAGCAGGCCAAGGCTGCCCTTGGACGCGCCGGCCACGGCCAGGATGTTGTCCGTGGACATGACGAGGTCGGCCACCACGATGGTGATCATGGCGTCGAACAGGCCCTTGCACTCATGGCAGTCCTTTTCCTCGCCGCCACTCTCCATCAGCAGCTTGACGGCAATCCACAGGATGAGCGCGCCGCCCACCAGCTTGACGTAGGCAAGGCCCAACAGCTTGGCCGCGAAGAAGGTAAGGATGATGCGCAGCAGCACGGCCGCGCCGGAACCGAGCATGATCCCCATCATCTTTTGCCGATGAGGCAGGTTGCGTACCGCCAGTGCGATAACCACGGCGTTGTCCCCGGCAAGGACAAGGTCGATGAGCACGATGCTGAGCAGCGCGCTCAAGAATTCCCAGGTAAACGCTATGCCGCCGGGAAACAGGACGTCCATCATCTGACTCTCTCCTTGAAAATGATCGGCGAAAAGACGCCCGGCGTGACGTACAACGCGCCACGCCGGGCGTTTCGGGAGCGGTGGTTAATCGTCGCCGTCGGCCAGGGCCTCGGCTTCGCCGCTCTTGTACTGGACCCACAGGCCGCGCACGAACGAGCCGATGGCCAACACCATGAACACGCAGGCGATGGGACGGGAGAAGAACACCATCCACGAACCGCGCGACATGAGCAGGGACTGCGACAGAGAGGTTTCCAGCATCTGGGCCAGCACGCTGGCCAGCACCAGGGGCGCCATGGGGAACTTCAGCTTGCGCATCAGGTAGCCGACGACGCCGAAGGCCAGGGTCACCCACACGTCGAACAGCAGGAAGCGGATGCTGTACGCGCCAAGCACCGCGAACACAAGGATCAGCGGACCAAGCACGGGGAAGGGAATGAGGGCGATGCGCGCCCACATGCCCACCAGCGGCAGGTTGAGCAGCAGGCAGATCAGGTTGCCCACGTACATGGAGGCGATGATGGCCCACACGAAGGTGGGATCGGACTGGAACAGCAGCGGGCCGGGTTGCAGGCCGTACATCATCAGGCCGCCCAGCAGCACGGCAAGGGCGGGGCCGGTGGGCAGGCCGAAGGCCAGCAGGGGCACGAAGCCGCCGCTGGAGGTGGCGTTGTTGGCGCCTTCGGGCGCGGCCACGCCTTCAATGGCGCCCCTGCCGAAGCTTTCGGGGTTCTTGGACAGGCGCTTTTCCATGTCGTAGGCCACGAAGGTGGTCACGGCGGGGGAACAGCCGGGCAGAAGCCCCATGAAGAAACCCACGATGGACGAGCGCAGCATGACCCAGCGGCAGCGGTACACGTCGGCCCACTTGGGCATCCACTCGACCTTGCGGTTGTCGAGCATGTAGGTGATGCGCTGCTCGACGTTGCAGAACACTTCGCCAAGGGCGAACAGGCCGATGATGACGCTGATGAAGTTGACCCCGGCCATCAGCTCGTCCGAGCCGAAGGTCAGGCGGGCAACGCCGGTCAGGGGATTCTGGCCCACAAGGGCGGCGGTGAGGCCGAGGATGGCGCTGACAAGGCCCTTGAACAGCGCCTTGCCGGCCAGGCTGACCACCAGGGACAGGCCCATGACCATCAGGGCGAAATATTCGGGCGGGCCGAAGTACAGGGCAAAGCTGGCCAGGGTGGGCGCAAAGAAGGTCAGGCCCAGCAGGCTGACCGTGCCCGCCACGAACGATGATATGGCCGATATGGCAAGTGCGGCGCCTGCCCTCCCCTGTTTTGCCATCTCGAAGCCGTCCAGTGCCGTGGGCACGGACGAGGCCTCGCCGGGGATGTTAACCATGATGGCGGTGGTGGAGCCGCCGTACATGGCGCCGTAGTAGATGGCGGCCAGCATGATGATGGCGGGGGTGGGCGGCAGGAAGGTGGTCAGGGGCAGCAGGATGGCGATGCCGCTGGAGGGGCCGATGCCGGGAAGCACGCCCACGAGGGTGCCGATGAAGCAGCCCACGAAAGCCCACATGATGTTTTCCGGGCTCATGGCTACCACGAACCCTTGGAACAGCAAGTCGAATGAGAAGAACATGAGCGGACTCTCCTATGAACCCAGCACGCCGAGCGGGAAACTAAGCGAGAGGTAGTGGATCATGAGGTAGATGAACACTGCGGTGCCGAGGCCGGAGAGAATCCCGGCGAGAACACTCATGCCGAGGTAAGGCACGAGCACGGCGACGAAAACCATGCTGGCAACGGGCAGGCCCAGCAGGTTGATGACGGCGATGTACACCACCAGCGCCACCAGGGTGACGATGATGTGCCGCCAACCGTCGGCGGCCGGCCAGTCGACGGGAATTTCCTCGCCCTTGTAGTTTATGGCCCGCACGACCAGCAGCACGCCGCCGATAGCCGTCAGCACGCCGCACAGCAGCGGCAGCGCCTTGGACGGCAGTCGCTCGCCCATGAGTGCCGGAATGTTCATGGCCGCGATGGTGACGGCCACGCCCAACAGGCAGATGAATATGCCGCTCACGATGTCGGCAGAGCGGAGTGTCCGCATAGAATGTCCCCTCTTCGGATGCATAAGGGGGCAGATCCGGTGGCACTACCGGCCCTGCCCCCCGTGTGCGCGTTACTTTTTGATGGACTTGGCCAGTTCGGTGTACTCGGCGGTCACTTTCTTGATGTACGCGACGCTGGCTTCATGACCCATGGACAGGGGCACGAAACCCTGGTCGCGCATTTCCTTCTGGATATCCGGGTTGTTGGCAATTTCCAGGAAGGCCTTTTCAAGGGTGGCGATGGCTTGGGCCGGGGTGTTCACGGGAACGCCCACGCCACGGTCGATGGAGTCGACCATGTCGAAGCCCTTTTCCTTCAGCGTCGGCGCGTCGGGGAAGTGCGGGAAGCGCTGCTCGGTAGAGAACGCCAGCACGCGCAGCTTGTCCTTGAAACGCACGAGGTCGTCGGAGTTGGCGAACACGGCATCCACATGGTTGCCGAGGATGGCGGTCATCTGGGGGGCGGAACCGGTGAACGGCACGTAGCTGAAATTCAGGCCCGCCAGTTTTTCAAGACGCAGGGTGGCCATGTGGTGGCCGGAGAATGCCGCAGAGCCGCCGATGGTCACGCCGCCCGGATCCTTCTTGGCCGCGGCCAGCAGATCGTCAATGGTCTTGAACGGGCTGTCGGCATTCACCGCAAGGCCGAGGGGCGTGCTCTGGAACATGGCCACGGGCACGATCTGCTCGGTCTTGTAGCCTACGTTCTGCTGCATGGGCTGCAGAATGATGTGCGGGGTGTTGATGGTGTAGAAGGTGTAGCCGTCGGGCTTGGTGCGGGTCAGTTCCTTCCAGCCCACGGCGCCGCCGCCGCCTACCACGTAGTCGACAACGATCTGCTGGCCCAGGATCTGGTGCAGGTATTTCTGCTGGCGACGGGCCTCACGGTCGGACTGACCGCCCGGATCGAAGGTCACCACGTAGGTGAGCTGCTTGGAGGGAAACTTGTCTTCTGCGGAGGCAGATGCGGTCCAGAGCATGGCGACGCACAGGAACGCAATGGCAAGAACGTTACGGAGGCTGTAGCACCGGTTCTTCATGGCCTTTCTCCTGCCGGCCAGGAAGGCCGGGCTTGTTGACCTATAAACCTACAGTCCCAGATACCAAGGGAAAACTCCCCCCGTGGTCGTCCACGAGGGGAGCAGGCATACAGACTAGGCGCTTTCGTACAGGCGGGTAAGGACGAATTCGCGGTGGCCCAGCACTTCGGCGGCGGTGTTACGGCCGTTGGCGGTGCGGATGGCCATTTCCACCAGCTTGTCGCCGGCGCC